>JAOPYO010000058.1 GCA_025964575.1 Actinomycetes bacterium
CGCCCTTCGCGTCCACCCAGCCGTTCATCAACCCGCCCTGCCAGGCACCGTGCTGGTCGTCCCAGCTGTGCGGCGTCCCGCCGTAACCCTGCGCGCCGACCTCCGAACTGGGCGGCTGGTGACCGGCCGGGTAGCCCGAAGCGGGGGCGTCGCTCAGCCGCCACGGGTACTGGGTGGTCGTTACGGGGGTGCCGGGCGGCGTCGTCGGCTGTTGGAACACCGACAGGCCGCCAGGCAGCGTGATGGTCGAGCGGTCACCGAAGCCGCGGACACCCTTGAGGGAGCCAAAGTAGTGGTCGAAACTGCGGTTCTCCTGCGTCAAGATCACCACGTGCTTGATGTCCCGGATGTCCCCATGCCGACGAGGGGAAGCCTGCGCGTTGGCGGGCATTGCCGCACCGGCCACTGCGACCCCGCTGACCGCTGCGGCTGCGCCGAGGAAGCCTCTGCGAGAAAGTTCGGACATGTACAAAGCCTCCGTAACGGTACATACATAGACAGACCGCCAGAAGGTATGGTCGCCGAACACTATTCGGGCGAAATTGAACTGAACGCTGGTCGAAGCGATCAAGAATCATGGAACGGAATGATCAACGTCGAGAGGGTCGCCGTCGAGCGACCATCAGCAGGTCAGCAGGTATGCGAGGCCTCAGAAGGGTGACCCACTTCTCATCCGGCACCCCGGCTGAAGAACGATGAGCATGGGGTCGTGACGGCGCGGGATACATGCGGGATGGCCCGCTAAGCAACGCATGATCCACAACCGGTGCCACCGCGCCCAATCGAGAGGAATACGCCGGTGCGCGGGCGACCACACCATCACCTTCGACCGGCGCGCTACCGCACGCCAGATCTTGCATAGATCCACCGCCCGGCCGCCGGCCGCTTCACTGGCCGCCGTTACCCGCCGTTCGTACTCAGCCGTCCACAACTCGATGCGCTCGGCAGCCGCTGCAGCCTGCCGCGTAGCGGTACGGCTCCAGCCGGGCGCGAGTGCACAGAGCCTGTCGTCATCGGTCCAGTTCGAGCATCCGGTCGACGAGCCGGTGAAGGTGCGCACGGAACCGCCGGAGGAACACGGTGTTGCGCGGCCCCTCGGGCTGGCCGCTCGCGTTGAGCACACCGCCTACGCAGAAGCCGCGGACACACCAGATGACGGTCCAGTGTGCGAGCTCGAGGTCCACGTCGGTGTCGACGAGGCCCTGAAGTGCGTCGGTGAGCCGGTCGAACATTGGCTTGAGGTAAAGAGCCTCCAGCCCGGTGACGTCGGCGGCGTCCGACAGCCATCGGTGGATCCACAGCTCGGGCACCTCGGGGTGGTCCACGCAGAAGTCCAGATAGCGGTCCGCCAGCAGGTGGATCCCCGCCCGGTCGGGTGTGAACTCGGCGAATGCCGAGTCGAACATCGCCCGCGTGGCCAGGTGGGCCCGTTCCATCACCGCGAGGTAAATGTCGCGTTTGCCGCCTACAAGGTCGGTGATGGTGGCGACGTCGAGTCCGGCGGCGTCGGCGATCATCTGGACCGAGGTTCCGTCGTAGCCGAGAGAGGCGAACAGCCGGGTGGCCGTCTCGATGATGCGCTCCCGCACCGGGTCCGACTCGGAGCCACGTTCGCGACCAATTCCTCGCATAACGATCAGTTTAGTCGCGCTGTGTGAACGGGAGAGCCTCTGTCAGGTGGGACGGCGCAGCGGCACAGGGCTGACCCGCTGGCGTGGGGCGGAGGATCACCGCGCCGCCGCGCCTGCTCATGAGGGCCCGTCATTGCGCGCCGCCCTGCAACCCCGGGAACGCGTCACCGAACAGGTAGTTAAGCCGCCCCAGCCACCACCGGCCAGAGCGAGCGCATCGAGGATGACCTCGCCGCTGTCCTGGTCGACCTCGGCGCGCACAGCCTCGAGGTCGTACCAGTAGCCCACCCTGGCCAGGCTGACGGTCACCTCATGTAGGAGACCGGGCGTACGACGGCACCATTGAGGCAACTTGCATCCACCCGGCGATCGGGGCATTGTGCCAGCGCGCATCACGACTGGAGATGCCCATGATCGGCTGGCGTCGATCCCTACGATGACACCGTCTTCAATCGGTCACAGATGCGCCTCGTTGTCCCCGAACTGCAAGGCCTCGCCGAAGAGGCACCGGACGGCGAGGCTCAGGCCGCCTTGGACATCATCGGTCTGACCAGCAGGATCGAGCGCAAGCCACACCGATACCTTCTCTTCAACGGCGACTGAAACAGCATTTCTGAAACATGAACCAGCGCGGGTTACCTAACTGGGCCTACACTTCTACTTGTGAACATACCGCTCGTAGTTGAGTCTCAAGTATGGCACCGCGTATTTCAATTTCAAGGAGAAGTTAACGCCGGTAGCGCATTTGTCATTGAATTGCAAGGTGGATCTTATCTAATCACTGCGAATCATCTAACAAACGGCGACAGTGAAGAGCTTGTCAAACTCAGAGGAATAAGCAATTTGGATGAGCCGCATGAGATGTTGCTCACTAGAATTGGCGACCCAAATCTAGCTGCAGATGTGGCTATTTTTGAACTAGAAGGGAGTATAGTGCCACAAAATTTTCCTGTTGACGTCAGTGCGCAAATAGTTATCTCCCAGGAAATCATGGTTCTCGGCTATCCGAACTCCATTGAACTTCAACCTGGAACCGCCCCGATTGCATTCCCGATGGTTAAGCGGGGAATTCTCGGTGGCATTAAGCGCGTTGACGAGACAGCCCTGCTCTTTCTTGACCTAATCGCCAATCCGGGCATGTCTGGTGGACCAGTAATTCACCGAGATATCCGGACTGGGATCATAGGATTCTCGGGGGTGGTTAAGGGCAATATGACTCAGCGAGCAAACCTCAGTGAAGACTGGCCGACCAACCTTCCATCTGGTATCTCTGTAGCAACTTCAATCGAAGAAGTTCAAAAGATAGTAGCCGCAACCACTAGGTGACGACCGAAGGGCCACCCGTCCGCCGGCACAGACTATGAGGCCCCTCCCCCTCCCAAGTCCGGAATCGTCCAGCTCCTATATGTCCAGGTCCCATCGGGGGGCGACGACGCTCTCCTCGCCGTTTTGGCGTCCTCCCCCGCCAGGGGTTTCGGCCGGGAGACCTGCCGCCGCAACACGGAGACCTCGTGGCGCAACACCAAAATCTCCACATCTTTGGAGGCCGAAGATCGGGCGAGCAGCATCAGCCAGCTGATCAGACGGACGAAGATCAAATCCCAGCCGATCCGGTGCAGCAGATACGACACCCCCCGCAGGGTGTACTCCTGCCCGAACAACTCCCTGATCACCTGCGCGACCCGGGCCAGTGTCCACTGCTGGTCCTCATCCCAGCCGTGCGCGGCCGGTCCCGTGGCGCGCGCCTTGGCCGGCAGCCCACCGCCCTTGGGATACCTCACCACCCTGTTGTACAGCGGAAACACATCGGTGTAATTAGCCGAGCACGATACGCAACGCTAACCCTTCAAGATCGATAGTTGCTTTGGACGTCCGCAGCAGGTCTTGAAGTCGAGTGAGGTCATTCACACCGAAACTTTGCGTTGCTTTGAGACATTACCGCCCGATATCACGGTTTATTGACTTAGAGGAGGTGAGTACCTCACGTCCGGGGGGTCAGATGTTGAACTGGAATGGGTCATCGCTTCGGGCTCATAGGACATTGGCGACCGGCGCTGTCGCGGCACTGGTTTGTACCGGGTTCAGTGTGCTCTTCCTCGTCTTCGTGGGCAGCCAGGAGACCACTATGGCCCAGGGTCGGGCCACGACGGGCTGGGACCGAGTGCTGCCCCTCATCAAACTGGGGCGCCTCCCGGCCCTGCTGCCGGACCGCAAGGACGGCAAGGTCCAGGCGATCCAGGTCCTGGACGCACGCAACCGGGTGGTCGCGGCGACCCGGCAACTCGTCGGCGAGCCGCCGATCACCACCCTCCGTTCCACCGACGGCGGCGTGCGCACCCAGCGGACGCTGTGCCCTCCGGCCGGCCTGAAGGGCTGCATGACCGTCATCTCGTACAAGGTCTATTCTCAGCCGGGTGGGATCTGGCTGCTCAACGTGGCGGTTCCGACGGTCCCCTGGTACGGGAACGCCACAGCGTTGGTCCTCGCGATCGGCGCGTCCCTGCTGATAACCGCGATGATGGCCGCCTGGGCGTTCCGGATGGTCGGCAAGGACTTTGCTCCGGTGGAGGCCATCCGCACAGAACTGGCGGAGATCACCGCCACCGGCCTCGACCGCCGGGTCCCGGTACCCAAGCACCAGGAGATCAGGTCTCTGGCCGAAACGGTGAACGACACCCTGGACCGGCTAGAAGGCGCCTACCAGCAGCTACGGCAGTTCACCTCGGACGCCTCCCACGACCTACGCAGCCCGATCACCGCCATGCTGGCCCAGGTGGAAGAGGGACTGATGTATCCCGACGACACCGACTGGCCGCGAACGGCGACTGCGGTGCTGACCGGCATTGAACGGCTGCAGGCGATCGTGACCGACCTGCTGACCCTGGCCCGGCTGGACGCCCGCGCCCCCCTCACCCGCAATCCGACCGATCTGGCCCAGTTGGTCAGCGCCGAACTGGGCCGCCGGACCTACCGGAAGGAAATCGTCAAGGATCTACGCCAGAACGTCTTCATCGACTGTGACCGGCTGCGGATCACCCGGGGGCACACCAACATGATCGACAACGCCGAACGCCACGCCACCTCAAAGATCACCGTCAGTGTGCGAGCCGACGGGCCCACGGCGGCTCTGGAGGTCATCGACGATGGCGCGGGCATCGCCGCCGAACAGCGGGAGATGGTCTTCGACCGCTTCACCCGACTGGACGCCTCACGCGACCGGGACGCAGGGGGGACCGGGCTGGGGCTGGCGATCGCACGGGAGATCACCGAAGCACACCAGGGCACCTTGACCATCCAGGACAGCGAACGCGGAACACGCTTCGTCCTGCGCCTCCCCCGGATGCGATCCATCTCCAGACAGCTGACCAAGCGGCGTTCTGATGCACCCTAGGCACAGCTCAAGAAGACCAAGAAGCAGGCACCAAAGACCGATCGGGCACGGAAGCGGGAACGCCACCTGAACGACGAAGGCCCAAGGCAGAGAAACATTCTCTGACCTGGGCCTTCGTGGGTTGTGGACCTTGAAACTCGTTACTCGAACCCCGGACACACACCGCAGCTCCACCCACATCGGCAGCGAAATCTTTGCCTCGCCTGGGGGCGTTATGACGCGATTTCGCGGTTGCATTGACTCAACGGGCGAGCACATCGCCCTTCGGGGGGCAGATGGTGAACTGGAACCGATCGTCGCTTCGGTCTCGTAGGGCATCGGAGGTCGGCGCTGTAGCGGCACTGGTGTGCATCGGGTTCAGTGTGCTCTTCCTCCTCTTGATGGGCAGCCAGGAGACCACTATGGCCCAGGGCCGGGCCACGGCGGGCTGGGACCGAGTACTGCCCCTCATCAAAGTGGGTCGCCTCCCGGCCGTGCTGCCCGACCGCAAGGACGGCAAGGTCCAGGCGATCCAGGTCCTGGACGCACGCAACCGGGTGGTCGCGGCGACCCGGCAACTCGTCGGCAAGCCCCCGATCGCCACCCTCCGCTCGACCCACGGCGGCAGCGTGCGCACGCAACGGACGCTGTGCCGTCCGGCGGGCCTGAAGGGCTGCATGACCGTCATCTCGTACAAGGTCTATTCTCAGCCGGGTGGGATCTGGCTGCTCAACGTGGCGGTTCCGACGGTTCCCTGGTACGGGAACTCCACAGCGTTGTTCCTGGCGATCGGTGCGTCGGTGCTGATGACCGCGATGGTGGCCGCCGGGACTTTCCGGGGGGTCGGAAAGGACCTGGCTTCGGTGAACGCCATACGGAGGGAACTGGCGGAGATCACCGCCACCGGCCTCGACCGCCGGGTCCCGGTACCCAAGACTGAGGACGAGATCAAGCTCCTGGCCGAAACCGAGAACGCCACCCTGGATCGCCTTGAGTGCGCCTACCAGCAGCTGCAGCAGTTTACCTCGGACGCCTCCCACGACCTGCGCTGCCCGATCACCGCCATGCGGGCCCACCTGGAGGAGGGGCTGATGTATCCCGACGACACCGACTGGCCGCGGACGGCCACCGCGGTACTCGCCGCGACGGAACGACTGCAGGCGATCGTCACCGACCTGCTGACCCTGGCCCGGCTGGACGGTTCACCCGTGTGCATGGAGGCGACCGATCTCGCCGAGCTGGTCGGTGTCGAGCTGGACCGCCGTCCCTGTCGCGTGGAGGTCATCAGGAAGCTGCAGGAGGGTGTGTTCACTCAGTGTGACCGGCTGCGAATCTGCCGCCTGGTGGGCAACCTGATCGACAACGCCAACCGCCATGCCGATACGCAGATGACGATCATCGTGTCCGACGAGGGGTCCATGGCGGTCCTGGAGGTGGCTGACGACGGCGCCGGTATCGCTGGCGAACTACGGGAGGTGGTCTTCGAACGCTTCACCCGGCTGGAGGACTCCCGCGACCGGGACCCCGGAGGAACCGGGCTCGGGCTCGCGATCGCCCGGCAGATCGCAGAAGCACATCACGGGACCTTGACCATAGAGGACAGCTTGCGAGGAGCCCGCTTCGTCCTGCGCCTCCCACGGTGCGACGCCCCGCTCTCTTACCAAGACCCAGCTCAAGAAGGCCAAGAAGCAGGCCACGAAAGACCGATCGGGCACGCAACGGGCACGGAAGCGAAAAAACGCCTCTTGAACGACGAAGGCCCAGGCAGAGAAAATGCTCTCTGACCTGGGCCTTTGTGGGTTGTGGAGACTAGGGGATTCGAACCCCTGACCCTCGCCTTGCAAAGGCGATGCTCTACCAGCTGAGCTAAGTCCCCGGGAACAGCGAAATCAGTGTACCGGCGGTCGGACACCTTGGTCACCCGGTGGTGCCGAGCACCAGGTCCGGAAGATCGACGATGCTGTCGATGACATGGGTGGCACCCGCGCCGAGCAGCTGCTCACGGTCATGCGCTCCGGTCAGAACACCGGCCACGATGGAGGC
Source organism: Actinomycetes bacterium (assembly GCA_025964575.1). GTDB lineage: Bacteria > Actinomycetota > Actinomycetes > Streptosporangiales > Streptosporangiaceae > Actinomadura_E. The sequence continues at coordinate 7,045 of JAOPYO010000058.1, forward strand.
ACCGGCGCGACGTCCGGACAGAATGTCGCTGGCGGTGTCACCACAGACCGCTACGTGCCGTACGTCCTCGACCTGCAGCCGCAGCGCGGCGGTCAGCACCAGATCGGGCCAGGGCCGTCCGCGGCCGCCGACGTCATCTGGGCAGATCACCAGATCCACCCGCTTCCACCAGTCGAGTGTGTCCAGCACCCGGCCCAGGGTGCCGCGACTGAAGCCGGTCATCAGACACAGACGCACCCCGGCGCCGGCCAGCTTGTCGAGAGCCGCCTCGGCACCGGGGACGGGAGCGAGACCCACGCGATCGATGGCCGCGTCGTACGAGCGCTCGAACGACAGGTTGGCCGTCCGAGCCCATACCTCACCCCCGGCTGCGCCCTCAGGGATCAGCTGCCGGAAGATCTCGACCTTCGGCCGACCACGGGACTCCCGAACACGGATCATGGCCTGGTCGAATGCGGCCGTGCCTGCGACGATGCCCAGAGTCGCGAGGGCATCAACGAAAGCCGACTCGACGAGGCCGTGGTCACCGACCGTCGTACCGGCGAGATCGAGACAGGCGAGCGTGATCTTCGACGCTTCGCTCACCCCACGCTCCTCGCCGGTGCCCGAGGCACCCTGGCACGACATCCCTCGCGTGGCCGGGGGACGGGTGTCAGTCCGTCAGGCGTCGACGGACGTGGCCTCGGTCCACAGGTCCAGTTCGGCGCGGTCCTGCTGCAGCCGACGCCAGACAGCGAAACCGCCGACAGCCACCAGTGCCAGAACGAGCAGCTTCTTCATAGTGGGACCCCTTCACAGCTCGGCTAAGTACCCATGCCGGGGGCGCAATGGTCACAAGAGACGCGCCTCCAGGTTCTCTGAAGCCTAGCAACCGTGCGGTGCACGCCCGTACTCGTCACCTCTTTTTGGTTGGTCATCACGGTGACCTGCGGCGGTGCCCGATATTCAGCAAGGTGAAAGACATGTGACCGATCCGAGATATCCGTATTGCCGGATTCCGGGAAGACCTGGGTCGATGGAGACGATGGCTGGGAGCCCTCATGAGCACACGGGACGACTTCGGTCTCTGGGAGCGTGAGCTGGGAGAACAGCCTGTCGAATCGTCCAGTGGCACAGGCCTGACGGTCGCCGCGATCCTGCTCATGCTCGTCGGCGTCGGTCTGATCGCCATCGGCGGGGCACCTCTCGGCGTCGCCGCTCTTGTGATCTCCGTCCTGATCCTGTTCCTGTGGCGGGCAGGAATGTAATCATCTCCCCCATGGAACTCAGCGGCGCACATGTCCTTGTCACCGGTGCGACCGGAGGAATCGGCCAGGCGATCGCCATCGCCATCGCCGCCCGGGGCGGGAACGTGGTCTTGACCGGCCGGCGGACGGACGTCCTCGAGCCTCTCGCGAAGAAGCTCGGCGGCCGCGCGATAGGTGCGGACCTGGCCGACCGCGCCAGTGTGGCGGAACTGCTCGACACCGCGGGCGACCTCGATGTCATCGTCGCCAACGCGGCACTGCCCGGTTCCGGGTTGCTCACCGACTACAGCATCGAGGAGATCGACCGGGCACTGGACGTCAATCTGCGGGCCCCGATCGTGCTGGCCCGCCTGGCCGCCGGGCAGATGACCGCCCGCGGCCGCGGGCACCTGGTCTTCATCAACTCGCTGTCCGGCAAGGCCGCGTCCGGCGGAGCCGCGATGTACAACGCCACCAAGTTCGGGCTGCGTGGGTTCGCACTGGCCCTCCGCGACGATCTACGGCCGCACGGCGTCGGGGTCTCGACGGTCTTTCCCGGCTTCATCCGTGATGCGGGCATGTTCGCCGACGCCGGCGTGACCCTGCCGCGTGGCGTTGGCACCCGTACGCCTGCGGACGTGGCGCGTGCGGTCGTACGGGCGGTCGAGAAGAACGTCGCGGAGATCGACGTGGCACCGTTGCCGCTGCGACTCGGCGCTCTCCTCGGCGGCGTCGCACCGGCGTTCGCGGCGGCCGTCCAGCGCCGGGCCGGCAGCGACAAGATCACCGAGAGGATGGCCGAGGGGCAGCGGGACAAACGCTGATCGTACGATCCTGCTGTGAGCATCGTCATCCGCAAGGCCGGCGCCGAGAGCTTCGAGCGGCTCGAACAACTGTGGCTCTCGCTGCACGCCCACCACCAGACCGTGATGCCGGGCTACGCCTATCACCCGGACGAGCGTTCCTGGGAGATCCGGCTCGCCTGCTACCACGAGTGGATTGTGTCCGAGGGGTTGTTCGTGGTGCTGGCCGAGCGCGACGGAGAGACGATCGGGTACGCCTTCGTCCACGTGAAGGACGGCCCCGACGACACGTGGGTGACCGGGAACCGGATGGCCGAGGTCGAGACGCTCTCGGTGGCGCCCGAGGAGCGCGGGCGCGGGGTCGGCACCCTCCTGCTGGACGCGGTGGACGCCGAACTGGAGACGCTCGGCATCGGTGACCTGTTCATCGGTACGCTGGCTGCCAACAGCGGGGCGCAGGAGCTGTACGAACGGCGCGGCCTGCGGCCCGTCCTGGTCCACCTCGCCCGGATGTCCGCCTCACCGCCCGCGTAGACCCGGCCGTACGGCGCGGCGAAGCAGGACGAACAAGGTTTCATCGATAGGATGTTCGATGTGCCTCAGTTGTACGACGAACCCATCAGAGCAGAGACCACCGCGGCGGGGACACCCGCCGCATTCCACTGGCGGGGCAGCAAGATGCAGGTCCGATCCGTTCTCGCCGTCTGGCAGGCCCCCGGGGAGGGCCGGCTCTACCGGGTCGGCGTGACCACCGCCGGTGGTGAACCCGGCATCGCCGAGATCGCCGGAGGCACGGACGGATGGCGTCTGCGGCATCTGTGGACCTGAGGACGGGCCCACCGGGGACAGAGCCACGCTTCGGCGATCGATCAGATCGAGAGTTCAGCTCACCGAGGTTCGAGCGCCCTCCTTCTCGAGGTGTTCGTGGACGAGCCGGACCGCCATCGAGCCCTCACCGACCGCGGACGCGACCCGTTTGATCGAGCCGCTTCTGACGTCGCCCGCCGCGAAGATCCCGGGCCGACTGGTCTCGAGAAGCATCGATGAACAGCCGTCGGTGTCACCGGTGAGGATGAAGCCTCGATCGTCGAGGGCCAGGGTGTCGGCCAGCCATTGCGTGTGCGGGGCCGCACCGATGAAGACGAACAGCGCTTTGGCCTCGATGGTCTTCCGCTCTCCCGTGCGGTTGTCCTCGGCCACGACCGCCTCCAGCGCGCCGTCCTGACCGACCAGTTCGCGGACCTCGGTGTGGACCATGATCTCCACCCCGGGATGGCGCTCGACCTGGTCGACGAGGTAACGCGACATCTCCTTGTTCAGGTCTCCATTGCGGACCAGCAGGTGGACCCGGGCCGCGTGCCCGGCGAGGAACAGAGTCGCCTGGCCTGCCGAGTTCCCGCCGCCGACGACCACCACGGGATCGTTCTGGCAGACCAGGGCCTCGCTCAGCGTGGCGGCGTAAAAGACGCTGGTCCCTTCGAACTCTTCGAGCCGCGGTACGTCGGGCCTGCGATAGCGCGCACCCGTCGCGATGATGACGCTCCGGGCCAGCACCGAGGTTCCGTCGGCGAGCCCGATGGCGTGGGCGCCGTCCCGCTCGCCGAGCGAGCTCGCCTCCGCGGGCACGCTGAAGCGGGCACCGAACTTGTTCGCCTGGAGGACCGCGCGCTCGGCCAGCTCGGCTCCCGTGATCCCTGCCGGGAACCCGAGGTAGTTCTCGATCCGTGACGCGGTGGCCGCCTGGCCGCCGGTCGCGATCGCATCGAGCGTGATCGTGGTCAGGCCCTCCGACGCTCCATACACCGAGGCGGCAAGACCCGCCGGACCGGCTCCCACGACGACGAGGTCGCAGAGAGTTTCACGGGAAACAGTGGCCGGAAGACCGATGGCACGGGCCACCTCCGCGTTGCTCGGATTACGGAGCACCTGGGTACCGCCCAGGACCACGACCGGGGTCTCCTCGGGGGAGACGCCCAGCCGGCGCAGCAGGGTCTCCGCGTTCTCATCCTCCTCCAGATCGATCCAGTGGCAGGGCAGCCGGTTACGGGCGGCGAATTCACGTAGCCGCCGGGTGCCGGGCGAGTAGCGCGAACCTATGAGGCGGAACCCGGATCCGGTCTCGATCAGCAACGCTCGGCGGATGATATAAGCGCGCAGGATCAGGTCCCCGAGCACGGAGTCCTGCGCCACCAGCGCGCGCAGCTGGGGGACCGGGACGGCGAGGACCTCGCCCGGCTCTATCACCACGTTCGTCAGGAACGCCTTCTGCCCGGTGAGCAGGCCGAGCTCGCCCAGAAAGCGGCCCGGCCCATGCACATAGACGATCTTGGCTGCCCCCTCGTAGTCCTCGATGACCATGACCTTTCCCTCGAGGATGACGAAGAAGTCGCCGAACTCCTCGCCCTCCCGGTACAGGACCTGACCGGCCTGCGTGGGCCGCCGGGTTCCGTACTTCGCGAGGCGGCTGATCTGCTCCTCGCTCAGCCGCGGAAAGGCACCTTCCAGATCGGGGGTCTCCGGAAGCGATTCCGATTCCATGTCAGCCGATGTTCTTCCGCGCGGAGGCCAGTGCCTCGTCCACCCACGCGCGGAGGGGCGCCTTGGGCAACGCGCCCTTCTGCGCGGCGATCGTCTCCCCGTGGCTCATCACCATCAGCGTGGGAATGGCCTGGATGGAAAAACGGTCCGCAAGCTTGGGCGTATCGTCGACATTTACTTTGACGAGCTTCACCTGCCCCGCCAGATCCCGGGCCAGCTCCTCGAGCACCGGGGTGACCATGCGGCAGGGCCCGCACCAGGGCGCCCAGAAGTCGACAATGACCGGGATCATCGCCTTCTCCACGACCTCGGAGAAATTGTCGTCGCCCGCCTCGGCGATCCATGGCAGTGGCTGGTGACAGTTGCCACATCGCGGGGTGCCCGACGCCGCGGGGGGCACCCGGTTCTTCCGTCCGCAGTTCTGGCATTGAACGACCATCAGGTGCTCCCAGGCCGGTCGTAGGTGACGGAGAGCTCCCCGTCGGAGACGACCACGCGGATGGTGGCGCCCTCCTGGACGTCTCCTCCGACCAGTGCGCGTCCGACGCGGGTCTCGACCTCATGGGCGATGAACCGCCGCAGGGGCCGCGCCCCGTACACGGGGTCGAAGCCCCGCTCGGCGATGAATCTCCGCGCCTCGGGCGTCACCTCGAGGGCGATCTCGCGGTCGGCCAGCCGGGCGCGCAGATCCTCGAACATCAGCCCGACGATCTGCTCGATCTCCGGCTGGGTCAGCGGCTTGAACAGCACGATGTCATCCACCCGGTTGAGGAATTCCGGACGGAAGTGCCGCTGCAGCTGCGCCATCACCTGTTCGCGGGCGTCGGGCTTGATCTCCCCGTGGGAAGTGATCCCTTCGAGCAGGTAGTCCGAGCCGATGTTGGAGGTCATGATGATGACGGTGTTGCGGAAGTCGACGGTCCGGCCCTGCGCGTCGGTGAGCCGCCCGTCGTCGAGCACCTGGAGCAGAGTGTTGAAGACATCGGCGTGTGCCTTCTCGATCTCGTCGAAGAGCACCACGGAGTACGGCTTGCGCCGTACCGCCTCAGTCAGCTGACCGCCCTCTTCGTAGCCGACGTATCCGGGCGGCGCGCCGACCAGCCGACTGACGGTGTGCCGTTCCTGGTACTCGCTCATGTCGATGCGGATCATGTTCTCCTCGGTGTCGAAGAGGGCCGCCGCGAGTGTCCGGGCCAGCTCTGTCTTGCCCACCCCGGTGGGTCCGAGGAAGATGAACGATCCGATCGGCCGGCGCGGGTCCTTGATACCGGACCGGGCTCGGATGATCGCGTCCGACACCAGCCGTACGGCCTCTTCCTGGCCGATGACGCGCTCGTGCAGGACCTCGTCGAGCTGTAGCAGCTTTTCGCGCTCTCCCTCCTTCAGCCGCGAGAGCGGGATGCCCGTCCACCGCGACACGATCGACGCGATCTCCTCCTCGGTGACCACCTCGCGGAGCAGTCGCCGCTCGCCCTGCTTGGCCGCGAGCAGCTCCTCCTCGGCCTTCAGCCTTCTCTCGAGCTCGGGCAACTGGCCGTGCCGCAACTCGGCTGCCCGGTTGAGGTCGTACTGGCGCTCGGCCCGGTCCGCCTCCTCACGGACGTGCTCGATCTCAGCGCGTAGCTCCTGGACCTTGCGCAGCGCCTGCCGTTCGGCCTCCCACTGGGCCCGCATCGCGTCGGCCTCGCCCCGAACGTCGGCCAGCTCGCGCCGCAGGTCCTCCAGCCGCTTCTTGGTGGCAGGATCCTTCTCCTCCTTGGCGAGCGCGGCCTCCTCGATCTCCAGGCGCATCATCCGGCGGGTGAGCTCGTCCAGCTCCGCGGGCATCGAGTCGATCTCAGTACGGAGCATCGCGCAGGCCTCATCGACGAGATCGATGGCCTTGTCGGGAAGGAAGCGGTCGGAGATATAGCGGTGGCTGAGCACGACCGCTGCGATGAGGGCGCTGTCCTGGATCTTCACACCGTGGTAGACCTCGAACCGCTCGCGCAGCCCCCGCAGGATGGAGATGGCGTCTTCGACGCTGGGTTCGTCGACGAATACGGGCTGGAATCGGCGTTCGAGGGCGGCGTCCTTCTCGATGTACTTGCGGTACTCCACAAGGGTCGTCGCACCGATCATGTGCAGCTCACCGCGGGCCAGCATCGGCTTGAGCATGTTGCCCGCGTCCATCGCCCCCTCGGTGGCGCCGGCGCCGACGACCGTGTGGACTTCGTCGATGAACAACAGGATGCGGCCCTCGGCGGCCTTGACCTCGTTCAGTACGGCCTTGAGGCGTTCCTCGAACTCGCCACGGTACTTCGCGCCCGCCACCAGCGACCCCATGTCGAGGCCGAAGACCGTCTTGTCGCGCAGCCCCTCCGGTACGTCACCGCGGTTGATGCGCTGGGCGAGTCCCTCGACGATGGCGGTCTTGCCCACACCGGGGTCACCGATGAGGACCGGGTTGTTCTTGGTCTTGCGGGACAGGATCTGGATGACGCGGCGGATCTCGGTGTCCCTGCCGATGACCGGGTCCAGCTTGCCCGCGGCGGCGTCGGCGACCAGGTCCCGGCCGTACTTCTCGAGGGCCTCATAGGCGACCTCGGGCATCGCGGAGGTGACCCGCTGACTCCCCCGGATCTTCGTGAGCGCCTGCAGGAAGGAGTCGCGGGTCAACCCCTGTTCGTGCAGCATCCGACCGGCGGCCGTCGTCTTCCCCTCTTCGAGCAAGGCGATGATGAGGTGCTCGACCGAGACGTATTCGTCCTTGAGCCGATTGGCCTCCCGCTCCGCGGCGTCCAGCAGACGGGAGAGGCGTTGGGTGACGTACACCTGACCCGGCGCCACGCCGGGCCCGGTCACCCGGGGACGGCGGCCGAGCTCGCCCTCGATCTCGGCCCGCAACCACTCCGGGTCGGCACCGGCCTGTTCCAGCAGCCGAGGAGCGATGCCCTCGGACTGGTCGAGCAGGGCCAGCAGCAGGTGTTCCCCGTCAACCTCGGTGTGGCCGAAGCGCAAGGCCTTGGTCTGGGCGTCGTGCAACGCCTCCTGGGACTTCTGCGTCAGCTTGTTCATGTCCATGGTCTGCCTCCGGTACGTCGAGAGCTGTGTTGAAGGGTCGCCTCCAGCACCGCGATGCGATCGAGAAGTTCAACCACGAGCCCGAGAGCGGCGTAATTCAGGGCGAATCCGGTGCGCAGGCGCTGGATCCTGGCCATGGCCGCACATTGCCTGGGGGAGAACCACAGGTTTCCGGCGAGATCCTGGTCGGCGTCGAGGATTCCGAGTTCGACAAGTCGCCGCACCAGGTCCGGATGCGTACTCGTGGTGTGAGCGAACGATTCGAGGTCAAGGCGCGTCGGCCGTATGAGCGCGTAGTTCACCGTCGCCTCCTGGCGTCGGAACTGCTGGAGCCAGAGCTTCTGGAATCTGAACCTCGGGGGTTGAAGGTGGAGACCGCGGCCAACTCCTCGAACAGGCGCCGCTCCTCGTGGGACAACTCGGTGGGCACCATGATCCGGATCTCGGCGTACAGGTCACCGGGCCTTCCCCGGGGATTGGGCAGGCCGCGGCCGCGCAACCGCAGGCGCCGTCCGCTCGAGGAGCCTGGAGGCACGGTCACCTTGGCCTCGCCCCCGGGGGTGTCCAGAGAAACAGAGGTGCCGAGGGCCGCCTCCCACGGGGCGAGGCGCAACTCGACCGAAAGATCCCGTCCATCGACCTTGTAGCGCGGGTGTGGGGCGAGCCGGACGATGAGATAGAGATCTCCGGCGGGCGCTCCGTCTCCGCCACGGCCGCCCTGGCCGGCCAGCCGGATGCGCTGCCCGTCGGTGACCCCCGGCGGAATGTTGACCTCGATGGTCCGCGGTCCGCCGAGGCCGCTGATGGTCATGGAGCGGCGGCCGCCGCGGTAGGCCTCCTCGACGGTGACCTCGATCTCGGCCTCCTGGTCCGCGCCCGCGATCGGCCCGCGGCCCCGCCCGGCGCGGCCTCTCACCCGCCCGCCGAACAGGTCACCGAAGAGATCCTCGATGTCGATGCCCTCCGCGCCGACCCATTCCGCGCCACCGCGCCCCCAGCCCGCACCAGCACCGGCACCCGCACCCGCACGGCCGGCACCGGCACGCGCTCGGGCCCAGTCCTCCGGATCCACATCGGGAGGGACCTGCCGGAACTCGGGACCGAACGCGTCATAGCGACGCCGGCTCTCCGGGTCGGAGAGCACGTCGTAGGCCTCCGAGATCTCCTTGAACCGCTCCTCGGCCTCGGGGTCCTTGTTGATGTCGGGATGGTAGGTGCGGGCAAGCTTGCGGTAGGCGCGCTGGATCTCATCCTGGGAGGCCGTCCTGGACACGCCCAGGGCCTGGTAGAAGTCGCGGGCCGGCGCCATCAATCCACCTTCTGCGCCACCACGACCAACGCTGGACGCAGTTGGTGCTCATCATCGCCATAGCCGGGCCGCAGGACCTCCACGACCGTTCCGGGCGGAACGTCCGCGTTCTCCTTGGTGGCCACGGCGGAATGACGGGCCGGGTCGAAACGCTCACCGACGTCGTCGCGCCTGGGGAACCCCAGCCGGGCGAGCAGGTCCACCGCCTGGTCCCGTACCGCCCGTACGCCATCCATGATGAGCGTCGGATCGGCGTCCGCGTGCTCCAGGGCGAGCTCCAGATTGTCGAGCACGGTGAGCCACTCAGCGGACACCCGCTCCCGCTCGCGCTCGAGGTTCAGGTCGAGATCCCGGCCGAACCGCTTGCGCTGGTTGTCGAGGTCGGCGACCGCCCGCCGCCACAGATCGTCCAGCTCCGCGATCCTCTGGCGCAGCTCCGGGATCTCGGTGGCCCGCACGTCCTCTTCGGACGGCGGTCGTTCGCCTGGCTCGGGCGGTGAACTCGGTTTGCGCAGCTCCGGGACCTCGGCGGCCTGCACCTCCTCGAGCGGCGGTGGTTCGGGCGAAGAGGCGACCTCGGCCGCGTCCTGTTTTGAACCGTTCCTCGGTTCACGTCGCTCGGCCATGTCACTCAGGGGCGGTGAACTCGGCGTCGATGACATCGTCACCGGCGGCTTGGGCGGGTCCGGAAGGGGCAGGCCCGGCGCCCTGGGGCTGCTCGGTCGTGGTGCCGAGGCCGTGGTAAACCTGCTGGAGTTCGGCGCTCAGGGAACGCAGCCGCTCCACCGGTGCCTGCTCGTCCTTCATGGCGTTCCGGGCGTCGTTCACCAGCATCTCGGCCCGCGCCTTCTCATGGACGGGCAGCGCATCCCCGAGCTCCTGCAACCGACGCTCCACCTGGTAGGCCGCCGTGTCCAGCTCGTTGCGGGCATCGATCACCTGGCGCATCTGAATGTCCTCGTTCCGGTGCCTCTCGGCATCGGCGACCATCCGCTCGATCTCGGACTTGTCCAGGTTGGAGCTCTCACTGATGGTGATGCGCTGCTCGGCACCGGTGTCCTTGTCCCGGGCGGAGACGTTGAGGATGCCGTTGGCGTCGATGTCGAAGGTGACCTCGACCTGCGGCTCTCCGCGCGGCGCGGGCCGGATGTTCTCCAGCCGGAAGCGGCCGAGGACCCGGTTGTCGGCGGCTCGCTCACGCTCGCCCTGCAAGACCACCACGTCCACGGCGCTCTGGTTGTCCTCAGCGGTGCTGAAGGTCTCGGTCCGGCGGGCGGGGATGGTCGTGTTGCGTTCGATGACCTTGGTCATCACCCCGCCGAGCGTCTCGAGGCCGAGCGACAGCGGCGTGACATCGAGCAGCAGGACGTCCTTGACCTCGCCCTTAAGGACCCCGGCCTGGATGGCGGCGCCCAGCGCGACGACCTCATCGGGATTGACGGTCATGTTGGGGTCCTTGCCGCCGGTCAGCCGGCGTACAAGGTTCTGCACGGCGGGGATCCGGGTGGAACCACCGACCAGGATCACCTCGTCGATGTCGTTCGCCGTGAGCTTCGCGTCCGCCATGGCCTGCTCGACCGGACCCTTGCACCGCTCGATGAGATCGGCGGTGATCTGCTCGAACGTCGAGCGCATGAGGGTGGTGTTCAGGTGCTTGGGGCCGTTGGCGTCCGCGGTGATGAAGGGCAGGCTGATCTGTGTCTGGGTGACCGAGGACAGCTCGGTCTTCGCCTTCTCCGCCGCCTCGAACAGCCGCTGCAGGGCCTGCGGGTCGTTGCGCAGGTCGATGCCCTCCTGGCGCTGGAACTCGTCGGCCATGTAGTCGACGATGCGGCGGTCGAAATCGTCGCCACCCAGATGGGTGTCGCCCGAGGTCGATCGGACCTCGACCACGCCCTCGCCGATGTTGAGGATGCTGACGTCGAAGGTCCCGCCGCCCAGGTCGAAGACCAGCACGGTCTCGTTTGCCTTCTTGTCCAGCCCGTACGCCAGCGACGCCGCGGTCGGTTCGTTGATGATGCGCAGCACTTCGAGCCCGGCGATCTTCCCGGCGTCCTTCGTCGCGTGGCGCTGAGCGTCGTTGAAGTAGGCGGGAACGGTGATGACGGCCTCGGTGACCTTCTCACCGAGGAATTTCGTGGCGTCCTCCACGAGCTTGCGCAACACCAGAGCGGCGATCTCCTCCGGGGCGTACAGCTTCCCCCGGACGTCGAAGCGGACCGTGCCGTCCGGTCCCTCGACCACGTCGAACGACACCGCGTTCAACTCACTGGCGACCTCGTCATAGTGCCGCCCGATGAACCGTTTGGCCGAATAGATCGTCCCCTTGGGATTGAGGATCGCCTGACGCCTGGCCAGCTGCCCGACCAGGCGCTCGCCCGTCTCGGTGAAGGCCACCACCGACGGCGTGGTCCGCGACCCCTCGGCATTGGGGATCACCGTCGGCGTCCCTCCCTCCATCGCCGCGATCACCGAGTTGGTCGTGCCCAGGTCGATTCCGACTGCTCTCGCCATCTCTCGCTCCCTTTAGTGCGCGCCCGCACGACCCCGGCTCATGCGCTTCTCGCCTGCGCCGGGGCCGCTCCTGGGGATGGTCCCTCGGCCCTTCAGCTCTTGATCTCGACGTGGCGCGGCTTGGCTGCCTCCGCCTTCGGCACCGTGACGGTCAGCACGCCGTCGGCCAGGTTGGCGTTCACCATTTCAGCGTTGACATCGCCGGGCAGCACCAGGCGATACTCGAATTGCCCGTACCGGCGGGTCCGGCGACGCAATCGTCCACGTTCGGTCTCAGTCAGCTCGCCGGTGATGATGAGCTCGTGATCGACCATCTGAATGTCGATCTTGTCCTTGCTGACGCCAGGCAACTCGAGTTGGACGAGGTAGGCCTCCTCGGTCTCCGAGACATCTGCCGCCGGCGTCCACACAGCGGGCTTTGCGGCCGCGGCGGGCTCACCCAAGGCCAGTCCCATCAGCTGGCCCATCCGGTCGTAAATGTCCTCGAACTCCTTGCTGGGATCGAAGACCACGATGTTCCGACCACCGTCGCGGGTGGGTAGCTGCACCATTGCTGTACCTCCTCGGACCAGACAGTGCCTGCCCATCCGACGCTTGCTGTTCCGCCCGGTTCCCGCATCCTCCGACCGGGTAGTTCTGTGCGCCCGGCGCCGTGGCTGTGCGGAGGTTCTCCGAGGTCAGCGCGCGCGACACGCCCCATGGTGACCTTGTCAGAGCCTTCGCACCAGGTGTTACATGGAACTCTCAGTCGGCTGCATGCGGGCAGCGGTGGAAACTGCCGGGAGGCTCCCATTGCAAGGCCGGGAGCATGGCCAAAGCGCGGTTCTCGACCTCTTAAGAAGTGCCGAGGCCGGTGGCAGTGGTGGAGTCCTCCTCGTCGAGGGCGAGCCGGGGATGGGCAAGACCTCCCTGCTGGAGGCCGCCACCGAAACGGCCGCCGGGATGGGGTTCTCGCTGGCCGCCGGGACAGCCGAAGAACTCGGGCAGATCATGCCGATGGCGCCCTTGCTCACGGCCCTCGACCAGTCCCCGGCGCCCCGTCCCGAGGTGCCCGACCAGCGCATGTGGCTGGCCCAGCGGCTCCGGTCCCGGCTCGAGCAGCGAGCCGCGGCGGGTCCTGTCCTCTTCACCCTGGACGATCTTCATTGGGCGGATCCCGCCACCCTGCTGCTCTTGCGGACTCTGCCGAGGCAACTGGGCTCGTACCCCCTGGTTTGGATCTTGGCCCGGTGCACTACGGAACACGGGAACGAAGCCGGCCGGCTGTTCACCCTCCTCGAGTCCGAAGGTGCCACCCGGATCGAGCTCGGGCCCCTCGACCCGGACACCGTCCGCGAAATGGTGACCGAACTGCTCGGGACAACGCCGGGAACGGATCTGCTGACGCTCGCCGCCGGGGCGGCCGGCAACCCTTTCCTGCTGATCCAGCTCATGGCGGGGTTCCGGGATGAAGGGGCAATCCACATCTCGGCTGCCGGCGCCCTGCCGACCTCCACCCGGCTCCCCCGCCGATTTCAGGCCGTCGTGCGGCACAGGCTCGATGGGCTGGACCCGCGCACCCGGCACTTCCTCGAGATCGCCGCCGTTCTCGGCAGGTCGTTCTCCCCCGGCGACGCCGCCGAGATGCTCGGCGAGACCCCGGCGTCAGTATGGCCGTGCGTGGAAGAGGCGCTGGCCGCGGGCGTACTGACGACGACCAGCGAAGAGATCATCTTCCACCACGAGCTGGTGTGGCAGTCCGTCGTCGAAACACTGCCCGGCCCGATGCGACAAGCGCTGCATCGCCAGGCGGGAGAGATGCTCCTGGACCGCGGTGGTTCCGTGGTGCCGGCGGCCGCACACCTGATGAAGGGGGCCCGTCACGGCGACACCCGCGCCCTGGCGGGCCTGGATCAGGCAGTGGCCGAGGTCCTTCCTTCATCCCCGCAGACCGCCGCCGATCTGGCCGTGCGAGCGCTCGAACTGACCGACCAGTCCGACCCCGGCCGCTTCACCCGGACGGTGAGCGCCACCGAGGCCTGCACTGCGGCCGGACAGCTCGATAGGGCCACCGTCCTCGTACGATCAGCTCTCGCCCAGCGGTTGTCCTCGCCTGCCGCGGCCCAGCTGCACTGCGCCCTTTCCATGATCTTGTACGTGAGTGGCCAGGTGGCCGACGCGAGAGACGAGGCGGTGGAGGCCTTGTCGGAGTCGCTCCTGCCGGATGGGCTCCGCGATGACGCGGAACTGGCCATGTTGCACGCCCTCGCAGGCCTGCACGACAACGAGAAGGCCGGCGAGCTCGCCACCATCATTCTGGAAGATCATAAACTCCGTGGCGACGCGTTGGTGGTCGGGGCCATGGTCGTCCTCTCGGTGATCAGGTGGGACGAGGGAAGACTCTCCGAGGCGCTCGGGCTGTGCCGCGAAGCCGTGCGGCGGGCGAGCATCGGGTCCACCGAGGCGCGGCGCATCCACCCCGGCGTAGCCCTGGCCACCATGCTCGCGGACGTCCGGCTCATCGACGAGGCGAGGATCGCCGTGCGGGCGGCCGCGGAAGAGATCGAGGCGCTGGGACACCTCGCCTGGGCCGGCGGGCCGGGCATCCTGAGCTCCCGCCTCGACCTTGCCACCGGTCGGCTCGAGGATGCCGTCGCGCAGGCCGAGGGCGGTCTTGAGATCACGGACGCGCTCGGGACGCATCTGTTCACCTCGGTCGCCAAGTCCGTCCTCGGAACCGTCGCACTCCGACGGGGCGATCTGCGTTCGGCGGAGGGCCACGCGGAGCAAGGTCAGATTCAGCTGGCGCACTACGGAGCGACCTACACTCAGGCGCGATGTGTCCTGGTGAGGGCTCAGATAGCCGAGGCCCGGTCCGACGCCGCCGCCGCCATGGAGTGGATGACCGACCTCCTCGACGCTCTCCCGAAGCACCGGGGGATGCTCGTCGGGGACCCCACGGCGGCTGCCTGGCTGGTCCGCGTCGCGCTCGCCGCAGACGATCCGGTCCGGGCCGGAGAGGTGGTCGCGACGGCCGAGAGCATCGCGCTGACCAACCCCGGTTTCCCCGCCGTCGTGGCGGCGGCCGCGCACGCCCGTGGCCTGCTCGACGAAGAACCGCGCGCTCTGGAACGCGCGACGAAGGAACATGTCGATCCGTGGGCCCGAGCCTCGGCTGCCGAAGACCTCGGGAGCACGCTCGCGGCGAGGGGAGAACGCCGGCAAGCCGTAGTCAATCTGGAGAGTGCCATCGCCGGATATGAGGAGACCGACGCTCAGCGCGATGCGGCTCGGGTACGTCGCCGGCTGCGCCGTCTCGGCGTACGGCATCGGCATTGGGCATCGGCGGAGCGGCCGGTCTCCGGGTGGGCCAGCCTGACCGAGACCGAACGCTCGGTGTCCGAACTGGTGGCCCAGGGGCTGACCAACCAGCAAACGGCCGACCAGATGTTCCTGAGCGTGCACACCGTGGCCTTCCACCTGCGCCAAGTCTTCCGCAAGCTGGAGATCGGCTCCCGCGTCGACCTGACCCGGATAGCTCTGCAGCAGGAGGAGTAGCCCTACCTGATCTGAGGAAGCGGAAGTCCGCTATGCCGACAAGCCTCTGACGTGAGCCACAGCGGCGGCGGGAGGCTGGGATGGGCATCATCGACATCATCTGGCTGATCTTCGTGATCTCTGCGTTCCAGCCGCTGATCCAGCAGCGTGCTCTGTTCGCCCGGCGAGTCCAGGCCATCCGACGGTTGGAGAAGCGACGGGGCAGCCGGGTCATCACGTTGATCCACCGGCAGGAGGCATTCTCGTTCTTCGGGCTCCCCTTCGCCCGATATATCGACATCGATGACTCCGAGGAGGTGCTGCGTGCCATCGAGCTCACCGCGCCGGACGTCCCCATCGACCTCGTCCTGCACACACCGGGTGGCATGGTCCTGGCCTCCCAGCAGATCGCGAACGCCCTGCTCTCTCATCCCGCCAAGGTCACCGCGGTGGTGCCGCACCATGCCATGAGCGGTGGCACGCTGATCGCACTGGCGGCGGACGAGATCCTGCTCTCGCCCTCCGCGGTGCTCGGGCCGGTCGACCCGCAGCTCGGCCGGCATCCGGCCGCCTCCGTCCTCACGGTCCTGGAACGCAAAGACATCAATGAGATCGACGACGAGACCCTCATCATGGCCGATGTGTCGCGTAAGGCGATCAATCAGATCCGGGAGACCATCTCACGCCTCCTCATGCGTGGGGGCTCGGACACCGCCGCCGCCGAGAAGCTGGCCCACTTGCTGTCTGAGGGCCATTGGACTCACGACTATCCGATCACCGCTGAGATAGCCAAGGATCTCGGCCTTCCGGTGGCGACAGACCCACCCGATGAGGTCCGTCAGATCATCCGGCTCTATCCCCAGCCGCGCGGACATCGTCCGGCGGTCGAGTACATCCCCGTGCCCTACAACCCGTCTCGGTCGTCGGCTTACCGCGACTGATCCGTTCTAGTAGAGGGAGATACACCCATGCCGGTAATGGGAGTGGCCAGGTTCGAGCGCTTCTTTCGGGCCGCCGCAGGCCTGGACGTCGACAAGGACGACCTCAAGCGCTACAACGAGTTCATCGATCACAAGCTCTACGACCTGCTCCTCATGGCACAGGCGACCGCGAAGGCCAACCGCCGCGACATCATCGAGCCCTTCGATCTGCCGATCACCAAGGGGCTCCAGGAAAGCATCCACAAGTTCCGCGCTCTCAACGAGGAGGTCGAGTTGGCACCGATCCTTGAACAGCTCGCCACATATCCTCCGCTCGATGCGACTCCGAGCGAGGAGACCGAGGCCCGGCTGCCCGAGATCGTGGGCGGACTGTCGCTCGCCCTGGCGCGCACCTTCAAGATCATAGATCCGGACCGGAAGAATCCCCAGACCGCGCAGTGGGATCGCGCCCAGCAGATCTTCGACCTGCTGCTCTGAGCGTCTCGGCTCATCATTCCCGGGCGCCGCGCCAGGTCAGCAGCAGGGTCGTGATGCCAAGGACGCTCACCAGAGCCAGCCCGCTGTTGGACAGCACCGTGAACAGGTGGACCTGCTCATTAGTGGGCTGCGGCATATATCCGTACTCGAGGAGCCGGTACTGCCAGGGGGTTCCGGTGAGCAGAAAGGTCACCACAACGGCGATTTCGTTCATGGAGTCCCATAGCGCGTGCAGCAGCGAGACCCAGAGAAAGGCCGCCAGCAGCCCGCCGCTGTAGCGGAACGGCCCTTCCCGGCTCGCCCGGAAGAGGAAGCCGCCGAGGATGGCGGTCCACAGCCCATGCCCGACCGGCGCGAGCAGGCCCCGGATGACCTCCGTCTCGACCAGCGCGTTCAACGAGAGGCCGTGCACGGTGAGCAGGGCGTTGAACGCATAACCGGCGCTCTCGAAGGCGGCGAATCCGAAACCGACCGCGGCACCGAGCACGATCCCGTCCCGGGTGTGGTGATGTGGCAGCCGCCGGGTGATGTAGACGAGGGCGGCCAGCTTGACCGCCTCCTCGATCAGGCCCACACCGACGAACAGCAGCGGCGAAGGATGCAGCAGATAGGTCTCCAGGAGGGAGGCGCCGAGCACCCCCAGCACCCCACCCGCCACGAAGGCTTTGACCACCAGTTCCGCCGTGACGTGCTCGTCCCGCCAGTGCTCGAACGACCACGCGACGAACGTGACCGGAACCAGGAAGCTGCCCAGCAGGATCAGGGTCGGCACCAGGTTGGCGTTCGCGGTCAGCAACGTGACGACGAGGCTGGCCACCCAGAGCAGCAGCCCGGCCAGGAAGATCTTCAGCCAGGAAAGCCCCCGGCCCGCCTGCGGCGGCACGGTGCGGACGGGACCGGGCGGCGGAACCGGGCCGGGTTCGAAGCCTTCTGGAGGACGCACAGTTCTGAGGATCAAGGGCGCCCGGCGCCTCCACATCCCCAGACCGGATAATCCCCTCGGTCAGAACAGCGGGTCGCGCGGGAGTGCAAGTGCCTGCCCGGCTTCTACGGCAGCGAGCACGCTGTTCTGCAGCTGGGTCTCCATCCTGCGCGCCTCCTCGGCGAGCCCTCGAATGGCCTGCTGGTCGTGGGTCTGCGCGAGCAGGTCACGGTACTTGTCGTTTTGAGCCATCATCCGTTGCGCCACCAACGCCGAATCCGCGGCGCGTACCCGTTGTGCGTACTGCTCCAGCAGTTCGACCCGTCGGCCGATCCCCGCGGCGGAGCGTTCGATGGCCTCGCGTTGGGGGCCGACGACCGCCGCCAGCGCCGGGGTCATCTCGGAACGGGAGACCGTCAGCTGCTCCGCCCGGAGCACGGTCTGTCGGTGGGCCATCCAGGCGATCTCCCAGATCTGCTGGGGGAACACCACATTGTTGGCGATGGTGTCGAGCATGCCGTACCTGTTGACCTCGGACTCCAGAACGGTGCGGTGAGCGGCCCTGGCCCGGACCACCAGTTGCTGCCCCTCCCGGTCCAGGTCGCTCGGCAGCACATAGCGGCGGTGGTAGTGACGGGCCGCCCGCGCGGCCTTGACCTCGGCTCCCTCGAACCAGGCGGCGGTCTGGGCGAGGGACAGGAAGAGCCCGGCGAACGGCCCCTGGGCCATTTCGTACAGCCGATCGGCCAGCGAGCGGACCAAGGGCGGCGGGAAACTCGCCGGGGTCAGTGTTCGCGGGAACCTCACGAGCAGCCGGCGGTCCCGCTCGGGAATCGCCGGGTCAGTGATCGGGGGATACACCGATATGACCTCCTACCGAACTGACGGCTCTGCTCAGCTAACGGCCGGGGTGACACGATCCGTTCCGCGAGAACCGGCCACCGACCTGGGATCACGGTCCGGCCGGTGCTTCGACCATGCCATGTCCTGGGTGACTCGGACCCAAAAAAGAGCCCCTCTCTGGGATTTTCCAGAGAGGGGCTCTCACCTGCGACTTCTTCAGGTGGGGGTACCAGGACTTGAACCTGGGGCCTCGTCCTTATCAGGGACGCGCTCTAACCGACTGAGCTATACCCCCGTGTGCGTCCTTGCGGCGCAACGAGAAGTGAGATTACCCCATTGCGAGGGGCAACGGAAATCCGTTTCCTTTGCTGCTCAGCAGGGATGCCGATCAGGTGTGACAGCGGTGGCTACTCGGCCTCCTTGAGGGTCACCTCGACGCCGCCCACGAAGTCCGCGGCGATGTTGTAGATGACCGACCAGACGGTGGCCAGGGCCGTTATGAGCAGGACGTTCAGCGCCCCGACCAGGGCCGCATAGCCGAAGATCCTGGTGAAGGAGAACCAACTTGCCGCATCGAAGCTGCTGGACTTGGTGGAGTTCTTGTCCTGGGTCAGCTCGTTGATGGTCTGGACGATCTGGTCGAAGACCCCGAGGCCCGACAGGACCATGTAGATCACGACCACGGCGACCAGGAGGACGATGAAGCACACCAGCGACATCACGAAGCTGAACTTCATCACCGACCACGGCTCGAAGCGCGACACCTGAAGGTGCGCCTTGCGCGGTGACTTACCCGCGGCGGCCGCCTTGCCAGGCCGCATGACGTCGTTGACCCGGTTCTTGAAGGACGAGCTGGCCGCGGAGCTCGGGCCCGACTGTGCGGGCTGTGACATCGACGGAGCGCCACCACCGAACTCACGCGAGCCGAGTGGACCGGCCGCGGGCGTGGTCGAACCGCCGGCGCGGTCCGCGAACACCGAACCGGACGGCTCGCTCGACGTCGCCCACGGCGGGCTGTAGTCCTTAGCCTGCTCGTCCTTGATCGCCGACGAGCCGAAGGGTGGTGTTCCCTTGCCAACGGCCTTGGCGGACGATCCGGCGGACGATCCCGCCGGGGTGGTGACATCGTCCTTCTTGCCGTCCTCGGCAGCCGAGGCCTCCACCTTCACCTCGTCAAGATCGCCGACGGAACTCACCGTGGAGTTCACTCCGGACGAGGCGGGCTTACCGCCGTTGCCGCTCGCCAAACCGTTTCCGTTGGACGAGGAGTCGGAGCCGGCTCCGGCCGGCTGGCCCTTTCCCGTACTACTGGGGGTGGCATTCACATGTCCTCCTCGCCTGACGGCTCGGAGACATGGTCAGAGGACTGCGCAGGTGACTCAAGGTCGCCACCTTCCCCCGCCTCCGAGTCCTCCATGGACTCTACGTTCCGCGCGACAGCGACCACGACATCGCCCTCGGCAAGGTTCACCAGACGTACGCCCATGGTCTGCCGCCCGGACTGCTTGATCTCCGCGGCGCTCGTACGGATGACACCACCACTGGACGTCATCCCGAACACCTCGTCCTCTTCCGGGCGGACCATCAGTGCCCCCACCAACCTGCCGCGAGTTTGCACGATCTTAGCGGTGAGTACTCCCTTACCCCCACGACCTTGAACAGGATATTGGTCGACGGGGGTCCGCTTGGCATAACCGCCCTCGGTCGCGACGAGGACATCCTCGCCGACACCGTCCCGTACAACGTGCATGTCGAGGACTTCGTGCCCCTCCTCGAACCGCATGCCGATCACACCGCTGGTAGCGCGGCCCATGGGCCGCAGAGAGTCGTCGTCGGCGTGGAAGCGGATCGACTGGGCCCCCGTCGAGACCATGAGCAGGTCGTCCTCAGGGGCGACCAGCCGGGCCGCGATCAGCTCGTCGTCCTCGCGCAGGTTGATCGCGATGATGCCACCGGTCCGCGGCGAGTCGAAGTCGGTCAGTGCCGTCTTCTTCACCATGCCCTGCTTGGTAGCCAGCACGAGGTATGGCGAAACCTCGTAGTTGCGCAAGTCCAGTACCTGGGCGATGTGCTCGTCCGGCTGGAAGGCGAGCAGGTTGGCGACGTGCTGACCGCGGGCGTCGCGGGCGACGTCCGGCAGTTCGTACGCCTTGGCGCGGTAGACCCGGCCTTTGTTGGTGAAGAACAGGATCCAGTTGTGCGTGGAGGTCACGAAGAACTGGTCGACGATGTCGTCCTGCTTAAGCTGCGCGCCCCGTACGCCCTTGCCGCCGCGCCGCTGCGCCCGGTACATATCGGTCTTGGTGCGCTTGGCATAGCCGCCGCGGGTGATCGTGACGACCACGTCCTCCTCGGCGACAAGGTCCTCATAGGTGACATTGCCGTCGTAGGGGATGATTTCGGTGCGCCGCTCGTCGCTGAACTTCTCGACGATCACAGCCAGCTCTTCGCTGACGATCTGCCGCTGCCGCTCGGGTGAAGCGAGGATCGCGTTGTAGCCCGCGATCTCCACCATGAGCTTGTCGTACTCTTCCGTGATCTGCTGGCGCTCGAGTGCGGCAAGCTTGCGCAGCTGCATGTCGAGGATGGCCTGGGCCTGGATCTCGTCGATCTCCAGCAGGCTCATCAGGCCCTGCTGGGCCGCTGACGCCGACGCGGACGCCCGGATGAGGGCGATGACCTCATCGATCGCGTCGAGGGCCTTGAGCAGCGCACGCAGGATATGGGCGCGTTCCTCGGCCTTGCGGAGCAGGAAGCGCGTCCGCCTGACGATGACCTCGATCTGGTGCTCGACCCAGTAACGGACGAACTGATCCAGCCGCAGCGTGCGCGGGATGCCGTCGACCAGCGCGAGCATGTTCGCGCCGAAGGTCTCCTGCAGCTGGGTGTGCTTGTAGAGGTTGTTGAGCACGACCTTGGCGATCGCGTCGCGCTTGAGGACGATCACCAGGCGCTGGCCGGTGCGGCCGGACGTCTCGTCCCGCACGTCCGCGATGCCGGTGATCTTGCCTTCCTTCACCTGCTCCGCGATCTTGAGCGCCAGGTTGTCCGGGTTGACCTGATAGGGCAGCTGAGTGACCACCAGGCAGGTGCGGCCCTGGATCTCCTCGACCTCGATCACGGCGCGCATGGTGATCAGTCCGCGGCCGGTGCGGTAGGCGTCCTCGATGCCCCGGCGGCCGACGATCAGACCGTGGGTCGGGAAGTCCGGGCCCTTGATCCGCTCGATCAGCGCGTCGAGCAGTTCCTCGTCGGAGGTCTCGTAGTTGTCCAGGTACCACTGGACCCCGGCGCCGACCTCGCGCAGGTTGTGCGGCGGGATGTTGGTGGCCATGCCGACCGCGATGCCGGCCGAACCGTTGACCAGCAGGTTCGGGAACCGCGACGGCAGAACGTCGGGCTCCTGGTTACGGCCGTCGTAGTTCGGCGAGAAGTCGACGGTCTCCTTCTCGATGTCCCGCAGCATCTCCATGGCCAGCGGCGCCATGCGGCACTCGGTGTACCGCATGGCGGCGGCCGGGTCGTTACCCGGAGAGCCGAAGTTGCCGTTGCCATCGACCAGCGGATAGCGCAACGACCAGGGCTGGGCCAGCCGCACCACGGTGTCGTAGATCGACGCGTCACCGTGCGGGTGGTAGTTACCCATGACGTCACCGACGACGCGGGCGCACTTGAAGTAGCCGCGGTCCGGCCGGTATCCACCGTCGTACATCGCGTACAACACCCGGCGGTGCACCGGCTTGAGGCCGTCACGCACCTCGGGCAACGCTCGCGCGACGATGACCGACATCGCGTAGTCGAGATAGCTGCGCTGCATCTCGACCTGGATGTCGACCGGCTCCACCCGGTCGTGCTGCGGTGGCTCGGGCGGCGTGGTCACTTCGGTCACCTTAAAGACCTCTTCTTCACTACGTACGTACGACGGGCGAGTTCTCGTCGGGGTCTGCGGGGACGGGAGTCCCCGCTAGGCATCAGATGTCGAGGAAACGCACGTCCTTGGCATTGCGCTGGATGAACGAGCGGCGGGCCTCGACGTCCTCTCCCATCAGGACGCTGAACAGCTCGTCGGCCTGGGCGGCGTCGTCGAGGGTGACCTGAAGCAGGACCCGGTGGGCCGGGTCCATCGTGGTGTCCCACAGCTCGTTGGCGTTCATCTCACCGAGACCCTTGAACCGCTGGACGCCATCGCGCAGGCGCGGGTCCCGCTTGCCGGCCGCGATGCCCGCCTCGATGATCGCGTCACGCTCCCGATCGGAGTAGGCGTAGTCGGAGTCCTGCCCCCGCTGGTCCCACTTGATCTTGTAGAGCGGCGGCTGGGACAGGTAGACGTGCCCCGCCTCCACCAGCGGCTTCACGAAACGGAACAGCAGCGTCAGCAGGAGCGTGTTGATGTGATGGCCGTCAATGTCGGCGTCCGACATCAGGATGATCTTGTGATACCGGAGCTTCTCGATGTCGAACTCATCGTGGATGCCCGTGCCCAGCGCGGTGATGATCGCCTGGACCTCGTTGTTCTTGAGAATCCGGTCGATACGGGCCTTCTCCACGTTGAGGATCTTGCCGCGGATCGGCAGGATGGCCTGGTACTTCGGGTCGCGGCCACCCTTGGCGGAGCCACCCGCGGAGTCACCCTCGACGACGTAGATCTCGCTCTTGCTGGGGTCGGTCGACTGGCAGTCCGACAGCTTGCCGGGCAGTGAGGTCGACTCCAGCAGGCTCTTGCGCCGGGTCAGATCCCGCGCCTGCCGGGCCGCGATCCGGGCCCGAGCCGCCTGCAGCGACTTGGTGATGATCTCCTTGGCCTCGCCAGGGTTCTCCTCGAACCAGTCCCTGAGGTGGTCGTTGCACACCTTCTGGACGAACGACTTGGCCTCGGTGTTGCCGAGCTTGGTCTTCGTCTGACCCTCGAACTGGGGCTCGGCCAACTTGATCGAGATGATCGCGGTGAGGCCCTCACGGACGTCCTCACCCGAGAGCCGGTCGTCCCTGCCCTCTTTCAGCAGCTTCTGGTTGAAAGCGTAGTTGTTGACGATCGTCGTCAGCGCCGAGCGGAAGCCCTCCTCGTGGGTGCCGCCCTCGGCCGTGTTGATCGTGTTCGCGAAGGTGTGGACGGACTCGGAGTACGAGTGGTTCCACTGCATCGCGATCTCGACCGACATGCCCTCGACCTCGTCATCGAAGGCGATGACCGAGGCGTGGGCCGCCTCTTTGGTGGCGTTGATGTGCCGGACGAAGTCGGAGATGCCTCCCTCGTAGTGGTAGACCACCACGCGCGGCTCGCCGTTGATGTGTTCCGGCCGCTCGTCGGTCAGCGTGATCGACAGCCCACGGTTGAGGAAGGCCATCTCCTGCATCCGCCGACTGAGCGTCTCGAAGCTCCACTCGAGCGTCTCGAAGATCGACCCGTCCGGCCAGAAGGTGATCTGGGTGCCGGTCTCCTCCGTGGGCTCGTCCTTGGAGAGTGGCGCCACCGGCACGCTGGTGTCGTAGCTCTGCCGCCAGAAGTGGCCGTCCGTGCGGACCTCTACCTCGAGCTTCTTCGACAACGCGTTGACCACGGAGACGCCGACGCCATGCAGGCCGCCGGAGACCGCGTAGGACTTACCGTCGAACTTGCCACCCGCGTGCAGGACGGTGAGCACGACCTCGACCGCCGACCGGTTCTCGGCCGGGACGATGCCGACCGGGATGCCCCGGCCGTTGTCCCGGACCCGCACGCCCCCGTCGGCCAGCAACGTGACCTCGATGCGGTCGGCATGGCCGGCCAGCGCCTCGTCCACCGAGTTGTCCACAACTTCGTAGACCAAGTGGTGGAGGCCGCGTTCCCCGGTGGAACCGATGTACATCCCGGGGCGCTTGCGCACCGCTTCCAAACCTTCAAGAACAGTGATCGAGCTAGCATCATAAGACTCGGTCGCCAAAGGAGATCCTCCTGCCGGGGACACTCGCCTTTTCACGTGCCCCGTAACAACACTTAGGGCCGCTCGCATCTTCGAGCTGCCCACGACGGCGCAGTGTCCTGAACCCGGCTCCATTCTACCGGGTAAGCGCACGCAAAGTGCCACTGTCGCGCGCTGAAGGCGAGCGTGGCGCACGAAAGGAGCATGACGTACATCCCCCCACGCGCACGGGGGGCGCCAAGGTCTACGTGGCGCTCGGTGCGAAACGGGTCAGTAACCATGCGAACATCAGTACGAGACGTGAAAAACTTTCAGCCCCGGACCCGCCATTGACCGGGGCGGCGCGGCGCCGAGGCCGGTCCGACCACCTTGACGCGTCGCACCGTGCCGTCCCCGAGCTCCTCGTTCAGCCTGCGCACCAGGGTTCCCGCGAGCAGCCTCAGCTGGGTCGCCCAGGCCGTCGAGTCGGCGGCCACGACGAGCTCGCCCTCCTCGAACTTCTCCGGCTTGGTGTGCTCGGCCAGCTCCTTGCCGACGATCCCCTGCCAGTTGCCGAAGACCCCGCCGACCGCCGCCTTCTGCTCCCAGCCCCGGTCGGCCAGGAGATCGCGGATCGCCGAGCCGAACATCTGTGGATCACCGTTGCCCCGGCTGCGTTCCCGGGAGGGCCGAGGGGCCTTGCGCTTCGACTTCATCCCCGGCAGGGTGCCGCGCTTCAACGCATCGGCCTTCGCCTGGGCGAGGGCCTCGCGGGCCAGCTCGATGCCGGTCAGTGCCTGCCCACCCGTTTGCCCACCTGTTTGCCCGCTGCGCTCCGGCGCGCCTTGAGGCGCGGGCTTCCCTCGTCGCTCGGTCGCTCGTTCCTCGCTCCCTCGCTCCTCAGTCCAGCCCGCGCCGCGCGCCTTCGCTCCGCTTGGGTTGTCCACAGGCTGTGGATCATCAAGCACGGGTTACCTCGCCCTCCGCGACGTTGAACGCCGCACCGGTCAGCTCGTCGGGCACGTCGGCGGGCACCGCCGCGGTGATGAGGACCTGCTCGGCCGGCGCCACCATCTCGGCCAACCGCCGCCGTCGGCCCGCGTCCAGCTCCGCGAACACATCGTCCAGGATCAGTACGGGATCGTCGCCGTCCGCGCGCAACAGCTCATATGCCGCCAATCGCAGCCCCAACGCGAACGACCAGGACTCACCGTGGCTGGCATAGCCGCGGGCGGGCAGCTCGCCCAGCCCCAGCAGCAGCTCGTCGCGGTGTGGACCGACCAGGCTGACCCCCCGCTCCAGCTCCTGCCGCCGGGCCTGCCCCAGCCCCTCCTCGAGGAGGGTGACGAGTTCTCCACGGCCTGTGGACAACTCCACGTCCCCTTCGCTCGTGCGCTCCGTCCGCCCGGCGAGCGAGCTCTTGTAGGTGAGCTCGGCCGCGCCGCTGGTCGGCGCCAACGAGGCGTACGCCTTGGCGACGAGCGGGCGTAGCGCGACGACCAGCTCCAGCCGGGCGGCCAGCAGTTCGGCGCCGGCCTTGGCCAGATGGGAGTCCCACACGTCCAGCGTGGCCAGCACCTCGGCACCCGGGGCACGGCGGTGTGATCCTGCCGCCGATTTCAACAGGGCGTTGCGCTGCTTGAGGACACGGTCATAGTCGGATCGCACGCCGGCAAAACGTGGCGTCCGCGCGGTCAGCAACTCGTCGAGGAACCTGCGCCGCTCACCAGGGTCGCCCTTCACCAGTGAAAGGTCCTCGGGCGCGAACAGCACAGTGCGCAGCATCCCCAGGAGGTCCCGCGGCCTGGGGACATTGCCACGGTTCAGCCGGACCCGGTTGGCCCGTCCCGGGTTGATCTCGATCTCGATCAGCGCCCTGCGGTCATCGCGTACGACTCCGGTACGCACGATCGCCCGGGCCGCGCCCTGCCGGACCAGCGGGGCGTCATTGGCCACCCGGTGGCTGCTGTGGGTCGCCACATAGCCGATCGCCTCGACCAGGTTGGTCTTCCCCTGCCCGTTCGGGCCCACGAACGCGCTGACCCCGGGCTCGAGCGGCAGCTCTACGGATTCGTACGACCGGAAGTCGGCGAGGGAAAGGTGGGCGACGTGCACCCGACCGAGCCTAGGGGCTCTGGTCCGCGGCCGGGCCAACCTCCACTGTCTGCCGCTCATCCCCAGGTTGTGGACGAATTTCCACAGCCCTGTGCACTTCTTCCGTGATCATGCAATCGATTCACGATCGATTGCATGATCACGGAAAGGTGCGGATCAGACCTGGGGGGGTTCCACGTCGGCGCCGGGAGAGTCCGCGCCCTTGACCGACTCGACTGCGTGGCCGCCGAACTGGTTGCGCAGCGCGGCGACCATCTTCATCGCGGGGGAGTCGTCCTGCCGAGAGGCGAAGCGCGCGAACAGCGAGGCGGTGATCACTGGCAGCGGCACAGCGAGCTCGACGGCGGCCTGGACTGTCCACCGGCCCTCGCCCGAGTCCTGTGCATAACCCTTGAGCTCGTCCAGATGCGGATCGGAGGCCAGTGCGTTGTTCAGCAGATCCAGCAGCCACGACCGGATGACCGTGCCCTCCTGCCAGCTGCGGAAGGTCGCGGGCACGTCGGTCACGAGGTCGCTGGCCTCGAGCAGCTCCCAGCCCTCGGCGTAGGCCTGCATCATGCCGTACTCAATGCCGTTGTGGACCATCTTGGCGAAGTGCCCGGCACCGACCTGACCTGCGTGCACGAAGCCGAACTCGCCCTCGGGCTTGAGCGTCTCAAAGACCGGCATCAGCCGCTTCACGCTCTCGTCGGTGCCACCGACCATGAGCGCATAGCCGTTCTGCAGGCCCCACACCCCGCCGCTGACCCCGACGTCGACGAAACCGATCCCCTTGGCCTTCAGCTCCTCGCCGTGCCGCTGGTCGTCCACATAGTGCGAGTTGCCGCCGTCGATGACCAGGTCACCGGGCGAGAGGATATTCCCCAGGCTGTGGATGGTCTCGTCGGTCGGCTTGCCGGCCGGGACCATGACCCACACCGCACGCGGCGCGGGGAGCCGCTCGATCAGCTCCTGCAGCGAGGACACGTCGGTGACCTTCGGATCACGGTCGTAGCCCACGACCGTGTGCCCGCCGCGTTTGAGCCGCTCCGCCATGTTGCCGCCCATGCGGCCAAGGCCGATCATCCCCAGTTCCATACCGCTCCTCCATCAGATTCGAAACCCGTGACTCTGCCCCGCCGAACGTCCTTGATCAGGCTAGTTCCCATGAACAGCCTCGGACTCCTTGTGGACAACCGGGTGGACAACCTAGGAAGACAACCTAGGAGGACAGGCGGACCGGCATGATCAGGTAGCGGTAGTTGGGGTTGGCGCCGTCCGCCGGGGGTTTACCGGTGAGGACGGCGGGCTTGGTCGGGGTGGTGAACGACAGCCGGGCGATGTCGGAGCCGATGGCCGCGAGGCCGTCCAGCAGGAAGCCCGGGTTGAAGGCGATGTCGATGTCGTCGCCCTCCAGGTTGGCCTCCAGCGCCTCGACCGCCTGAGCCTCGTCGCCGGTGCCCGCCTCGAGGACGACCTCGCCCTGGCGGAACGACAGCCGTACGGGCGTGTTGCGCTCGGCGACCAGAGAGACGCGCTTGACCGCCTCGATGAACGCGGAGGTCTGCACCTCGGCGTTCCCGGCGTACTCGCTCGGCAGCAGCGAACGATATTTCACGAAGTCGCCGTCCAGCAGTCGCGAAGTGGTCCGGCGGCCGCCTCCTTCGAACCCGATCATGCCCTCTCCGGTGCCCCCAGTTCCTCCGAGAGCGATGGAGACCTCCGCACCCGAGGTGAGGGACTTGGCGGTGTCCGCGAGCGTCTTAGCGGGCACCAGGGCCACCGCTGACAGGTCCAGTCGCTCTGGTTTCCAGTGCAACTCGCGTACCGCCAGGCGGTAGCGGTCGGTGGAGGCGAGGGTGACGGTCTCACCCTCGATCTCCACCCGTACACCGGTGAGCATGGGGATCGTGTCGTCGCGGCCGGCTGCGATGGCCACCTGACTGACGGCGGCGGCGAACTCGTCGCTGCCCACCGAGCCCGCGTCCGGCGGCATCGCCGGCAGCGAGGGGTAGTCCTCCACCGGCATTGTCAGGAGTGTGAACTTGGCGCTGCCACAGGTGAGCATCACCTTGGCACCGTCGGTGGTCAGCTCGACGGGGTGCGGTGGCAGGCTGCGGCAGATCTCCGAGAGGAGACGGCCGGAGACCAGGGCGGTCCCCGGCTCCTCAACGTCGATGTCCGTGGCGACCTGTGCGGACACCTCGTAGTCGAACGCGGACAGCTTGAGCCGGTCACCGGCGTCGATGTGCATACCGGCCAGCACTGGGACGGGCGGTCGCACGGGAAGTGTGCGAGCAGTCCAGGCAACGGCGTCGGCCAGGGCGTCTCTGTCGATGCGGAACTTCACGGGACCCGCCTCCTGCAGGTTTCGAACTCCGGGCGTCGTGGCAAATCTCCATCGAGGCTCTCGGGGCGCTTGATCCCCAGACCCTTAGATGGTTCTGGTTTTTTTCTTAGTTAGAGACAAAGAGCAGTCACAGTCATAGGGACCGTGGATAAGTGGAAAACCTGAGTTTTCCCAGGTCGGAGCGCATTTTCTGTCCACTGGTGGTGTGTACGAACAGTGGATGGACCAGGCTCGCCTGAGGATGACGGATCCATCCACACCGGTTGTCCCAGGCCTGTCCACCTGTTGTCCACCAGTTGTCCGCAGGTTGTCCCCGGTCCGGTGAGATCCGATGGAGCGAAGGTGCGTCGGCCAGTGCGACCGTCCCCACCTCATCCCCATGTCGTCCACCGTTCATCCTCAGGTTGTCCACGCGTTGTCCGCAACTTGTCCCCCAGCTTTCCCCCGTCGATCCACAGGGTTATCCCCAGGCTGTGAACAGTGATCGGATAATTCTGGTGATCCGCGGTTATCAGCTCCGGCCGCGGCTCTGCTGCTTGATGCGATTGGTGAGCTCGGTGACCTGGTTATAGATCGACCTCCGCTCGGCCATCAGCCCGCGGATCTTTCGCTCGGCGTGCATCACCGTGGTGTGGTCCCGGCCACCGAACTGTTGGCCGATCTTGGGAAGCGACATGTCGGTGAGCTCGCGGCAGAGGTACATCGCGATCTGCCGGGCCGTCACCAGCACCCTCGAACGCGACGGACCGCACAGGTCGTCGATCGCGATGCCGAAGTACGTGGCGGTCTGCGCCATGATCGTGGCGGCGGTGATCTCAGGGCCGCTCGCGTCCGGGATCAGATCCTTGAGCACGATCTCGGCGAGCTGCAGATCCACAGACTGGCGATTGAGGCTGGCGAACGCGGTCACTCGGATGAGTGCGCCCTCGAGCTCCCGGATGTTCGTCGAGATCTTGCTCGCGATGAATTCGAGTACCTCGCGTGGGGCGGCCAGACCCTCCTGGGCGGCCTTTTTGCTCAGGATCGCGATGCGGGTCTCCAGCTCGGGCGGCTGGACATCGGTGATCAGTCCCCACTCGAACCGGTTACGCAGCCGGTCCTCCAGGGTGACCAGCTGCTTGGGCGGCCGGTCACTGGAGATCACGATCTGCTTGTTCGCGTTGTGCAGGGTGTTGAAGGTGTGGAAGAACTCCTCCTGCGTCTGCTCCTTGTTCTCCAGGAACTGGATGTCGTCGACCAGGAGGATGTCCACATCCCGGTAACGGCGGCGGAATCCGTCCGCTTTGCCGTCCCGGATGGCGTTGATGAAGTCGTTGGTGAACTCCTCGGAGCTCACGTAGCGCACCCGGGCCCCGTTGAAGAGGCTCCGGGCGTAGTGACCCACCGCATGCAGCAGGTGGGTTTTCCCCAGCCCGGACTCGCCGTAGACGAACAACGGGTTGTACGCCTTCGCCGGCGCCTCCGCGACCGCGACCGCGGCGGCATGGGCGAACCGGTTGCTGGAGCCGATCACGAAGGTGTCGAAGGTGTACTTCGGGTTCAGCCGGGCGGGCTCCGCCGGGGGTCGGCGGTCAGCCTGCCGGTGATCCGGTGCGGGCCGGGACGGCTGCCATGGAGGTGGCGGCGGTGGGTCGGTGTCACCCAGATCCATGGGCGGCGGCGCGAATGGGTCGGGTCGGTCCTGCTCCGACGGGCGGGACATGTCGCGCTGTCCCTGTGGACCGTTCGGCCCGTTCTGGGAGCCGCCCAGCGTGTGGCCCGTGATGTGCGAGGGCGAATGGCCGCCCTGGGGCCTCCCGTGCGATGGCCCCATGGGCTGCCTGCCCTGTGGCGGGCCGCCGGGCCGGTTCTGCTGCTGGGGGGGATATCGGTATCCCTGCCCCGGCTGATCGCGCGTCTGCCGCTGGCCGCCGTACTGCGGGTCGTTGCCGTACGGGTCCCCGCCGTACTGCTGGTCGCCCGGGTAGGGATCACCGGGGTACGGGTCCTTGGGGTACTGCTCGTTGCCATACGGATCATCGGAGTAGCGGTCTCGCTGGTCGCGGTGACCGTATGAGCCGTCGGCCGATCCGTATCCACTTGGGGACGGACCTGGGGATGACGGTGTGGGTTCGCTGTGGACGCCTGTGGAAGCGCTGTTCTCCGGCCGGCCCTGGATCTGCTGTGGAGGCGCCTGTGGATGTTGCGGCTGCTGGGGGTGTGCAAGGTCCGGCTGCACCGTCACGGCGACCCGGATCTCGCGGCCGAGCTCACGGGAAAGCGCCTGGGTGATGAGGCTGCGCAGCCTCACCTCCAGCGCTTCCTTGGCGAACTCGTTCGGAGCCGCCAGCAGCGCCGTGTCCTCGACCAGGGCCAGCGGGCGGGTCAGTGGCAACCACGCACGGTAGTTGGGCGGAAGCTCGCTGGTGGAGAGGGCCTCGAGCGTTCGGGCCCACGCAGTCGCGAGGTCCTGACCGTCCATGCGCAAGATTCCCTCCCCAAGTTGAACGGCTTACTCTCTCACGCGTCATCCACAGAGTTGTCCACAAGTTGTGCACCGCTTCGGTCCGGCGGTGCAAAGAACGTCTGGCTGTGCATACTCCGCCGGCGTCGTATGTGGACATCCGCATGTGGATATCTGCAGGGCGTGCTGTCTTGGGGTCGCGCCCTCGAACTCGACTTCCGGTGCCCAAGGGTACGCGGAGGCGGTCGGCCTCAAGACTCCGTTTGACCTAACGGGACGATAGGTCGTAACGTTCTACGGTCGAGTCGCATCGACGGTGGTGACGCGTGCCCGCATGTTCGTCGTGGACGGATCCCGTCGGGCCCCCCGCTGCGGGGGACCGTACGTGCACTCTCGATGCGGAACCAACGACCAGACAGTTTCCTGACCGCAGCCCGTACTGGAGCCTCGAGTGAGCAAGCGTACTTTTCAGCCGAACAACCGTCGCCGCCACAAGAAGCACGGCTTCAGGCTGCGCATGCGCACCCGGGCCGGCCGGGCCATTCTGGGCTCGCGGCGCCGCAAGGGCCGCGAGAGCATCGCGGTCTGATCAACGTAGGCACGGCACCGCCATGCTGCCCCCCGATCATCGGATGCGGCGGCGTGACGAGTTCACGTTGGCCGTCCGGCGCGGTCGTCGCGCCGGGCGGCCTCATCTCGTCGCCCACCTGCTCGACAGAGCGGAAGCCGGCGACGCCGACCTCCCGATGGACACTGATCCCCTGGTCGGATTCATCGTCGCGCGTACGGTCGGTAACGCGGTCGTACGCAACAAAGTGCGCCGACGGCTACGTCACCTCCTCCGGGAACACGTCGATCGACTCCCGCGAGGTAGCCTGCTTGTGGTGCGGGCCAACCCGAAGGCGGCCACTGCGCGCCATGACGAACTGGCCGCAGATCTCGGCTCAGCCCTCGACCGGCTGCTGCGGCAACAGTCCAAGGGGCGGAATCAGACATGACGACGAACCGGCCAACACCCATGGCAAGGGTGTTGCTGTTCCTCGTCACCGGCTACCGCCGATTCCTCAGCCCGCTGATCGGGCCCACCTGCCGCTTCACACCAACCTGCAGCACGTACGCTATGAAGGCGTTGCGGACGCACGGTGCACTGCGAGGCAGCTGGCTGACGTTGCGCCGGCTCGCCCGCTGCCATCCGTTTCACCCCGGTGGATACGACCCGGTGCCGCCGCCGTCCGACCACAGAGCAGAACACGGGGTCCATCCCGCCCCGCCGAGTGCCGGGTCTCAAATCGCCCCGCCGAGCCCCAAGGAGAACTGACCGGTGACTCTTGATCCGTTGTACCGGGCGGTCGCATGGTTGATCATTCAGTTGCACGCTGGGCTGAGCCTCGTGTTCGACCAGGACAGTGGTTGGGCGTGGGGCGGCTCGATCATCCTGCTCACGGTCCTGATGCGGATCTTGATCTTCCCGCTGTTCGTGAAGCAGATCCATGCCTCCAGGAAGATGCAGGAGCTCAATCCCCAGATTCAGGCGCTGCGCAAGAAGTACAAGAACGACAAGCAGCGGCTCAACCAGGAGATGATGAAGCTCTACCAGGAGAACGGCGCCAACCCGCTCTCCGGGTGCCTGCCGCTGCTGGTGCAGTTCCCCGTCTTCATCTCGCTGTTCCGGGTGCTCACGAAACTCGCGGAAGCCAAACCGGGTAACGGCAGCCATGGCATCTCGCCGGCTCTGGTGGCCAGCGCGCAGAAGGCCAATATCTTCGGCGCCCACATCTCTGACAGTTTCCTCAAGGCCTGGGGCGCCAACCCCAAGAGCATCAGCGCCCTGGTCGTCTGCGGCGTCGCGGTCATCATCAGCTCGACCACGACGTTCTTCACCGTGAAGTCCTCCATGGCACGCCAGCCCGCCATGGAAGAGGGCAACCCGATGGCGTCGGCTCAGAAGATGATGGTCTTCCTGGCCCCGCTGTTCGGCCTGTTCGGCATCAACTTCCCGCTCGGTGTCCTGATGTACTGGGTGACCTCGAACTCCTGGACGCTGGCTCAGCAGCACTACATCTACAAGCGCTACCCGGCACCCGGCACCAACGGCGCCGCCCCCGCCGGCGGCACGCCGGCCAAGGGCAAGGCGGATGGTACGGCCCAGGGCGGCCTGCTCAGTAAACTGAAGAAGGAGCCTGAGCCGGAGGCCGTCCCGCCCGAACCGGAGCCGAAGGTCGTGCGTAAGCAGCCGGTAAAGCAGTCGCGCAGCAAGCGCACGGGCACTCCGAAGCAGTAAGTTTCCGTTCTAGTGGTCGCCCAAGGCAGTTGTGAGAAGGAGACCGGCGTGACGCAAGCCGACACCACCGAGGTCGACGTCCAGGCGTTGGAGGAGGAAGGCGAGATCGCCGCCGACTACATCGAGGGCCTGCTCGACATCGGTGACTACGACGGTGACATCGACATGGACGTCGAGGGCGAACGTGCGATGGTCTCGGTCGTGGGCGGGGAACTGGACGACCTCGTCGGCAAGCGCGGGGAGGTGCTGGAGGCCATGCAGGAGCTGACCCGCCTGGCCGTGCACCGCAAGACGGGCAACCGGACCCGGCTGATGCTCGACATCGGCGGCTACCGTGAGCGCCGCCGGGCCGAGCTGACCAGGCTGGGCGAAGACGTCGCCGTGGAGGTCAAGCGGACCGGTGAGCCCAAGCCGCTGGCTCCCATGACCCCGTTCGAGCGGAAGATCGTGCACGACGCGATCGCCGGCGCCGGGTTGCACAGCGAATCCGAGGGTGAGGAGCCCGACCGCTACGTGGTGGTCCTCCCCGTCTGAGACACGGACGTACGGCCAAAGCCCCCGCTCGATACGAGCGGGGGCTTTGGTCATTCAGGACTGAAGATCCTGTTGGCTACGGGGCTGCACATGGGGTGCCTGCTGTCCGGGGTGTACGGTCGCCTGACCAGGCTGTACCGGCTGGACAGGCTGTACCGGCTGGACAGGCTGCTGCACGGGTTGTACGGGCTGGACAGGTTGATCGACGTGCACATGTGGCGGCACCGGTTCGTCCGGGCGAACGTCGTAGAGGGGCTCCTCACCTATCACCTCGGCGATGGTGCCTCGGCGACGCGGCCTGACGTACATCATGGTGAAGGCGATGCCTACGACACCGACGAGCATCAGGATCCAGCCGATCGTCTGGACATCGACGCCGTTGAGGCTGAAGTGCGTTGCGAAAGCCAGAATCGCGCCGATGGCGATGAAGGCGAGGCTTGTTCCAATTCCCATTTCAAGCCCTCCGTGCAGACGGTTGTGAGGGAGGCTGGTCGACGGAGCTCGTACCCGATGGGTGGAAAGTATGCGTGGCACTCGCCACATGTCCGTGCTAAACGGCGGTGCCACTCGTCGTGAAAGGTGCGCAAAGCAAACGCCTGTGGAAACATCTGGATGCTGTGGGGGGTTCCATGTCAGCGCCGGTCGGAGCGCACGAGATTTTCGGTGACGTGCTGCCCGTTGTGGAGCGATATGCCGCCTTGCTGGCGACTGCGGGCGTCGAGCGCGGACTGATCGGCCCGCGGGAGGCCGATCGGCTCTGGGAGCGGCATCTGCTGAACTGTGCTGTGCTCTCCGAGGCCGTGCCCGAGAAGGCCACCGTGGTGGACATCGGCTCCGGTGCCGGGCTGCCCGGCATCGTGCTGGGGATCGCCCGGCCCGATCTGTCGATCACACTGCTCGAACCACTGTTGCGTCGGACCACGTTTCTGACGGAATGCGTCGAATCGCTGGAACTGACCAACGTCACCGTGCGGAGAGGACGGGCGGAGGAGGTCGTCGGGGAGTACGCCGTCGACGTCGTCACCGCCCGCGCGGTGGCTCCCCTGGGCCGGCTGGCAGGCTGGGCACTGCCGCTGCTACGCCCGGGTGGAGAGCTGCTCGCCCTCAAAGGGGAGCGGGCGGCGGAGGAACTCAAGGAAGCCGAGGCCGTGTTGCAGCGGCTCGGTGTACGGACGGCCGAAGTGCTCTTGGTCGGTCAGGATAAGGTCGATCCGCCGACAACGCTTGTACGCGTGGTAGCCGAGCGCTCTTCCCCCCGGCGAAAGAAGGGTCGCAGATGACTTCCTTCCCGAAGGACATGGCACCAGGCTTGGGCTGGCCGGGTGAACCCCCTCAGGATGGTGCGTCTGCGGATTGGACCCCTGGACTGGGCTGGCCTGTGAACGGTTCCACAGACGATTCAGATGGCCAGGAGACGGAGACCGCTGTGACCGCGGAGATTCAGAGCCCGGAGACCCCCCCTTCCGGGCATGCATCGTGGGGAAGTACGACATCGGGTACCGCGGAGACCGGCTATGTGCCCACGGGGGCCAAGACACCGGCGCCGCGTCAGAGATCTGCTCAGGGGGAGTCGCAGCTCGTGCGCGAAGCGTTGAAGGACGTGGATGTTCCACGCGAAACATCGGCGGTAGGCAAGATGAAGGTCCAGCCCGGAAAGGGTGAGTGGCCCAAGCCGCCGGCCTGCCGGGTGATGGTCGTCGCCAACCAGAAGGGCGGCGTGGGTAAGACCACCAGCTCGGTCAACCTGGCCGCCTCGCTGGCGATGCACGGCCAGCAGGTGCTGGTGGTCGACCTCGACCCACAGGGCAACGCCTCGACCGCACTGGGTGTCGAGCACCACACGGATGTGCCGTCCATCTATGACGTTCTCATCGAGGACCTGCCACTGGCGGACATCGTCGTCCCGGCGCCGGAGATCCCCAACCTCTACTGCGCTCCGGCCACCCTGCACCTGGCCGGCGCCGAGATCGAGTTGGTCTCCAAGGTGGCCAGAGAGTCCCGACTGAAGCGTGCGCTGGACGCCTACGACAAGTCCAAATTCGACTACGTCCTCATTGACTGCCCACCCTCGCTGGGCCTGCTCACAGTGAACGCTCTCGTGGGCGGGCAGGAGTTGTTGATCCCCATCCAGTGTGAGTACTACGCGCTGGAGGGGCTCGGTCAGCTGATCCGCACGGTGGACCTTGTGAAGGCACATTTGAACCCGGAGCTGAACGTTTCCACGATCCTGTTGACGATGTACGACGCACGCACCCGACTGGCCGCCCAGGTGGCCGACGACGTTCGCAGTCACTTCGGGGACGTCGTCTTGAGCACGCTGATCCCCCGCAGTGTCCGGGTGTCCGAGGCGCCGAGCTACGGTCAGTCGGTCATGACCTACGATCCCGGCTCCACCGGGGCTTTGGCCTACGCGGAGGCGGCCTCGGAAATGGCTCAGCGCGGCGCAGCCGCGGGTGACGCATGAGCCCGCCGCGCAGGGGACTCGGTAGGGGGCTGGGCGCGCTCATCCCGACCGGGCCCGAGCCAGGCGTCGAGTCCGTCCAGTCCCATGCATCCTCATCCGTCGCCGTCTCAGAGCCGGAACTCGTCGCGGGGGCGCATTTCGCCGAGCTGCCGCTGTCGTCGGTCACTCCGAACCCCCGTCAGCCTCGTCAGCACTTCGACGAGGAGGCTCTCGACGAGCTTGCGGAATCCATCAAGATCGTTGGCCTTCTGCAGCCAGTGGTGGTTCGCGCGGTGGGGCCGGACCGATACGAACTCATCATGGGGGAGCGCCGCTGGCGGGCGTCTCAGCGGGCCGGCCTGGACGTTATCCCAGCCATCGTCCGGGATACCGGAGACAACGACCTCCTCCGTGACGCGCTCATGGAGAACCTGCACCGCCAGCAGCTCAACGCTCTGGAGGAGGCCGCGGCCTACCAGCAGCTCCTGGACGACTTCGGCGCCACCCACGAGGAACTGGCCCGCCGTGTGGGGCGATCCCGTCCGCACATCACCAACACCCTCCGGCTGCTGAACCTGCCCCCGGCGGTGCAGCGCCGGGTCGCGGCGGGGGTTCTCAGCGCCGGACACGCGCGAGCTCTGCTCTCTCTCGACAGCACCGAGGCCCAGGAACACCTGGCCGGCCGGATCGTCGCGGAGGGGCTTTCCGTGCGGGCGGTCGAAGAGATCATCACGCTCCGGGAAGTTCCGCAGAAGCCCGGCCAGGGACGCAGGACGGGTGCCAGGAAACCGGTGGCTCCCGGCCTGAAGCAGCTCGCGGACAGGCTGTCCGACCGCTACGAGACCAAAGTGCACGTGGATCTCGGACGGAACAAAGGGAAGATCGTCGTTGAGTTCGCCTCACTTGAAGACCTGGAGCGCATCATCAAGACCATGGCTCCGGACGACACCTCCACGATGAGGACCGACGACATGCCCTGACGATCAGGAGTCTGATCTGACGCGCCCCCGATGCTCGATGAGCATCGGGGGTGTTTGCTCTCTGCTGCAGCTTCACTGGGCCCGGTCATCCATCGCGGCACACTCCAATATCGCCAGTCGATGTTTCACAGGAGACGATGTTTCACAGGAAACATCGAAGGAGAAGGTCCCTGCAGAGCAGGCCGAGGTCGAGATCGGCGGACCGGACCGCCAGGGGGAGAAGGCTGGTCGCGGTCATGCCGGGGGCAACGTTGACTTCGAGGAAGTGAACGCCGCCCACACCATCGACGATGAGATCGGTGCGGGAGAGGTGGCGCAGGCCGAGGGCCTCATGTGCGGTGAGCGCCGCCTCGGCCGCAGCCTCGGCGGCGGCCGCGGGGATCCGGGCGGGGGTGAAGAACTCCGTGCCGCCCGCGTCGTAGCGGGCCGTGTAATCGTAGAGCCCGCCCTCCGGCACGATTTCGACGGCGGGCAGGGCCGTCGGGCCGACTCCCCCTTCGCCGGCGACCTCGACGACACTCACCGCGATCTCGGTCCCGCTGACGTACTGCTCGATGAGGGCCGTGTCCCCGTAAGCGAAGCAGCCGACCATGGCGGCGGACAACTCCCGTGCCTCCCGTACCACCGCCGCGCCCAGCGCGGAGCCGCCGCGAGACGGCTTGACGAAGAGCGGCAGCCCGAGCTTCGTCAGCACCAGATCCAGCACGACGGAGGCACCGAGGTCATGGAAGATCTCTTTCGGAAGCGCCACCGAGGCGGGCGTGTTCAGCCCCGCTGCCCGTACGAGCGCTTTGGCGGTGGGCTTGTCCCAGGCGGCTCGGCAGGCGTCCGGCCGGGCCCCCACATAGGGGATCCCCATCAACTCCAGGACGTCACGGATGGCGCCGTCCTCCCCCGCGGCCCCATGCAGCACGGGAAACACGGCGTCCGGCGGATCGGCCGCCAGCAGACCCAGCAGTGCCGCGTCGGCATCCCTGGGAACCACCTCGACTCCCGCGCCGCGCAGCGCTTCGGTGACCCGGCGCCCTGATCGCAGGGAGACCTCGCGCTCATAGGACAGTCCACCGGAGAGCACGACGACGTGGTTCATCTCCCGCTCGCGTGTTTCCCGCTCGCCTGCGGAGCGCCTGGAGACGTGGGCTTCCCTCGTCACGCGCTCGCTCGTTCCTGCTTGCTTTGGCTCGCTCCGCTCGCCGGCTCGGGCGCTGTGAGGCAGCGCCTTCGCTCCTCAGTCCAGACCCCGCCGCGCCCCTCACGAAAGAGGATCCGCGAGGGGCGCAGTGGCGCATGACTAGTCGATGCGCCAGGTGTCTCCGCTGCTGAGCAGGGCGGCGAGGTCGCCCTTGCCCTGCTGCTCGACGGCCTCG
>JAOPYO010000067.1 GCA_025964575.1 Actinomycetes bacterium
TTCGCTGACCTGCAATCCACCGCATATGTGACAGAGGCACCGGTAAGTCTCGGAGCGGCCGCCCCCTTCTCGGTCTTGGCCGGGACGACCGTTACCAACACCGGGCCCAGCGTCATCGGCATGGACCTGGGAGTGAGTCCGGGCACCGCTGTGACCGGAATCGGTCCCGGCGCCGGCGTAGTGCAAGGGACGGTGCACACAGGCGATGCCGTCGCCGCGCAGGCCCAGGTCGCCCTGACCGCCGCGTACGACGACGCCGTTGCGCGGACTCCGTCCACCACCGTCGCGGGCGACCTCGGCGGCCAGACGCTCACGCCTGGCGTTTACAAGTCAGGGTCGTCTCTGGGGCTGACCGGCACGCTCACCCTCGACGGCCAAGGCGATCCCAATGCCGTCTTCATCATCCAGATGGGTTCCACGCTCACCACCGCATCAGCCAGCGTGGTGACTCTCATCAACGGTGCCCAAGCCTGCAATGTCCTCTGGCAAGTGGGCAGTTCCGCGACCCTGGGAACGGGCTCCACGCTCCAGGGCAACATTCTCGCCCTGACCTCCATCACGGTGACGACCGGCGTAAGGATCATCGGTCGGGCGTTGGCGCGCAACGGGGCGGTCACTCTCGACACCAACGACATCGCCGGGGGCACCTGCGCCCCCGGCGCCCTGACGATCTCAGCGCCGACATCATAGAACCTCGGCACGGGTGCGCCCGGAACCACGATCACCTCGGCTCTGGGGAACGTGACCGTGGACGACCAGCGCGGCGCCAACCCGGCCGCCTGGACGGCCACGGTGTCGTCGACCGATTTCACCGCGGCCGGAGTGCCGGCCATTCCGGCCAGCGCCGTGACCTACACCCCGGGCGCCGAGGTCAGCCATACCGGCGACGGGACGTTCACCGCGGCCACGGCCG
Source organism: Actinomycetes bacterium (assembly GCA_025964575.1). Taxonomy (GTDB): domain Bacteria; phylum Actinomycetota; class Actinomycetes; order Streptosporangiales; family Streptosporangiaceae; genus Actinomadura_E. Next base: position 914 of record JAOPYO010000067.1, read on the forward strand.
GCACTCTGAGCTCAACCCCGTTGAGCGCCTACACCCACGCGACCGGGACCGGGAGCAACCAGCTCATCTGGAATCCCACGCTCGCAGTCAGGGTGCCCAACACCGCGACCGCGACCACCTACACCGGGACGGTGACACATTCGGTGGCATAGCTGCACTGGTGAAATGCCAGCGGTCGTCCCCGGCCAGCAGCCCGCTCAAGTGATCACGTTGCCGTCGCAGGTGGGCTCTGCGTTGCCGCAGTACCGGCGGCATGTGATCATCTGTTGATACGGCCGTAGACCGTGACTTGATCATGTTTGGCTAGACTCGGCTGGTCGGTCCGACCCGGGAGGCAACGTGATCCGGACACCACGAATGACGCTGTCAGGTATCGTGCTCGACTCACCCGACGCCCACGCACTGGCGGCCTTCTACCGTCGACTCCTGGGATGGACGGTGGAGCAGGACGAGCCCGACTGGGTCAAGCTCAGCGCGCCCGGTGGCGGGGCAGGGCTTTCGTTTCAGACCGATGCGGCTTACGTCCAGCCGACCTGGCCCGCTGGTCCCGGTGATCAGCAGATGATGCTGCACCTGGACATCGAGGTCGACGATCTCAACGCTGCCGGAGCCCACGCAGTCGCCGCGGGCGCGATCCTTGCGGAGTACCAGCCCCAAGACGACGTGCGGACCTACCTCGACCCTGCAGGGCACCCATTTTGTCTGTTCCTGTCTGACTAGTACGCAGTTACGGCTGGTCGATCTGGGTGGGCTCGTCAGGATTCGAATGGCCGCTGACCGCTGACAGGACCGCCCTCTGATAGTCGGCCATCGTCTGTTGGCTCGTGAAACCCGTACAGGCGCTGACCTGACGGGTGGGCCCCGCAGCCCATGTGAACGTCCCCGACAGGGCGATCGAGGACTGGGGCACGGCTTACTACGGCACGCACTTCGATCGGCTCCGTGTCATCAAGAGGAAGTACGACCCCCACGAGGTCTTCTCCTTCGAGCAGAGCATCCCGCCCGCGGACCTGTTCGGCGACAAACACATCACCAAATAGCGAACAGCGACGCCGACCCCGGGCCTACCAGGCGGGCCGTTCCGCTACTTAGCGAAGGTTGACGGCGATGAGGTCGCGGTACCAGGCGTACGAGGCCTTGGGGGTGCGCTTCTGGGTCCCGTAGTCGACGTGGATCAGGCCGAAGCGCGGTCCGTAACCCTCGGCCCATTCGAAGTTGTCCAGCAGTGACCAGACGAAGTAGCCGCGGACATCGACGCCCTCCGCCATGGCGGCCCGGACGGCCGAGAGGTGTGACTCGAGAAAGGCGATCCGCTGGTGATCGTCAACAGTGCCGTCCGGGCCGATCGCGTCGTCGAAGGAGCAGCCGTTTTCGGTGATGTAGATCGGCGGCAACATCGGCCCGTACGTATCCCTGAGCGTGACCAGCAGGGACCGCAGCCCGTCCGGCACGATCGGCCAGCCCATCCCGGTGGTCGGGAAGCCCTCGACGGGGAGGATGTCGAAGGGCAGTGGTGAGTCCGGCGGGACGTGGGAGAGCCGGTTGGGCTGGTAGTAGTTCACGCCCAGGGCGTCGATGGGAGCGGAAATGACTCTCAGGTCCTCGTCCCTGACATGGGACAGGTCCGGGGAGCCGAGGGCCGACAGGTCGGGGTAACGGCCCAGCAGGATCGGATCGGTGAAGAGCCGGTTGATCAGCAGGTCGAAGGCCCCTGCGGCGGCCTGGTCCTCAGGAGAGTCGGTGGCCGGCCAGGCCGGGATGTAGTGGTTGCTGATCGCGATCTTCTGGGCGCCCTGGCTGCGCAGGACGTTGACGGCCAGTCCGTGGGCGAGCAGTTGGTGGTGCGCGGTGGGCAGCGCGTCGAGCATGAGCGCCTTGCCGGGGGCGTAGATGCCGAACGCGTAGCCGTACGCCATGACGACCACCGGCTCGTTCAGCGTGATCCACATATCGACCCGGTCGGCCAGCCGCTCCGCGACGACATAGGCGTATTCGGCGAACCGGTAGGCGGTGTCGCGGTTCATCCAGCCGCCGTCGTCCTCGAGCGGCTGTGGCAGGTCCCAGTGGTAGAGCGTGGGCGTCGGGGCGATGCCACGCTCCAGCAGCCCGTCGACGAGCCGCTCGTAGAAGTCGAGGCCCTTGGGGTTGATCGCGCCCCGGCCCTCCGGCTGGATCCGTGGCCAGGCGATGGAGAAGCGGTACGCGTCGATGCCGAGGCCCGCCATGAGTTCGACGTCCTCGGGCCAGCGATGATAGTGATCACACGCGACATCGCCGGTGTGGCCGTCGCGGGTCCGGCCGGGCTCGTGACTGAAGGTGTCCCAGGTGGAGACACCACGGCCGTCCTCGGTGGTCGCACCCTCGATTTGGTACGCGGCGGTGGCGGCGCCCCATCGGAAATCAGGCGGGAAATCCCCGTTCACAGCCATGACGTCTCCAGCCGTGTTCATTCCGGGAGACGACCCCGGACCTGCCGAATATGAATAACTCTCGGATCCTAGGGTCGTGAACCGCGTCGCGGGAAGGGCAAGATGTGATGGTGACCGAGAACGCGGGTTCGACCCGTACGCCACTGCGCCGCCGTCCTGCCCAGCGCCGCAGTGCCGAACGGGTCCAGCGCATGGTCGACGCATGCGCCGAGATTCTCGACGAGACCGGCTATGACGGCTTGTCGACCACGCGGATCGCCCAGCGGGCGGGCGTGGCGATCGGCTCCGTCTATCAGTTCTTCCCTGACAAACGGGCGGTCGCACAGGCACTGGCCCAGCGCAATTTGGAGATCTTCGGCGAGCGGATCTCCGTGCGGCTCACCGAGGGCGAGTTTGCGCACTGGTCCGACGCCGTCGGCGCCATCATCGAGATCTTCGTGGACATGCACCGGACCGTGCCCGGTTTCCGAGTGCTGCGCTTCGGTGATGTGGCCGATCTGAACCTGCTCGATGACTCTGCCGACAACAACTCAGTCGTCGCGGACCGGCTACGCGCTCTGATCGTGAGTGCGTTCGGAGTCCCCGACGGCACCGACCTCGCCCTGGCACTCGCCATCTCCGTCGAGGCCGGCGACGCCGTGCTCAAGATGGCCTTCCGGAAGGACCCGGACGGAGATCCGCTCATCCTCGCCGAGGCCGAGCGACTCCTGCAGAACTACCTCTCCGCCCATCTCGATGGCTGAGCCTGACATGGTGCACGCTTGACCAAAGACGGGGGATTCATTGTCTTGAATCCTTCGTGTTTACGTGTTCATCTGGATAAGTGAAGACCGACGGGCTTACTCCCGGACCCTCTACCGCCGCTGCAGAGTTGCGGAACGCGGGCCTGCGGGTGACCGCCGCCCGGCTGGCCATCCTGGAGACCGTATGGACCCGTCCCCACCTCGGAACCGACGTGATCGCCGCGCTGGCGCGGGACCGAGTCGGTGCCGTCTCGACCCAGGCGGTGTACGAGGCGCTCAACGCACTCACCGATGTGGGCCTGCTGCGACGGATCGAACCGGCCGGAAGCCCTGCCCGCTATGAAGGTCGGGTGGGCGACAACCATCATCACCTGGTGTGCCGCCGTTGCGCAGCGATCACCGATGTCGACTGCGTCGCGGGTGAGGCGCCCTGCCTGGAGCCGGTCGACAACGCCGGATATCAGGTCGACGAGGCCGACGTCATCTTCTGGGGCGTGTGCCCAGACTGCCAACGGACATATCAGCCACCTGCAACTTAGCCACGTACAACGAGGAGGAGCGGCGCAATGACCGAAAGGCCGACCACCACCACCGATGCCGGAATTCCGGCGCCCAGTGACGAATTCTCACAGTCCGTTGGGCCCAACGGACCGCTGCTGCTACAGGACCACTACCTGATCCAGAAGATGGCGCACTTCAACCGTGAGCGTGTGCCCGAGCGGGTCGTGCATGCCAAGGGCGGCGGCGCGTACGGTGTTCTGGAGATCACCGAGGACGTCAGCCAGTTCACCAAGGCGGGACTCTTCCAGAAGGGTGCCCGGACCGACTCGCTGGTGCGGTTCAGCACGGTCGCCGGCGAACTGGGGAGCGCGGACAGCAGCCGCGACCCGCGTGGCTTCGCGATGAAGTTCTACACCGAGGACGGCAACTACGACCTTGTCGGCAACAACACACCGGTCTTCTTCATCCGCGACCCGCAGAAGTTCTCCGACTTCATCCACTCGCAGAAGCGCCGGGCCGACACTCACCTGCGCGACAACAACATGCAGTGGGACTTCTGGACGCTCTCACCGGAGTCGGCGCACCAGGTGACGTTCCTGATGTCCGATCGCGGCACCCCGTATTCGTGGCGGCACATGAACGGTTACGGCTCGCACACGTTCCTCTGGTACAACGCCAGGGGTGAGAAATTCTGGGTGAAGTATCACTTCAAGACCGACCAGGGCATCAAGAACCTCACCGGCGCCGAATCCGACGCGCTGAAGGCCACCGACCCCGACAACGCCATCCGCGACCTGAGCACCGCCATCAAGTCCGGTGACCACCCGTCGTGGACCGTGCAGATCCAAGTCATGCCATTCGAGGATGCCGCCGATTACCGGTTCAACCCGTTCGACCTGACCAAGATCTGGCCGCACGGCGACTACCCGCCGATCGACATCGGTAGGTGGACACTGAACCGCAACCCGGAGAACTACTTCGCCGAGATCGAGCAGGCCGCGTTCGACCCGGCCAACCTGGTGCCCGGCATAGGCGCCACGCCGGACAAGATGCTGCAGGGCCGGCTGTTCTCCTATCCCGACACCCACCGGTACCGGATCGGCCCGAACTACCTGCAACTCCCCGTCAACCGGCCCAAGGCGCCCATCCACACGTACAACAAGGACGGCGCGATGACCTACGTCAACTCGCCGGACCCGGTCTACGCGCCCAACAGCGTGGGTGGCCCGGTGGCCGACCCCGACCTGTGGGCGGGCGAGTCGTACTCGGTGGCCGGCGAGATCATCCGCAGCGCCTACAGGCTGCACCCGGAGGACGACGACTACGGTCAGCCGCGGGCGCTCTGGGAGAAGGT
>JAOPYO010000116.1 GCA_025964575.1 Actinomycetes bacterium
CGTGCAGTTGGACGCACCGGTCGACGACGGTCTTGAGCATCTCGGTGTTCCAGTACTTCAGCCTCGCGGCCTCCTCGACGCTGAGGTCGGCCGTGCTCTCCTTGACGATGCACTGCTCGGTGAAGGCTCGTGCGACCGACAGCTCGGTCTTCATCTCGGCGAGCGTGAACCGGTTGTGCTGGAACTTGCCGATCGGGCGGCCGAAGGCCTCCCGGGTCTTGCAGTACTCCAGGGTCTGCTCGAAGGCCGACTCGGCGGCGGCCAGCGCGGTGGTGCCGATGGACAGCCGCTCGCGGGCCAGGTTCTGCATCAGGTAGATGAAGCCCATGCCCTCCTCACCGAGGAGGTTCGCCCTGGGGACCCGGACGTTGTCGAAGAACAGCTCGGCGGTGTCCTGCGCGTGCATGCCGACCTTGTCGAGGTTGCGGCCGCGATCGAAGCCCGGCATGCCGCGCTCGACGACCAGCAGGCTGACGCCCTTGGCTCCGGCGGAGGGGTCGGTCTTGGCCACGACGATCACCAGGTCGGCGAGGATGCCGTTGGAGATGAAGGTCTTGGAGCCGTTGAGGACGTAGTCGTCGCCGTCCTTCATCGCAGTGGTCTTGATGCCCTGCAGGTCGGAACCGGCGGCCGGCTCGGTCATCGCGATGCCGGTGATGATCTCACCTGAGCAGTAGCCGGGCAGCCAGCGCTGCTTCTGCTCCTCGTTGCACAGCTGCCTGAGATAGCCGCCGTTGATGTCGTTGTGCACCGCGAAGGCGGGGCCGTGCACACCGGCCTTCGCCAGTTCCTCGTTGAAGACGATGTAGTAGCGGTAGTCATCGTTGCCGCCCCCGCCGTACTGCTCGTCGATGTCGATACCGAGCAGCCCCTGACGGCCGGCGGCCAGCCACACGTCGCGGGTGACGATGCCGTCCTTCTCCCACTGCTCGTGGAAGGGCGTGATCTCCTTCGCGATGAAGGACCGCACCATGTCCCGGAAGGCCTCGTGCTCCTCGGTGAAGATCTCGCGTGCCATCAAGTGGATCTCCCTACGCGGTAAGTGACTACTGATACAAGATTACTGCCAGCGCGTGGCACGGCACGGTGAGGCTTAGCGGATCAGCATCCGGCTGCGGGTGACGACGATCTCCCGGGTCTGCGGATAGGTGTGCCAGGTGCGCCAGTCCAGCCCTCGCTTGACCGGCCTGAGCATGATCCCGGTGATGGCATCCGGCATCCCCGGGTAGGCGCCGGCCAGCGTGTCATCCCGATCGGCAAGGTATTTCCGGAGAAAGGCCGTGGCCGACTGGAAGTCCGCCGTCGCGCGCCGGTAGACGTCGGCGGTGAAGCGATACGACCAGCCGCCGATGTCACGGCCCAGGTTGTACGGGAGCGGGCCCGGGCTGCCGGGCAGCGTGGCGACCGTCTCGGTCACCGGTCCCGCGATCACCTGATGGGAGGAGCCGAGCAGGCACAGCTCCACCTCCACGCCGCCGACCCGCAGGGGCAGCGTCACCAGTGCGTCGATGGGCGGCTGGTCCAGGGTGAAGGACAGGGTCCCGGCGCGGGCATCGGTGTAGGTGACATCGAGAGAGGCCAGCATCAGAGGACTTCCCTGTCGTCAGGACTGGAGCCGGGTGACGGCGGCGGCGACGCGCTCGTCGGTGGCGGTGAAGGCGATCCGCACGTGGCGGTCGCCCGCGGCGCCGTAAAAGTCTCCTGGGGCCACGAGGATGCCCAGGGCCGCGAGGTGCGCGACGGTCTCCCAGCACGACTCGTCCCGGGTCGCCCAGAGGTAGAGCGACCCCTCGGAGTGATCGATGCGGAAGCCGTACGACTCGAATGCGGCCTTCAGCGCGGCCCGGCGGCGCCGGTAGATCTCCCGCTGGACCTCCACGTGCACGTCGTCGTCGAGCGCCACCGCCATGGCGGCCTGCACCGGCGCGGGCATGATCATCCCAGCGTGCTTGCGGACCTCGAGCAGTCGCTTCACCACGGCAGGGTCGCCGGTGACGAATCCGGCCCGGTAGCCGGCCAGATTGGAACGCTTGGACAGTGAATGTACGGCGAGCAGCCCCTCGTGCGAGCCTCCGCAGATGTCCGGGTGCAGGATCGAGACCGGCGGCTTGTCGGCATCCCAGCCCAGCTCCAAGTAGCACTCATCGTTGACGACGAGCACACCCCTCTCCCTGGCCCAGGAGACGACCTTGCGCAGGTGCTCGGCCGGCAACACCTTGCCCGTCGGGTTGGACGGGGAGTTGATCCAGACCAGCTTGGGGTTCTGTGGGCCGAGCGACAACAGCCCGTCGGTGGCCACCGATTCGGCTCCGGCGATGCGCGCGCCGACGTCGTACGTCGGATACGCGAGCTTGGGGAAGACCACCCGGTCGCCGGGCCCGGCGCCCAGCAGCAACGGCAGCCACGCGACCAGTTCCTTGGTACCGATGGCCGGCAGAATCGCGGCCGGGTCCGCGTCGACACCGAACCGGCGCCGCAACCAGCCCGCGGCCGCCTCACGCAGCCGCAGCGTCCCATACGTCAAGGGATAGCCCGGGGCATTGGCGGCCTCGGCCAGGGCCCTGCGCACGATCTCCGGGGTCGGGTCGACGGGGGTGCCGACCGACAGGTCGACGATGCCGTCCGTATGGCCCTGGGCCGTCGCCTTGTATGGCTCCAGCCGGTCCCAGGGAAAGTCCGGCAGCGAGATCAATCGCTCCCCCTATCTATCCAGTGCCCCGCAGGAGGCCCGCTGAACACCTCAAGGCCGCGACCGCGAAGCCTGAGGCAAGCGTGGTCACGGCCTTGAAACACGTGCTTGCCGAGCGCGTTCGCTCAGCACGACGACTCCGGCGCCTATTCCTCGCTCTGTGGAGGCAGCGCCGCGACGATCGGGTGGTCCCTGTCGATCTTGCCGACCTTGGACGCGCCACCCGGTGAGCCGAGTTCATCGAAGAACTCAACATTCACCTTGTAGAAGTCCTTCCACTGCTCCGGAACATCGTCCTCGTAGTAGATGGCTTCAACAGGGCAAACCGGCTCACACGCACCACAGTCAACGCACTCGTCCGGGTGGATGTAAAGCATTCGCTTGCCCTCGTAGATGCAGTCGACGGGGCACTCTTCAATACATGCTTTGTCGAGCAGATCCACGCAGGGCTGCGCAATGACGTAGGTCACGTCATGACTCCTCTCGGGCCTTCGCCACGGCTCACCGCAAGCTTGCTGAACCTAGTATGTCCATGTCCGGCTACCTGATTCGACACGGGGGTCTCCGCATGTCCGCCCGATTCGGCGCACGGCTCGTGGTAGCGGTCACTCCGGCGGACGTGGGTGAGCGGGTCTCGCTCCGTCGGCGTCTACCAACGGGAGAGTACAGCGACGTGGTGGGGGTACTCGAATCGTGGTCAGACGGAGTGCTCCAGATCCGCCGCCGCACCGATGAGCTGGTCGAAGTCCCCGAAGGGATCATCGTCGCCGGCAAGGTCGTCCCGCCCGCCCCGCCCCGCCGCCCGCGTTAGTCAGATGCGAGCCGCGGGGAAGAGCATGATGACGGCCTCGCTGCGCCACTGCGACTCCGAACCGGCGAAACCCCGCGGGGGCACCAGGGTGAGATGGCCGTTGCCCGGCCAGAGCCGGACCCGCGCCTCGTAGGCCGTCAGCGGGTTCTCCGACTCCGCCATCGCCACGTCGTCCGGTGTCACCGACAGTTCGTCGGGCACCTCCCGTGAGGTGAGACCCAGCGTCTCTTCGAGGTCCGCCCAGAGGTCCTGGACGAGGTGGTAGGCGAGGGAGTTCGTCAGCCGTGCCCAGGCCTGGCCCAGATATGGCGGCAACCCGAGGGTCCGCACCTCGGGCAGACCGAGCCGGCTGAGTCCGGTGGTCGACATACGCAGACCATCGGCGTGTGTGGCGGCGCTGACCCTGACGTAGTGCTGGGGCAGGAACGCGCCGGGGCCACCGGGCGCATGGTCGATGCTCTCCGGTGCGACGACCCGGGCCGTCAGCGGATCGATCAGCACCCCTCCGGTGAGGTGCGCCAGCGCACCACCGCTCGTCATCGCCTCGAACAGATGCCGGGGCGGCCAGCCCGCCGGGCCGCTCGCCTCGACCAGCAGATGTCGCTCGGCCCGCCCCATCCGGTCCAGCACCTCGGCCGGGGCCCCTCCGCGGGCGAGCAGAGCCGGCTGCGGCAGCGCTGGATGGCCCGCCTTGATCTCTTCGACCCTTCCTCCTCGCGAGATCCCCTCCGGCGCCGGCCGGCGCGGATCCAACACGATGAGCCGCGCGGTGAGCGTCCCGGGCACCGGCAGCGTCAGGGTCTGGGCCATGGGAACGACCGTACGCCCCCGTACCGACACGACCAACCGACCGGCCCCAGACCCGATGGGGCACAAGGACATGTACACCCTGTGACGAACCTTCGCGGGTCTGGACCACCATGGGCAAACCCGCCGTTACCTGCACCGAGTGTCCGATATGTTGCTTGCGTGACTGGGGATGGGGGGGCGGGATGAGTAACTGGGCCGTCGCGACGTACGACAGTGCCTTCGGGTACGTCTCCGCCCACGGGGCACCACTGGTCGACCTGCTCGACCCGCAACCAGGGGAAAAGATCATCGACCTGGGGTGCGGCACCGGCGCGCTCGCCGCCGAGATCGCCGCGCGGGGTGCCGAGACGCTGGGCATCGATGGGTCATCGGAAATGATCGCTCAGGCGCGGGCGCTCAACCCGGAGCTGTCCTTCGCGGTCGGCGACGCCCATGACTTCACCGTGGCGAAGCCGTTCGACGCGGTGGCCTCCAACGGCGCCCTGCACTGGATGACCCGCGACCCCGACGCAGTGATCAACCAGGCGCACGCCGCGCTCCGGCCCGGCGGCCGCTTCGTGGCCGAGATGGGTGGGGCGGGCAACTGTGCCGAGCTGATCGCCGCGATGCAGACCTCATGGCGGGAGTTCGGGCTGGCCGAGCCGGAATTGCCGTGGTATTTCCCCAGCCCGGCCGAGTATGCGAACCGGCTCGAGGACGGTGGCTTCACCGTCCGGCTACTGGAGTACTTCGACCGGCCCACCCGGATGACCGAGGGCCCGGGCGGCGCCGCCGACTGGGTGCGGGTCTTCGCCGCCGGGCCCCTCGCCGACGTGCCGCCGGAGCTGACCGAGGCACTCCTCAACCGGATCAACGCGCTCGCCGCCCCCGCACTGCGCCGTGAATCGGGATGGGTGGCCGACTACGTACGGCTGCGTTTCGCGGCCGTACGCAAGCCCGACAGCAGCGCGCCCCACCCCGAGCTCACGCATCCCACCCCCGCTCTCTCCCCCGTCAGGTGAGCAGGTAGGCGAGGCGGGCGAGGACGTTGGGCTGCTCCACGGACTCCAGCAGCTCGGCGACGTCGATGCGGTCCCAGGCAGGCCCCACGTAGACGTGCTGGCGCAGCGGATGCTCGAAGCGGTACATCCGACGGCGCAGTGCCTCGTGCACCAGCGGGCCGAGCGTACGGGCCGCCGGATCCAGATCAGGCGACTCCACTCCCGCGTCGTGCAGGATCTCCGCCGCCCGGCCGTCGGCGACCAGGTCGAGAACCTCCGAGGCGGTCACCCTGGACTGGCGCATCAGCCAGGCTGCGGCCGTCCGGATCGCCACGGCCTGGCGGTTCATGCCGCTGTCCCAGACCTCGTGCGGGACCTCGTCAAAGGTCACCGGGCGGAGCCGGTGATCCTGGCCCGCACCCGGATGGGACATGAACTCCTCGGCCAGCAGCCGGGCGAAGCCGGTCTCGGTGGTGATGCCGAGGGGCCGCAGCGGTACGGGCCGGGTGGCGTCATCGGCCGGAGCCGGGGCCGCGGCGGGTCCGGACGGATCCAGCGGTACGGGTCGCACGCTCGCCGAAGGGGTCTGCCAGCCGCGCTTCTGGCGCAGTGTCCAGCGCCACCCGTCCCAGAGGTCCACCGGGTAGTAACCCGCGGTCGCGAGTGGCCCTGTGTACTGCAGGACGAAGCGCTCGAACGACACCGCGATGTGCGCGGCCCGCAGCAGCGCGCTCGCGACCGACTCCGGGCAGAACGTCTGGGCAGGCAGCCGGCTGACGACCCACCCCTGACGGGTCTGCTGATAGGTCAGTTCATGCGCGATGACGTCGGCCAGCCCGTCGGCGTCCAGGCCGAGGACGTACGGCAGGCCAAGGAGCAGCCGGCCCCTGGCCAGCTCCACGTCCGGCACCGGATAAAGCTCCACCACATCGGGCGCGGCCACTCCGAGGCGGTCCGCCGTGTCTCGGATGAACCGCCATAGTTCTGGCTGGCTCTCCGGCCCGACGCGGTACGTGATGAGATCTCGAGTCTTCATGACTTCCCCCGTCTTGATGACCGGACGTACGCTACCAACTGGGAAATAAGATGTGACCTAACGGCCACAGCCGGTCGGCGCCTAGGGTGGGGAGATGCTGCGGCTCTATGACGAGCGGACCGGCCATATTTCGGACATCACGTGCGCCCGGCCAGGCCGGTTGGTGCTTCGTGTCGAATCGGGGGACGACCTACGCGGACAGGTGCTGGCAGACCTGATTCGGCGATTCTGCGAGCGGCTGCGGTTGCGCGTGTTCGCCTTCATGGGCGGGTCGACGGCGGCCCTCAACATCCGCCCCGGACTCGACGGAGAGCCCCCCGGAGCCGATCTGGGTGTGGGTGATATCTCATCCATGGTGTCCGGGCAGCGGCTCATCGAGATCGGTGGTACAGCTCCCCTGCCGACCCCCGACGAGGTGACGGCACGCGGGCTCGATCCGCTCGCGCTGCGGCTGGTGATCCTGCGCTGCCACTACCGCGAGACACTGGACCCGTCCTGGGACGACCTGGCGGAGGCGGACTCCGACCTGCGGGAATGGCGGGCCGAGATGGCCGACTGGGCCAGGGCCCCGGGGCGGCCGATGTCCTCCGGCTATGTCGCGGAGGCCGACTCGGCCCTGTGCGACGACCTCAACGTCCCCCGCGCCCTGCGTGTACTCCGGCAACTGGCCGCCGACCCGGCCGTGCCGCCCGGTGCGAAGTTCGAGTCCTTCCTCCATCTGGACCTGACCCTCGCCCTCGATCTGGTCCGGGACATCGGCCGCTAAACGGGCAAAACCCTCCAGAACCGATGCTTCAGAGCGTGACGAATCAGACTAAATCCAGTTATAACTGCAAATCGGTTGACGTGTAGATCGTCTGACTGCTTGCCTCTTCCGGGTCAAATGTCCCGAAAGAGGAGTAATTTTGCGCCTACGAGCCCCCCGCGTTGCGCTGCTGGTCACGTCGGTCACCGGTGCCGTCGTTGCGACGGCCTTCGCGGTCATGTCCGCCACCGGGTCCACGTCCACCGCGTCGCCGGTAGCGGCCAAGGCCGCGGCGACCGACCCTTCCGCCGCGGCGGTCACCAACACCGTTACCCAGTCCGCGGCCCAGGTGCAGGCCTACTGGACCGCCTCGCGACTGCGTTCCGCGCGAGACCTCACGAACACCGAGGTCACCTCGGCCCGCACCGCTACCACCACCGCGCTGCGGTCGGTCGAGGCCAGCGGTGAAACCCTGGTGGGCGACCCCACCACGCCCACCGGGCCCGTGACCACAGCTGCTGACTCGGCGGCCGCCCGCAAGGCCTTCCCGAAGAACCCGAAGGCGAAGATCTGGACTAAGCACGGCACCGCTCCCGCACGGACCATCGGCAAGCTCTTCTTCACCAAGAAGAGCGGCGGTAACTTCTCGTGCTCCGCCACCGTCATCACCGCCAAGAACAAGAGCACGGTGTGGACCGCCGGGCACTGCGTCTACGACGGCGGCAAGACGAACGCCACGCACCAGAACTTTCTGTTTCGCCCGGACTACGTCGACGGTAAGTCCCGCGGCTCTTGGACGGTCCACTGGGTCAGCACCACCCAGGGTTGGATCAAGAACGCTGACTCGGCCTACGACATCGGGGCATTGGTGACGAACAAGCTGGGCGGGAAGACGCTGCAGAGCGTGACCGGCAGCCAGGGCTACAAGTTCAACCAGAGCCGGAACTGGAACGTCTACGACTTCGGTTACCCCGGTGACCTGCTGCCCTCCGGCACGAAGATCAGCAGCAACAAGCTGCGATACTGCAGCGGCCCGACCGTCCGGGCCAGCTACGGCACGGGCAAGCCGATCGGCTACGCCCTGCACTGCACCATGGGTCACGGCGCCAGTGGCGGCCCCTGGCTGGCCGAGATCAGCAAGGGCCTTGGCCGGATCGTGGGTATCAACAGCACCCACAGCCTGAAGAACGACTACATGTTCAGCCCGTTCCTGGGCACCGCGGCGATCAACGTCTACAACTACGCGGCAGCCCACTAGCGCACGCACCGGCTGTCAGGCCGATGGCCCTACCGGATCCGCTCCGGTGGGGCCATCGCCTTACCGACCTCAGCCTGGCTCAGCCGCCGGGGCCTCCGGCATCTCGGCCGGCTTGGCGTTCTTCTGCCTCTCGGGCGTCCAGTACTTCTGCACGCTCTCCGGGTCCTGGCCCGGCACGCCCGTCAGGTCGTGCCCGACCGCATGCTCAGGTCCCGGGGGCTTCGGATCCTGGGCCTGGGCACTGCCGATGCCGAGCAGCCAGACAGCGGCCACCGCCACGGCGGCGACAGCGGCACCGACAAATGCCACGATGACGCTTCTACGACTCATCCTCGCCCCCTCTCGTATGACTACAGCTTCTCCCCCCCAAGGACCCGCGAGACCACTCGAAGGTTGCATGGGACCGTTAGAGTGGCTGAGCGTGAACAACGTCGACGAGCTGATCGACTGGCTGAAGCAGCGCTCACCCGAGCAGATCGCGCGCCTGCTCGACGAACGGCCCCACCTGCTCGTGTACGGATCCGTACCGCAGAACCTCCGGGACCTCGCCCAGCAGCTGCTCCGCGACCACTACTCCTACGGTCTGCTGCACGAGATCGACCGGCCGGAGCAGGAGCTGCTGGCCGCCGCGGCCCGCCTCACCCAAGATCTGAACAGCGGCCCTTATGCCTACGCGCATGCGGTCTCTCGTCCCCTCCCGGTGGCGGAGCTACTGGCCGCCGTCGGCGACGACGGTTCCGCGCGGGCCGTGCTGGACGATCTCCGCGCCCGGCTGCTCCTGCTGCCGGCCGGGCCCGACCACATCCGGGTGCCCGCGCTGATCCGCCAGACCTTCGTGGTGCGGGAGTATGCACCGGCTCCGCTCGACCGGGTGCTGAGCTCTTCGTTCAACAAAGCCCCGGTCATGGTGATCGCCGAACATCTCGGCATCGGCTCCGCGACCCGGATCGAGGCCCAGCGGCGGATCGTGGCCATGCTGAGCGACCCTGACCAGGTCCGCGCTCTGGTCTCTTCGGCTCCCGAGGACGCCCGCGAGATGCTCGGCAAGCTGCTGTCCGAACGGGCACTGCTGGGCACCCATAGCTTCGAGTGGGAGGCCGGAAGGTACTCCTTCCGCAACGGGGGCTCGGGTGATCCGGACACCGACTGGCTGGCCCGGCGGGGGCTGCTGGTCCCTGCCGGCCGGGACCGGGCCGAGGTGCCTCTCGAGGTCGCCCAGATCCTCGGCGGCCCGGCCACCTCGCCGTTCACCCCAGAGCCGCCACGACCGGCCACCGTCCCCGTACCTCCCGACCGGGTGCGTGGCGAGGCGCAGTCCGCGGCGGCCACCGCCGCCAACCGGATCGGTCTGCTGCTGAAGACCCTGGCCACCGAGCCGGCCATGCTGCGCAAAAGCGGTGGCCTTGCGGTACGGGAAACCCGCCGGCTGGCCAAGGTGCTCGGTGTGGACGAGGACGAGACCCGGCTCTGGATCGATCTCTGCGAGGCCGCCTGGCTGCTCGGCATCGAGGCCCCCAAGAAGAGAGCCGACTATCCACGGCTGCTGCCCACCCCCGCCTACGACGACTGGCTGACGCTTCCGCCCGCCGAGCGGCTGGCCCCGGTCATCGCCGCCTGGAGCAGGATCAAGGACGTCATCACCTGGTGGCCGGAGGACGGCGAGAACCCGGTCGCGCTGGCCGACTCCCGTGACGCCTGCGCGGTGGGGCTGCGTACCTCGGTGTTGCATGCCCTGGCCGCACTGCCCCCAGGCACCGCGCTGTCCCCGCGCACCGCGGCGGTGGAGCTGACCGAGGCCGCCGCCTGGCACCGGCCGATGTGTGTACGGGAGTACGGCGCCGAACGCGTGACCGCGACACTCCTCGAAGCGCAGCTCCTCGGGGTATCCGCCCTGGGCACCCTCACCGAGGCCGGCCACGCCCTGCTGCGAATGCTCGAAGCCGGCGGCACCGACGACTCCGGCACCAGCGGCTTGGGCTCGGGCAGCGCGGAGCTGTCGGCTGCGCTGGACGGTCTGCTGCCCCCGCCGCAGAGTACGGCCCGCTTCCAGGGGGACCTGACCGCCATCGTCCCCGGCACCCCCACGCCCGAGCTGGCCTCGTTGCTGGACTCCATCGCGGACCGCGAGTCGGAGGGGCAGGCACACGTCTGGCGGTTCGGTGCGGCCTCGGTGCGCCGCGGCCTGGACGGCGGTGCCGATGCCGCCGACCTGCTCGAACGGCTCGCCGGTGTCGCCCACGGAGTTCTTCCCCAGCCGCTGGAATATCTCCTGCGGGACACCGCCCGCAAGCACGGCTCGATCCGGGTGGTGCGGTCGGCCTGCTGTCTACGCTCCGACGACGAGGCCCTGGTGCTGGAGCTCTCCCAGCACCGCGCGCTCCGCAAGCTCGGACTTCGCCGGATCGCCCCCACCGTGCTGATCAGCACCCAGCCGATCAAGTCCACCCTGGAGGCCCTGCGCTTGGCCGGCTACTCCCCAGCCCTGGAGGCCGCCACCGGAGTCACCGAGGTGGAACGCACCCCCGAGCACCGCGCCCCGGCCCGCCGCGAGCGTCCCGCTTCGGCCCGCCGCGGTCGACCCGCCCCGTCCAGCCTCGAACTCGCCCACCGCTTCCTCCGCTGACCCCCGAAGCCCAGGGCCGCCGGGCATCATGTACCACGAAAGCCCCCCTTGTCCCTTGCGTACCACTGCGGTTACATTCCGCTGTACTGATCGCCGTGGAGGACCCCCCATGACACGCACGCGTATCGGCTCTCTGGTAGCAGCCGCTGCCCTCGGCGGATCGGCCACGATCGTGGTCACCGGCGTCGCCTCCGCCGCAACCTGGCATGTCACCTTCGGGGCGGGGCACCTGTCCCCCAGCCCCGTGAAGATCAACCTTTCGGCGGTCAAGGTGACCGTCGAGTTCCCGGTCGGCACTCCGGCCAAGGAGACCGCGGTCCAGTCGGTCAGTGCCGATCTGGTCTCCCCTACCGGAGCGAAGACCACTATCAAGTACCTCGCTCTGACCAGCGGAAACGGCCATCAAGGCAATTGGCGGGGCGTGGCCTGGCTGCCGCCGGAGAGCGCCGCCGGCATCTGGAAGATCAATGCCCGAGCCGGCGCCGGATCGCAGAGCGCGACGAAGAGCCCCACCGGAACGTTCACCGTCGCCAAGACCAGGATCCCGCCGCTGGCCGTCTCCCCGGGCGCGCTCACCGTCGTCCCCGGGCGTACGGCCGCCACGACCGTGCGCGTCCACCTGGACGAGCCGACCAACGTCGACTACGTCCACCTGGAGCTCATTCGCGGCGGAACTCACAAGTCGCTGTCACAGATGCCGCTGGTCGGCGGCGATGCCCGCTACGGGGTGTGGTCCGGCCATCTCGGCTTCGGCCCCGGCGACCTCGGCGTCTGGCGGATCGACACCACCGTGTACGCCGGCAGCCAGCACAGCGGCCCGTCCGGCTCGATCACCGTGAAGGGCGCCAGTTCACTGAGCGCGGATGCCGGGCCCGAGCCGGTCCGCAAGGGACACCGGCTCACAGTCAAGGGCGCCCTGCGCCATCTGAACGCCGCCGGCAAGCTGTCCGGCTACGCCGGGCAGAAGGTGACCATCTATCTCCGGCCGCTCGGCTCACACAAGTCGTACCGCCTCGGCACCGCGACCACGGACCGCAACGGCAACTACTCCTACAAGCTCTACGCCGCGCGCAGTGGCTCGTTCAGGGCCACCTGGGCCGGCACCGGGCTCTACGTCGCGGCCGCCAGCAGCGAGGACTACGTCCGTGTCCGCCGCTGACACCGACCCGCTGAACGGACCCGGGGATCTTCTGCGATCCACCTCATCGCCCCCCGACAGCTTCGGCAACTCCAGTACGCCGGCGTCGCCCGTACTGGAACCTGAGCCGCTGCCGTCCATCGAAGATCTGCATGCACTACGCACGGCCTGGGTTGAACCCGATCGCCGATCCAGGCGACTCCACATTCCGCGCGGCATGATCCTGCTGGCCTGTGGCTTGGCCGCCGGAGTCGTGGTGGGTGTCCTTCTCGTCGGCCAGGTCGATGGTTTCCGCACCCAGGGAGTGACGATCACCGCCCCGCCTGTGACCCTGACCCAGACCGCCGCGATCGCCGCTCCGCCACCGACCCCGGCCTCCGCACGTCCCGCCCCCGCACCGTCCCCGACGGCCTCTCACGGGCGGGCCCAGCGGCGGGCCCAGCCGCAGCCCCACCGGCCGCCCAGCAGCGCCGCCCACGCCACCAAGCGGCCTTCCGCCGCAAGCCATCCCCGTCCCACGCACAAGCTCGGGTGTCCGGTCTATGACGACCACGGCAACGTCATCGCCTGGAACTGCTGAGCGCGCTCGTCTTTCGGTGAAGGGACTCAAGGCGCGGCAAACGCGGGGGCGCCACAACACTTCTTGTACTTGCGGTCGGACCCGCACCAGCAGCCGTCGTTACGGCCGGGCGGCCAGGCCACCAGGGTGAGCCCGTCGCTCTCGACGTAGCCCAGCCAGGTCTCCTGGAGGGAGGGGTCACGCCCTTCGCGTTCGGCGAAGGCCAGCAGCCCAGGTACGTCGATAGGAGCGACACTCGGCTTGGCTCCCTCACGGGCGACGGAGCCCCGGAGCGACCGTTCCACCTCCCGCCGGTGATCCTCGTGGTCCCCCTCGAAACCCACGTTCAGCAGCCCGCGCCGCTGTGCCTCGGCGAAGTCTGCCGCCGGGAAGTAAGGAACACGCAGTTGTACGGCCGCCGGGGTGCGGGCCGCCGCGGCCTGACGGGCCAGCTCGGCGTACTCCTCGATCTCGGCGTCGAACACCCGGTCGGTCAGCCCGGCCGCCTTCGCCAGCCGCCGGCGCTCCTCGTCCAGGAACATGAACCGCGCGGGCCGCAGCCCGGCCGCCATGGCCTCCCTGCTCGCGTCCACGAGCCAGCCCACCGCGGTCGGCACATCATCGAGGAGGTCCCCGACGATGCGCGCAGCATCCCCGTACACCTGAAAGTCTCGATCCGAGACCGGCTTGGTGTCCTCGTCGGTCCGCACCTGGCGCACCACCCGCATGGCCTCATCGGCCCGCCCGGCCCTCGCGTGGAACCCACCGATGCGCAGGAAACCTCGGGTACGGTCCGCCGGGTCGAGGTCCACGTCGAGGATCCGGCGCTCCGCGGCGATCGCCTCGTCGAATCTGCCGGCCTGGGCGTAGAGGTCTGCGAGCTCCTCCAGATAGACCGGCAGTTCCAGGTCGCCCGCGGCGCGTGGGTCCGACAGCGCCCGCTCCATCAGGGCGAGGACCGCCTCTTCGTCGCCCTCCTCATAGGCGACGTCGAGCACCTCCTCCAGGTCGAGGGGCTGGAAGAGATCGTCGCTCAAACGGGTCCGGTCTGCCATGGATCCATCGTCTCGCAACCTGCGCCCTCGGCTGTCCCCACGTCGGGCTCAGCCACCTTCCCGCAAGATTAATGTCCGAGTTGTCACCGAACACCCGATCTACGAGCCGTCAGCTCAGGGTCCATTCGCCGGAGCCGTAGTCACAGACGATGGTGACGGCCGGGTCGATGTAGTGCTCGCCCTGTTCGTCCTCGATCGTCGCGTGGTCAACGGCGGTGACGACGAGTTCATGGTCGACCGGCCCGCCGGGTTCGCTGGGAACCGCCACCGAGATGGGCATGTAGTCGGGTAGTCCGGCGAGAGCCTCACGCACCTGGCCGACGGTGAGAGCCGGCTGGTCGTGCTCATACAGCCGAAAAGACCCTGCTGCCGTCATGCCAGCCCTCCTCGAGATCTACGGACGGGAGGCTTCGTCGCCCAGGAGATCATCTCAGCCGGAGCAGCACCACGTCACCCTGTCATCTACCGCTACCTGACCTCGTCGAACCCGCGCGCCTTGATGCCATCGAGAAAGCCGCGCCACTCGGCTTCGGCGAAGTAGAGACATGGGCCTTCAGCATTCTTAGAGTCCCAAAAAAGCAACCACAGCCCTCGGTCTCGGTGCTGGACACAGTGGTCAAGAAGATCATCGAGCCTGGCCTGGCCAATCTCACCGAGTGCCACGGACGCCAAGAGAAGATGCTCGACCGCCATCGCAAACTTCTGGTCGAAAACGCGGACACCCTCCAGCGGGTCGAACGTACACTCGGCGAGTTTCGTGGCGAGATGGGCGAGTTTCGCACCGAGATCCGCGGCGAACTGGGCAAGTTCCGCACCGAGGCGGGCGAGTTTCGCACCGAGGTCCGCGGCGAACTCGGCAAGTTCCGCACCGAGATCCGCGGCGAACTCGGCGAAATCCGCACAGAGATCAGCGCGGTCCGCGGTGAACTCGGCGGGCTCCGCACAGAGATCGGTGAAGTCCGCACCGAACTCCACACACAGATCGGTGAAGTCCGCAGCGAACTCCACGCGCAGATTCGGCGAGGTCCGCGGCGAGATCAAGGACGTTGGCGACGAGGTCAAGCGGGCCCGCAGCGAGACAGCCTGCCTGCGTACGGACATGACGACGAAGTTCGACGGCGTCAACGCGAAGTTCGACCAGCTCTTCGAGCTGCTGAAACGAGATCAGCGAGGCAGCGACTAAGGCCGGTCGTCGTGCGGCTGTGATCCGGCGAATCGGCGCAGGATCACAGCCGCGCTCAAGACCGGCGGCGCTTTGTGTAAGTACCAGGCCGCTCGCTCGACACTGGAACCCCCAGGTCGATTCCGAGCTGCTCACTCCAAGCCGAACTGCTCTGTCCTATTGAAGCCTATTGAAGGCCTCGCTGGACAGGACCAGGTCACCGTCCGGGTCGAGCGGCGGGTCACCTGGGTGAAGGGGAGCGACCTGGGACATGGGCATTCACTTTAGGGCACCATCCAGGAGAGCACCCCGGTCGCCTGCAGACCGACGAGGATGCACATCCCGCCGAGGAAGACCAGGCTCCACATGATCACGTGGCGGAAAATGTCACCCTCCTTGCCGTCGAGGCCGACCGCGGCAGCAGCGATGGCGAGGTTCTGCGGAGAGATCATCTTGCCCAGCACGCCACCGGAACTGTTGGACGCGGCCATGAGCACCTGCGACAGCCCCGCCTTGTCCGCCGCGGTGATCTGCAGGGCGCCGAACAGCGAGTTGGACGAGGTGTCGGAACCCGTTACGGCGACTCCGAGCCAGCCCAGGATCGGCGACAGGATCGCGAAGGCACCACCGGCGCCGGCCGCCCACGTGCCCAGCGTGATCGTCTGCCCGGAGGCGTTCATCACGAACGCCAGCGCGAGCACGACCATGACGGTCAGGATGGCCCAGCGCAGCTGCGCCAGCGTGGCGCCGTACGCCCGGAGCGCTCGCCGCGGGCCGACTTGGAGCGCGACCATGGTCAGGACTCCGGCGATCAGCATCTGGGTGCCCGGCGAGGTCAGATAGTTCAGGTTGAACGTCGCCAGCGTCAGCGGCTTGCCCTTGGCACTGAACAGGTGCAATCCCGGCCAGCTGAGCGTCTGGGTCGCTCTGCCGAGACCGTCCTTGATGACCGTGATCTGGCCCAGTACGAAGACCCCGATGATGATGGCGTACGGCGCGTAGGCCCGGACGACCTCCGCGCGTGCGTCGGGACGGGCGACCCGGCCGGTGAACTCCGGGGTCGGCTCGTCGAGGGACCCACCGGCGACGATCGGAGTGGCCCCGGCGACGTACGACTCCCGTGGACGCCACAGTCGTACGAGGAGTACGACCGCGGCCGCGGACACCAGCGAGGCGACCACGTCGGTCAGCGGCACCGAGATGAAGTTCGACGTGACGTACTGCGCGAGCGCGAAAACGAGACCGCACACCACGGCGGCCGGCCAGGTCTGCCGGATTCCGCGCAGCCCGTCCACGATGGCCACCAGGACCAGAGGTACGAACACGGCGAGGATCGGCGTCTGCCGCCCCACCATCGAACCGAGCGTGTCGGTCGAGATGCCGGAGACCTTCCCGAGAGTGATGATCGGGGTGGCCATCGCACCGAACGCCACCGGCGCGGTGTTCGCGGTGAGGGCGAGCACCGCCGCCTTCAGCGGCCGGAAGCCCAGGGCGATGAGCATGACGGAAGTGATCGCCACGGGCGTGCCGAACCCCGCGAGGGCCTCCATCAGGGCTCCGAACGAGAACGCGATTATGATCGCCTGAATCCGCTGGTCATCGCTGACCTGCGCGAAAGACCGTCGCAGCACATCGAAGTGCCCCGTGTCGACGGTCATGTTGTAGACCCAGATCGCGTTGATGACGATCCAGAGAATCGGGAAGAACCCGAAGGCCGCGCCTTCGGATCCGGCCAGCAGCGACTGACCGACCGGCATCCCGTATACCGCGATCGCGATCACGAAGGCTACGGCCAGGGCGATGAGCGAAGCGATCCACGCCTTCAACCGCAGACCACCGAGCAGTACGAAGAGCACCAGCAACGGAAGCGCGGCGACGAGGGAACTCCACGCGAGCGAATGAGCGACGGGGTCGAGAACCTGCTTGTACATCGCGATCACCTCGAGGGGGGGGTGAGAGATGGTCTCTCCTCTCATCCCCAGAAAGTGCGCGAATCAGGCGTCCTCGTCCGATAGCGATGCTCGATTGCAGAAATGGGCACCTCCGGCGATCAGCCAGGAAGGGCGGCCTCCGCGGTCGCGGAGGTGTCGGGGCTCCCCTTATCACCGCTCGACGCGCGGCGCTTGATCCCGAAGCAGGCGGCCGCGCCGATCAGGACCACCACGATGGGCAGCCCCATGGTCGGCTTCATCGCGTCGACGAAGCCGTGGCTGAAGACCTGTCCGGCGAGGTGCTCGAGCTGCGTGGCGATGTCCGGGGAGACGTTCGCGGGCAGATGCTGGGTGATGCCCTTCTGGCCGGCGCCGACCTCGAGCCCGCCCTTGGCCGCATGCTGGAAGCCGTCCACGAAGTGGCCGCGGTAGGCGGCCGGAAGGTTCGCGGACCGCTTGGCGGCCTCGTCCTTGAGCGAGCTTGCCAGCTGGTTCTGCATGACGGCGCCCACCGAGGCGCTGCCGACGACCGAGCCGATCTGGCGGATGGTGTTCATGACTCCGGAGGCGGCGCCGGCCATCCTCGGCTCGACGTTGCGCATGGCCATGGTGGCCATCGGAGCGAAGACCCCGCCGATGCCGACGCCAGTCACGATGAACGGGGCTATGAACGCGGGCCAGTCCGTGTCGACGTCGGCGATCGCGATGATCCATGCGGTGCCGAGCCCGTAGAGGGTCAGCCCGCCCATCAGGAGGTACTTGCCGCCGATCTTGTCAGAGAGCCGGCCGGCCACCGGGGCCAGGAACATCGACACCAGCGAGGCCGGTGCCATGACCAGGCCGGCCTTGAGCGCGGAGTAGCCCAGCACCGACTGCAGATAGATCGTCATCGGCAGGAATATGCCGATCATGCCGACCGACACGGCTGCCGAGACGAAGTTCATCACCGTGTAGTTGCGGTCACGGAACAGCGCGAAGGGCACCAGGGGCTCGTTGTCCTGCCGGGACCGCTGGTGCAGCACGAACACCACGAGCAGAACCACGCTGGCTCCGATGAGCGCCCAGATCGCTGCGTTCCATTCGTACCGCTGTCCCTCGGTCAGGCCGAACACCAGACAGAACAGCGCGGCGGTGGCGATCAGCACGCCCCCGATGTCGAGCTTGTGCGTCCTGCCCGGCCGCGTGTCCGGGATGATCACGACCGCCATGACCAGCACCAGCACACCGACGGGCAGGTTGACAAAGAAGATCCACCGCCAGTCCAGCGCGGTGACCAGCAGCCCCCCGACGGTCGGTCCGGCGATCGTGGCAACGCCGGCGACGGCACCCCAGATGCCCATGGCGGCGCCGCGGCGATCGGCGGGGAAGGTGGAGATGATGAGGGTCATCGTCTGCGGCAGCAGCAGCGCCGCGCCGAGGCCCTGGATCACCCGGGCACCGATGAGCTCGGCCGGGTTCTGCGAGATCCCGCACAGCAGGCTGGCGATCGTGAACACTGCCACCCCGGCGATGAACATGGTGCGCGGTCCGCGCACGTCACCCAGCCGGCCGCAGGTGATCAGCAACACCGCGAGGATCAGGATGTAGGCGTTCATGACCCAGAGCACCTGGTCGAGCGAGGCCTGCAACTTGTCGATCATGCTGGGGATGGCGATGTTGACGATCGTCAGGTCCAGCAGGGTCATGAAGAACCCGAGCGAGAGCGTCAACAGGATCGCCCACGGGTTTCCGTGCCATCTCTTCATCGATGTTCCTCCGTGAGGGGTGGGGGGAGAGTTCTCACCGCGGCGCCGGGCGTCCAGGTGAGGCGTCCGGTGTCGATGTCTTCCTGCAAGGCATGTACATAGTCGAGCTCAGCACGACACTGTGCCAGGACGTGCTCCACCTCGATCAAATTGATCCGGTGCAGTCCCTGCTTGATCAGCGTGTCGATGAGGGTCGTATGCGTGGTGAGGTAGACCTCGAGTCCGACGCTACGCCGCGCTAGCAGTTCGCTCACCTTGCCGGGGGTGAGCGTGGTGACGAAGGCGAGCGCCGCCTTGAAGCTCGGATA
This sequence comes from Actinomycetes bacterium, assembly GCA_025964575.1. GTDB lineage: Bacteria > Actinomycetota > Actinomycetes > Streptosporangiales > Streptosporangiaceae > Actinomadura_E. The sequence continues at coordinate 18,851 of JAOPYO010000116.1, forward strand.
CTCCTGAGTCGGACGCGCGATCAGGTCACAGAGGCGATCAGCGGCCTGGTCGCGACCGGATTCGGTGATTGCGTAGACGGTGCGCTCGGGCCGACGGCCCTCGCGGCCACCCATGCAAGGCTCCGCCACAGCGAAAGAGGACCCCACCACGCCGTTGTGGTGAAGTCCTCTGCCCGACCTCCGGCTTAGTCTTAGCCCTTGAGGGCGATCTCGAGCTGGTCGAGGGCCCAGTCCAGGTCCTCACGGCTGATGACCAGCGGCGGGGCCAGCCGGATCGTGGTCTCATGGGTCTCCTTGGCGAGCACGCCCAGCTCCATGAGCCGTTCGCTGACCGGCCGGGCCTTGCCGTACAACTCGATCCCGGCCCAGAGCCCGCGGCCGCGCACCTCTTTCACGAGGTCGGAGGGAAGCGCGCCCAGTCGCTCGTGCATGTGTGCGCCCAGGGTCCGCGAGCGCTCCTGGAACTCACCGGAGTTCAACATCGCGATGACCTCACGGGCGACGGCGCAGGCCAGCGGGTTGCCACCGAAGGTCGAACCGTGCTGACCGGGCTGGAAGACGCCCAGAACGTCCTGGTTCGCCACCACGGCGGAGACGGGCATGATCCCGCCGCCGAGCGCCTTGCCCAGGATGTAGATGTCGGGGACGACGCCCTCGTGCTCGACCGCGAACGTCGTGCCCGTGCGGCCCAACCCTGATTGGATCTCGTCGGCCATCATGAGGCTGTTGTTGGCGGTGCACAGCTCGCGGACCGCAGTCAGAAAGCCGCTCGGCGGCACGTTGACCCCGGCCTCACCCTGGATCGGCTCGATCAGGACGCCGACCGTGGCATCGTCCATGGCGGCCCTGAGAGCGTCGGCATCACCGTACGGAACCGTACGAAAGCCCGGGGTATAGGGGCCGAAGGAGTTCTTCGCCTCCGGGTCGGTGGAAAAACTGACGATCGTGGTGGTCCGGCCGTGGAAGTTGCCGTCGAAGGTGATGATGTTCGCCTGATCGGCGGGCACGCCCTTGACGTCGTAACCCCACTTGCGGGCGGTCTTGAGCGCCGTCTCGACGGCCTCGGCGCCGGTGTTCATGGGCAGGATCATGTCCTTGCCGCACAGCAGGGCCAGTTCCTGGGCGAAGGGGCCGAACTGGTCGTGGTCGAAGGCCCGGCTGACCAGCGTGACCCTGTCCAGCTGACGCTTGACGACCTCCGTGAGCCGCGGGTTGCGGTGACCGAAGTTGACCGCCGAATAGGCCGCCAGCATGTCCAGGTAACGCCTGCCCTCGACGTCGGTCACCCAGGCACCGTCAGCGTCGGCGATGACGATGGGAAGAGGGTGGTAGTTGTGGGCGCTGTGTTCCTCGGAGAGGGCACGCAGGTCCTGCGAACGCGTCACGGGGCTCCTTGCTGGGGTGAGGGCCAGACAGGTGGTCGACGACCCAGATCAAGCGTAGATTCGATATCAAGTCACCACCAATGCCGATTGCCAACTTCAAAGGAGGGATTTGTTGCGTCTTGACGACATTGACCGCCAGATCGTTGCGCAGCTGCTCAAGGACGGCCGGGCCTCATTTGCGCAGATCGGCGACCGGGTAGGACTTTCGGCGCCCGCAGTGAAACGCCGCGTCGACCGGCTCCGCCACGACGGCGTCATCAACGGTTACGCGGCCGTCGTCGACCCCGCAGCGCTCGGCTGGACCACCGAGGCGTTCATCGAGATCTTCTGCACGGGGGCGACCTCTCCCGAGGAGATCTACGCAAGCGTGCGCCCGCATCCCGAGGTCGTGGCCGCCTACACGATCACCGGCGATGCCAGTGCTCTCGTCCACTTGCGGACCCGCGACATCCAGCACCTCGAGGAGGCCCTGGAGCGGCTGCGCCGCGAGTCGAACATCGTGCAGACCAAGACCGCGATCGTGCTGTCCCGTCTGATCGGCCGCCCCACCGACGCCCCCAGCGACTGATCCGTCAGTCGCCCGCGAGTGCCGGCGTTCCCCGCCACACGGTGAGACCGCGCTGGAAATTCTCCCGGTCGATACGGTTGCGGACATGGAGTTCGCCACCGCTGATCTGATCGATGACTTCGAGACCGAGCTGCAGAGCTGCGAGACGCAGTTCCGGCAGTACGGCTCGCAACCGAGCTTTGCGGGCCCCATCGCGACGGTCCGCTCCTTCCGCGACAACGCCCTGGTGAAGAAGCTGCTGAACACACCCGGCGAAGGCCGCGTGCTCGTCGTCGATGGAGGCGGCTCCCTCGCGTCGGCCCTGATGGGCGATCTGATCGCCGCCTCCGCCGTCGAGCACGGCTGGGCCGGAGTGGTCATCAACGGAGTCGTGCGAGACGTCTCGACCCTGCGGACTTTGAAGCTGGGGATCAAGGCATTGGGCTCCAACCCGCTCAAGAGCGCCAAAGCAGGCGCCGGTGAAGTCGACGTCCCCGTCACCTTCGGCGGAGTGGAGTTCCGCCCGGGCGCCTGGCTCTACAGCGACGAGGACGGCATCGTCGTCGCCGACCGTCAGCTGCCGCTCAGGTGAGCCCGCGGTAGCCGCCGCCGTAGTAGACGAGGGGCCTGCCGTCGGGTGCGGGAGTGCAGACTCCCAGCACCTCGCCCACGACGATGCTGTGGTCACCGCCGTCATGGACGGCGTGGGTGCGGCACTCCATGGCAGCGACGGCGTCGGAGAAGATCGCAGCACCGGTGTGCGCACCCCGCTGGTATTTCCAGCCATCCAGCTGGCCCTCCAGCGCACGCCCGCGGGTGGCGAACCACTGGGAGGCCTCGCGCGCGCCCTCGCCCAGCATCGACACCGACCATCGCCCGGCCTCGATCACGGCATCGTGAAAACGTGAGATCTTCTCCGGGCAGAACAGCACCAGCAGCGGGTTCAGGGACACCGAGGTGAAGGCATTGACCGTCATGGCGTGGTCGACGCCGTCCAGCACGGTGGACACGATCGTGATCCCGGTGGCGAAGCGACCGGCCACCACGCGGAAGTCCTCAGTATCATTCACGGCGCGATCACCCTACCTGCCCGAGAACGCGCCCCCGCAGATCCTCACGATTCGGGGTCTCTCCGTGCTCCACCGACCAACCATTCGCCGGACGAGGGCGACAGGAGGAGGGCGATCCCGGCGGCGAGCACACCGCCGTAGAGGAAGACCGTGCCCTCCGCGGTGCCCGTGACCACCAGGTCCCCCTCGGGGCGCCGGATCGCCAGCACGATGACCACCACCAGCCACATCAAGGTCGGCACGGCGGCGCCCAGCTTGCGGCCCATCCCCCAGCCGGCCCCGCAGAAGGCCACCAGGTTGAACAGGCTCCACAGAATCGCCGCCAGCGGGATCGGGCCGGCGGACCAGGAGAAGGAGAACGACTCGATCACCCCGAGCATCAGCCCGGCCACGACCAGCCCGCCGTAGGCCGCGCCTGTGATGAACGCCTCCACCCGCGGATTAGGCTTCCGCACCGGCACCGGCACGGCTAGATCATCCGGGCCATGGGGCCCATACGGGCCGTACGGCAATTGCTCCGGCGCGGCCTGTGCGTTCACGTCGTCACCCACAGTCCACCAGGTTATAGCGCGATACCGGCGAAAAGATCCGTCTCACGGCCATCGGCGGCGGCCGGCCCCCGCTCACCGGAAAGCAGCGTGTAGTACTCAGCGCCGAAGGCCTGCTGGCCCACGTTGTTGGAGAGCGCGAAGAACCGACCGTGGACGGCGATCTGGGTGCGGTGCGCGCGCAATGCCGCGAGCTTGGCGTCCAGGTGGTCCCCGGCATCGACGACAGTGGTCACCTGCTCGTCGGGAACTCCGAACCCGAGATCCTCGACCCTCTCGAACGGGCCCTCGGGGATCTCGACGACACGCCGCACCACCGAGATCGGCACCGCAGTGGCGTAGAACTTCGCCACCGTCCACGGCTCCCCCGCGCCGACGGAGGGGTCGGCCGCCATTTCAAAAGACCGCCAGGCCACCCGGTGTGCCTGAATATGGTCGGGATGCCCGTACAACCCGTTGTCGTCATAGGTGACGATCACCTGCGGGCGTACCTCCCGTACGACCTCAAGAAGCGCTTCAGCCGCCTCATCGACGTCGGCCTGCCAGAAGCAGCGCGGGTTCTCGTTGGAGGGGGCGCCCATCATGCCCGAGTCCCGCCAGCGGCCAGGCGCACCGAGGAACCGGTGGTCACGCACACCGAGCGCGGCGCAGGCGGCCGCCAGTTCGTTGATCCGGAACTCGCCCAGCCGGTCTTCCTTGTCCGCGGCCAGATAGCGCAGCTCGGCGGGGATGACCTCCCCCTCCTCGCCCAGCGTGCACGTGACGAGGGTGACCTGCGCGCCGTCCGCGGCGTACTTGGCCATCGTCGCCCCGGTCCCGATCGACTCATCGTCGGGATGGGCATGCACGAACAGAACCCGGCGGTCAGAACCCAGCAGACTCATGAAGTCGAGCGTAACGGCCCTGGCCGCCCGGCCAGGATTTACCCAGCGCCGGTTTGCCGAGTGCCCGTTTACCGACTGCCGCTTACTGGCCCGCGGGCGCGATGGTTTTCCCGGTGCCGTCGCTCGGGTTGCCGGCACCCGGTTGGGGGCTCCCGCCGGGTGCGGGCTCAGTGGGAGTGTTCGAAACCACCGGAGGGGTGGTCGACGGGGCGGCGGTGGCGGTCTCCGATGGCCGCGGGGTGATGGACGGCTGCCGCGTGTGGTACGTCGTCGTCCGCTGCTGGATCGGGGTACTCCTCTGCGGCGGCTGGGCGGACACGGTGGTCGGCCCGGTCGAGACGTCGCTGGTGCCAGGACCGGGGCCCGGGTCGTTGTTGCCGTTGCTGTTGCTGTTCGAGGAGGCCATCAGCCAGACGGTCAAGCCGACCGCCACTGCCACCGCCAGCGCGGCGATGGCCGCGGCGACCCCGACGGTCTTGCCATTTCCGCCGGGCCGGGCCGGGCTCGCGGGATATCCCGGGGCCGGCGGCATCGTCACCTGGTCCGGCGCGAGATAGCCACCGGCGGTCCGACCCAGGTCGGCATGGCCACCGGCCCGAACGGCTCCCCGGTCGAGGACCGCGGTGGGCACGTCGTCGTCGACCTCCGGGATGGTCTCCAGGCGCGTCTCGTTCCCGCCGAACCCGGGGACCGGCGCCGCGACCGCCGGTGACGGCGCGCCCTCCTGGCCGAGCAGCCGCATCAGCAGATCACGGGCCGTGGGGCGGCGGGCCGGGTCCTTGGTCAGGCACTCCCGGACCAGATCACGCAGCTCCCCCGGTAGCCCGCTGACGTCAGGCTGCTGATTGAGGATCCGGTTGATCACCGCCGGGATGGTGTCCTGCCCGAACGGGGAGATCCCCGTGGCGGCGAACACCATCACCGAACCCCAGGCGAAGATGTCGACGGCGGCCGTGATGCGCTCGCCCATCACCTGCTCGGGAGCCATGTAGGCGGGTGTCCCGATGGCCGCGGTGGCGGCTGTCGAGCTGGCGTCCAGCGCACGGGCGATCCCGAAGTCGATCACCCGCGGGCCGTCCGGCCCGATGAGCACGTTGTGTGGTTTGAAATCGCGGTGCACGATCTCGGCCTGGTGGATGGCGACCAGCGCGGTCGCGGTGCCGATCGCGAGCCGCTCGAGGGCGGCGCCGGTCCGCGGGCCCTCGTCGGCCACTTGACGCTGCAGCGACGGCCCGGGCACATACTCACTCACGATGTACGGGCGATCTCCGGCCACATCGGCCTCGAGCACCTGCGCCGTGCAGAACCGGGCGACCCTCTTGGCGGCCTGCACTTCCCGGACGAACCGGCTGCGCGCGGCCGCGTCCTCGGTCAGGTCGGGCCGCAGTAGCTTGACCGCGACCTCGGTGCCGTCCGGTGCCGTGGCGGAATAGACGACCCCCTGGCCGCCCTCCCCCAGCCGACCGGTGAGCTCATATGACCCCAGCCGTTGCGGATCACCCGGCTGTAGCTCCGACATCGATGCTCCTGGTGACAATGGATTTATACAGGGGGCGGGGTCAGCTCCGAGCGTACGTGCCCAGGAGAGGGGTCATGAACCGAATTTGTAGATGGCCGCGACCGTGTTATGACGGTGAACCAGGTCGCCGGCCGCCCACAACGACTGGGTCCCCGGGATCAGGGCCAGCGATTGGGGGTCCCCCGTGGTGCCCTGTGTGGCCGGAGCCTTCTGCCGGGTGATCTTCCCCTTCGAATAGTGCAGGACGTCGGTGCGCGTCGGGCTGACGAACGACAACAGCCAGAGACCGCCCTGACCGTCGGGTGTGGGATCGAACAGCGTGTCCTTGCGCAGGCTGAGCCTGACCTGGGTCCACACCCGGCCGTTCCAGTGCACCAGCAGCGAGCCGGCGGGTGTGCCGCCCTGCGCCTGGTCTCTGAGCGTCAGCGTGGCCCACACGTCCTTGGCTCCGCGGGCGAACACATTGGAGATCTGGTATTCGACGTCCCGGGGCAATACTGGTCGCGGCCTCGGCATCGAGCGCCACTTAGTGCCGTTCCAGTGCGAGACAGTGGCCCGAGACACCCCGCCCCAGGTCTCCCCTACCGCCCAAATGTCCTTGCCCGATCGGGCACTGAGCGCCCACGGTTCACCAGGAATGGCCGCCTTCTTCCAGCTGCGTCCGTCGAAGTGCCGGGCAAAGAACGTGAAGGGATAATGGTTGCCGACCACCCAGACGTCCCTGGGCCCGAGGACCAGAGCATCGCTGATGGTCGCCATACCGAAGTCGGTCGCCTTCCAGGTGACGCCGTTCCAGTGCAGCCCGAACCCGAAGCGGCCGATGTAATCGCCGACCTGCCGGTTACCGAAGATCCAGACGTCGGTCGCCGAGTACGCCACGACCTTCGTGAGTACCGCGTTCTTGCCCCCTGGCAGCGGCGGCGCCGCGACCGTCCGCCACGAGTTGCCGTCCCAGCGCCTGATCAGCGGCTTGGCGTTCAAATAGTTTCCGGTCGAGCCGACCGCCCAGGCGTCCTTGGACCCCACCGTGGCCACGTCCGTGAGCTGGTCACCCGGATAGGTCGTCGCGGAGGTCAGGTCGACGATCCGCCAGCCGGGCTGAGAGATCTTCTGACCCTGCGGCTTGACCGCCGTCTCGGCTGCCTGGTGGACGACCGCCGAGCCCCCACCCAAAGTGCTGAGCCCGGCGAGACCGAGCACGGACGCGGTGCCGACCGTGCCGAGCACGACGACACGTGGCATCGAACGGCCAAAGAAGCGCCTATGGGGGGTAGACATGCTGCGAAGACTACCTAAATGATCACTCTGTCCCGTGGTGCCACACCGGGGAAAATCTCGGGTCTTCAGGAGCGACATGCCGACCGTCCGGCCGGGACTGGCAGGATCAGACGTATGACCATGAGCTTTCCGCAGCAGAGTGCCCGCACCCGGCGGTTCAGCCTCGGTGTCCCGCGGGGTTTCCAGATCGCGCCGGACGGGTCGTACGTCTCCTTCTTGCGCACCCAGGGCGGCACCGACCCGGTGACCTGCCTGTGGACGATCGACACCGCCTCGGGTGAGGAGCGGCTGATCGCCGATCCCGGCGACCTGGCCGCGGACGGTGACCTGCCCGCCGCTGAGCGGGCCCGGCGGGAGCGGTCCCGCGAGCAGGCAGGCGGCATCGTCGGCTATGCCACGGACCGCAACGTCTCGCTGGCCGCGTTCGCCCTGGCCGGGCAGCTCTTCACCGCGGACCTACGGACGGGGACGGTACGGGCCTGGGAGGCCGCGAACGCTCCGGTTTTCGACCCTCGCCCGGATCCGGCCGGACGGCGGGTCGCATACGTGTCCGACCGGACCCTGCACGTGATCGAAATTGCCACGGGCGAGGACACTGCGCTGGTGCAGCCGGAGACCGATCAGGTGTCCTACGGCGTGGCCGAATTCATCGCGGCCGAGGAGATGCAGCGGATGCGGGGCTACTGGTGGTCCCCGGACGGCGCCGCGCTGCTGGTGGCCAGGGTCGATGAGACACCGGTGGAGCGCTGGCACATCGCAGACCCGGCCAACCCGGACCGGCCGGCACAAGAGGTCGCCTATCCGGCGGCGGGCACCCCCAACGCCTACGTCTCGCTGGTGATCATGCGGCTGGACGGCGCTACCTCGCGGAGCGCGGAGGGTGTGGGGGACCGCCCCTCCACGAGCAGCCGGACCGCCGTGGCCTGGGATCGTGGCGAATTCCCGTATCTCGTCACCGCCTACTGGGACGAACGTGGCCTGCTGATCGTCGTGCAGTCCCGGGACCAGCGGGCGATGCGGCTGCTGCGGGTGGACCAGTGGAACGGCGAGACCAGGCTGGAGCTCGCCGACACCGACCCGGTCTGGCTGGAGATCGTGCACGGCGTGCCCGCCCGTACGGGCTCGGGCGCGTTGGTACGCACGGTCGACGACCGGAAAACCGACACCCGGCGGCTGGTGGTGGGCGACACGCCCGTCACCCCGGCGGGACTGCAGGTCCGCAGCGTGCTGGATGTCGAGGGCGAGACCGTGCTGTTCAGCGCCTCGGAGGAACCCACCCAGGCGCATGTCTACCTGTATCGCGGGTCGTCCCCCCTGAAAGACGCCGCCGGGGACGGCCTCGTCCGGCTGACCGAGGGAGCCGGGGTCTTCTCCGGACGCCGCTCCGGGGACGTCACGGTGCTGACCGGCTCCCGTCTCGACCGGCCTGGGGTGACCACCACTGTCAACGGGATCGAGATCGCCTCCCTGGCCGAGACCCCGGTGATCACCCCATCGGTGGAGCTGCTACGGGCCGGCGAGCGCGAGATCCGTACGGCCGTGTTGCTGCCCACCGGCTGGGAGCCCGGCGCGGGCCGGTTGCCGGTGCTGATGGACCCGTACGGCGGGCCGCACGCTCAGCGCGTACTGGCCGTACAACGGGCGTATTGCGAGGCGCAGTGGCTGGCCGACCAAGGCTTCGCCGTAGTGATCGCGGACGGCCGTGGCACGCCGGCGCGCGGTCCGGCGTGGGAGCGCGCGGTGCACGGCGACTTCGTCACGCCGGTGCTCGAGGACCAGATCGCCGCGCTCGAGGAGGCCGCCCACCGCCATCCGGACGCGCTCGACCTCGGCCGGGTGGGCATCCGTGGCTGGTCGTTCGGCGGCTGGCTGGCCGCGCTGGCCGTGCTCCGCCGTCCCGACGTTTTCCACGCCGCGGTCGCCGGGGCGCCGGTGACCGACTGGCGGCTGTACGACACGCACTACACCGAGCGCTACCTGGGCCATCCCGGTGAAGAGCCGGACAACTACGTCCACAACTCCCTGCTTGGGGACGCGGCGAAACTGGAGCGGCCGCTCATGCTCATCCACGGGCTGGCCGACGACAACGTGGTCGCCGCCCACACGTTGCGGCTCTCGTCGGCACTGGTGGCCGCCGGCCGCCCGCACACCGTGCTGCCGCTGTCCGGCGTCACCCACATGACTCCGCAGGAAGTAGTCGCCGAGAACCTCCTCCACCTACAGGTCGAGTTCCTCAAGCGTTCCCTGGGCGCGAGCGGCCCACCGTCATGATCTTGCAGTTGACATCGACGCCGACTGCGAGATCACGACGGTGGCGGGTCGGCTACTCCCCGTGCCAGGAGGCCCAGAGCGCGGCATAGGAGCCGTCGGCGGCCACGAGTTCGTCGTGGCCGCCGAGCTCCGTGATGCGGCCGTCTTCGACCACGGCCACCCGGTCGGCGTCATGCGCGGTATGCAGCCGGTGCGCGATCGCGACGACCGTACGGCCCTCCAGCACGGCGGCCAGCGACCGCTCCAGATGACGGGCGGCCCGTGGGTCGAGCAAGGAGGTCGCCTCGTCCAGGACCAGCGTGTGCGGGTCGGCCAGCACCAGCCGGGCCAGCGCGAGCTGCTGGGCCTGCGCGGGCGACAATGCGGCCCCGCCCGAGCCGACGGTGGCGTCCAGGCCGAGCCCGGACACCCAGTCCCAGGCGTCCACCGCCTCCAGCGCCGCCCGGCCCTCGGCGTCGGACGCCTCCGGACGGGCCAGCAGCAGGTTGTCGCGGATCGTGCCGCGGAAGACGTGGTGCTCCTGGGTGACCAGGGCGACGTGGCCACGCAGTTCGTCCAGAGGCAGTTCGACCAGCGGGACCTCGCCGTCCGGGCCACCGACCGAGACCGATCCGGTGCGCGGCCCATGGATGCCCGCCAGCAGCCGGCCCAGTGTGGACTTGCCCGCACCGCTCGGCCCCACGATGGCCAGCCGCTCGCCGGGCCGCAGGGTGAGGTCCACCCCGTGCAGGACGTCGTGCCCCTCACGGTAGGCGTAGCGGGCCTCCCGGACCTCGAGCCGCTCGCCATCCGGAGAGCGTTGAACGGCCGTACGGTCTGCCGGCACGTTGGCGACGCCGAGCACCCGGGCCAGCGAGGCGCCACCCACCTGGAGCTCGTCCAGCCAGCTGAGCAGCATGTCGATCGGCTCGATGAGCTGCTGGACGTACAGCGTGGCGGCGGTGACCTGCGCCAGCGAGGCCATGTCGTTGATATAGAACAGGCCGCCGACCAGCAACGTCGACACCACGGGCACCACGTAGCCGAGCTCCACCAGCGGGTAGTACACAGAACGCAGGCCCAGTGTGTAGCGCTCGGCCGCCCAGCTGCGGGCGATGTCGGTGTCGCAGCGCACGTGCCGACGCGCGTCCAAGCCCAGAGCCTCGACGGTGCGCGCCCCGTTCACCGTCTCGGCCAGGCCGTCGGTCAGTTCCGACCAGGCGGCGTTCTCCCGCAGATAGCCGTCGTGGGCACGGGCGAGATACCACCGCGTGGAGGCCCACAGCAACGGCACCGCGACCAGACAGGGCAGCGCCAGCAGCGGGCCGACCACCAGCAACGCACCCAGGGTGAACGCGAGCATCACCAGCGCGATCAGCGTCTCGGGCACCGCCGCCCGGACCGTGCGGGCCATGGCGCCGACGTCCCTGGAGGTACGGCTGAGCAGGTCGCCGGTGCCGGCCCGCTCGACCGTGGACAGCGGCAGGTCCAAAACTCGGTCGACGAACTCCTCACGCAGCTCGGCCAGGACCTTCTCGCCCAGCCGGGTGGAGGCGTAGTAGGCGAAACGGATCAGCACCCCCTGGGCGATGACGAAGCCCGCGATGGCCAGCGCCACCCCGTTGACGTTCACCCGTCCGGTCCGTACGCCCTCGACCAGGCCTCCCAGCAGCCAGGGAGTGGCAAGGCCGGCCAGCGCGGCCAGGGCATGCAGCATCAGCGCGCCGCCCAGGGCGCGCGGATGCCGCAGGGTCATCCGCCGGGCATACGCCCGCACCTGGGCGCGGCTCGCGACCGGCAGGGTCGTGTTCATTGAGTCGCTCCCGCTCGCCGGACTCGCCGCATGGCTCTTGTCACGTGCTCATCGGCTCGCAGGCTCCTCAGCGAACCGGCGCTCTGACACGACGGCTTCCCTCGTCGTGCGGCCATCGCACGCCTGCTCGCGCTCACTCTGCTCTCTCTTCCCTGGTGACGGTGGCGGCATAGGCCGGGGCCGTTCGTAGCAGGTCCGCATGGACGCCCTCGGCGACCACGACCCCGTCCTCGACGTAGACGACATGGTCGGCGCGGTCCAGGACGAGCGGGCTGGTGGTGCACACCACGGTCGTACGGCCGCTGCGGGCCTTGGCGAGCCGGTCGGCGATGCGGGCCTCGGTGTGCGCGTCGACCGCGCTGGTGGGCTCCACCAGCACGAGCACCTCCGGGTCGGCGGCCAGGGCCCGGGCCAGCCGGAGCCGCTGACGCTCCCCGCCGGAGAACTCCCGGCCCGCCTCCGCGACCTGAGAGTCCAGCCCCACCTCGTCCACGATGTCCTGCGCGCACGCCGCGTAGAGCGCGTCGTCCAGGCCGCCCTCACCGCGCTCTCCGGTCAATTCGTCACGGAGCAGCCCGGAGAACAGCCGGTCCTCGTTGACCGCGACCAGGATGCGACGCCGTACGTCCGCGACCTCCGCCAGCGGTATTCCGCCGTATCCGGCCTCCTGACCGGAGCCCGCCCCCACCTCTGCGTAGCGGCCCAGCCGGTCGGCGATGGTCTGGGCATCCACCGGGTCCGCGGCCGCGATCGCGGTGAACCGACCGGGCCGTACGACCAGGCCGGACCTGGGGTCGGCCAGCTCGGCCGGGGCCAGCGGCACCTGGGTGCCCTCATCTGGGAATTCGGGCTCCATGGCCAGGATCCGCACCACCCGCGCGGCCGCGACATGCGCCTTCGTGATCTTGTCGGCGGCCTCGCCCAGCGTGCGCATCGGCTCGATGAGGAAGACCGCATAACCGTAGAACGCGACCAGCTGGCCGACGCTGATCCGGCCCTGCACCGCGAACCGGGCTCCCAGCCAGGTGACCAGGACGACCAGCAGGCCGGGCAGCAGCACCTCGGCGCCATTGAGCATCGACTCGGCCTTGGCGACCTCGACCCCGGCTCGCCGTACGCTCTGGGACTCCTTGCGGTAGCGGGCGGCGAAAACCTGCTCGCCGCCGATCCCGCGCAGCACCCGCAGCCCGGCCACGATGTCGGCGGCGCGCGTGTTGAGCTCACCGGTCAGCTCGCGGTGCCGGACCTGGCGGTGGTGCAGAGGTCGCAGCAGCGGAGCCACCGCGACGATGATCAGCGGTACGCCGATCACCACGATCAGGCCCAGCGGGGGCGAGGCGGCCAGCATGATCCCCGCCACCACGACGATGGCCGCGATCGCGCCGACTCCGCGCGCGGCGATGTCCATCGCGTCACCGACGTATGCGACGTCCGCGATGCCCACACTGACCACTTCGCCGGTGGTGAGCCGCTTGGGCAGGGTGCCGCCCAGCCGGGTGGCCTGGCGGCTGATGACCTGCACGGTTCGGTAGGCCGCGGCCAGCCAGTTGAACACGGCGAACCGGTGCCGCATGACGCCGCTGATCGCCTGGGCCACGCCCAGCACGAGCAGCACTCCGGCCCAGGCGCACAGGGCGGGCACGTCCTTGGCGGTGATGCCCTGGTCGATGGCCCGGCCGATCACGGCGGGCATCAGAGCCTGGCTGACCATCCAGACGATACCGAAGGCGATTCCGCCGAGCAGGGCGCGCAGCTGCGTCCGGGCGATCCATACGAGGTATCGCCGCGGACTTCGGTGGTCCGGGAGCCCGGGGTCCGGGACAGGTAGATGGCGCATAACGCGATCGACTCTAAGCAACCGACCAGCTGCTCAGCGAATGGTTTTTCCGCCCCACCAGCCCCAGTGGACAACAATTGCCAGATCACGCCCGAGGGGCGTGATCTGGCAGTCATCGGCTCATTTGTCAGCGATCTTGAGGTCCGTGCCGGTCACGGTGACGGTCTTGGACGGCAACGGCGCCGGGGCCGGCCCGCCGGCGACCGAACCATCACCGATCTTGAACTGGCTCTGATGGCAGGGACAGGTGATGATCCCATTCGCGATCTTCTTGACGGTGCAGCCCTGGTGGGTGCAGACCGCGCTGAAGGCCTTGAACTCACCCGCCGTCGGCTGAGTGACGACGATCTTCTCTTGGTCGAACACCTTGCCACCGCCGACCGGGATGTCGGTGGTCTTGACCTGGAGAGCGGCGCCCGATGCCTGGCCACCGCCGGCCGCCTTTCCACTGCCCGAGTCCTTGCCACATCCGGTCACCGTAACGGCGAGCCCAATCAACCCGGCCCCGACGACATGCCGCCGGGTGGTGGCCCCGACCTCATCGCCGGGACGTGCGTTCTCCCCCATAGCGGGTCCTTTCCTCGCAGTTACTCATCAAGCAGTTACTCATCATGCAGGGTGCCACCCAGTGGCCTATGCCACGTACCGAAGCGGGCAGAAGTGCCTACCGTCTGGTGCCCTTCGCCCACGGGTCGGCGGCGATGCACGCACGCCGCTGACCCACGGCGGCCATGTTGTTCCCTCAGCTCCACGGTCACCGTCGCCGACCCCGCTATCGAAGGCCGTCTTTCGATAGTCATAGGTTATTGAGTCGGAGAGGGGGTGACGGACAGTGCAGTTGCAGCAGCTCAGCTACTTCATCGCGGTCGCGGAGGTCCGGCACTTCACCCAGGCGGCGGAGGCCCTCGGGGTCGCCCAGCCGTCGCTCTCCAAGCAGATCCGGGCTCTGGAGACCGAACTGGGCGCGTCGCTGTTCAGCCGGGCCCGCGGCAACATCACGCTGACACCTGCCGGGGAATCACTACTGCCGCTGGCCAAGCGCATCCTCGCCGATGTGGACACGGCCCGGCTGGAGGTGCAGGAGCTCGCCGGGCTGCGGCGCGGACGGGTCCGGCTCGGGGCGACCCCGTCGCTCTGCGCGGGACTGCTCGCCGAGGTGCTCCACCGGTTCCACTCCGCCTATCCGGGCATCCAGCTGCTCGTCGAGGAGGGCGGCTCCCGCGACCTCGTACGCGACGTGACCCGGGGCTCACTGGACCTGGCCCTGGTCATCCTGCCGCTGGCCGACGACACGCCGCTGGTCACCAGCCCCATCCTGCGTGAGAACCTGGTCGTGGTCTCGCCCGTGAACGAGGCTCTCCATTCGGAGGGCTCCGCCGCCCCATCCCCCCTGCTCCCCCGCAAGCCGTATCTTCGGATCACCGATCTGCGGAACCGCCCGCTGGTGATGTTCCGGCAGGGGTACGACCTGCGCGAGGCGACGATCAGCGCCTGCCGTCAGGCCGGGTTCGAGCCTCGGTTCGCCGTCGAGGGCGGCGAGATGGACGCTGTGCTCCGCTTCGTCGAGGTCGGCCTGGGCATCGCGGTCGTCCCGAGCATGGTGCTGGCCGGCCGGCCCGGACTGCGCGGCACCCCGCTGATCCTGGACGAGCCGCCCGGCACTCCGGTGCCCGGAGACGGCCCGGCAGTGGCCGCGCCGCTGCACCGGACGGGCCCGCCCGTCGCCGGTACGAGGCGCCGCGGTGCGCCGGGGCTGTTGCGTACGGTCGCGCTGGCGCACCGCAAGGACGTCGCCCCCACCCACGCCGCCCGTGCCTTCCGGGCCACCCTCGAGACCTTTCTGGCCGAGGCGGCCGAGGCGGGTGTCCTGCCCCCGGGCGTCGAATCGCTCATCGCCCCGGAGGGCGGCTTCACCGCCTGACCCCCGAGGGGCCTGCCCTGGTCGACGATTACCCGCACCGGCTCGTTCGCGTCCGCGTACAAATGCACCCTGGACGGGGTGTGGGGTTCCACAGGTGGCTGTGAAGTGCCTCACCTGCGGGAGCTGCACAAGAGGGCCGAAATGCCCGAACTGCTTGGTTCATAGCCTGCGGCTATCGAAACCAGATTCGTGATGACTTGGACCCTCTGAGCAGGGCCAACGTACTTTGCGCGCGTGGCCCAAGCAACTACCCGCGCGATACCTGCGCTCTACCGGTCGGCCGTCGGCAAGAAGGCCGTCATGGCCGTCACAGGCGGCGTACTCGTCCTGTTCCTGCTCGGCCACATGGCCGGGAACCTGAAGATCTTCCTGGGCAGGAAGGACTTCGACCACTACGCCAACTGGCTGCGCACCATCGGTGAACCGGCGCTCCCGCACCGGGTCTTCCTCAGCCTATTGGAGGTCGTGCTCGTGGTGGCCGTCGGACTGCACATGTGGTCGGCGGTGTCGCTCGCCCGACGTGCGTCCAAGGCCCGCCCGGTCAAGTACGCCGCGAAGCGGAAGTCCCACGCGCAGGGGTACGCGACCCGCACGATGCGGTACGGCGGGATCATCATCCTGCTGTTCGTCATCTGGCACCTGCTCGACCTGACCTTCGGCGCGGTCAACCCGAAGGGCGGCGACGCCACCCCGTACGACAAGGTCGTCTCGGACTTCGACGCCTCCCGCTGGTACATCACCCTCTTCTACCTCGTGGCCGTCGTCATGGTCGGCCTCCATCTGCGGCACGGGCTGTGGAGTGCCTTCCAGACCCTCGGCCTCGCCAATGACCGCCGGAACCCGTCGCTGCGACTCCTCGCCGCCACCATCTCCGGGCTGCTGGTCATCGGCTTCGCCGCCGTACCCATCGCGGTCTCCCTGGGATTGGTGAAGTGACATGAGCTTCTACAAGAGCGGCGGGCCGATCGCCGACACCAAGGCACCTAGCGGCCCCATCGAGGACCGCTGGACCACGCGCAAGTTCGAGGCCAAGCTGGTCAACCCGGCCAACAAGCGCAAGAAGACCGTCATCATCGTCGGCACCGGCCTGGCCGGTGGCTCGGCGGGCGCGACTTTGGCGGAGCTGGGCTACCACGTCGTCCAGTTCTGCTTCCAGGACAGCCCGCGGCGCGCGCACTCGATCGCCGCGCAGGGTGGCA
>JAOPYO010000136.1 GCA_025964575.1 Actinomycetes bacterium
ACGACCAGCAGGTCGGAGCCGGCCGGCATCGCCAGACGGCGCAAGCCGTGCACCACGCAGGACAGCGGCTCGATGAGCGCGGCCGCACCCCAGCTCATCGAGCCAGGAATGGGGTAGGCGTTGCCTGCCGGAACCGCGACGAACTCGGCGAACGCCCCGTCGACCGTGTCACCTGTGGCGCCCCAGTTCTCGCACAGGTTGCCGCGTTGGCGCTGGCAGTAGGTGCAGCGGCCGCAGAACAGGCTGGGGTCCACCGCCACGCGGTCGCCGACGGAAACTCCCCCGGGGTCGCGGCCGACGGCCACGACCTCGCCGGCGAACTCGTGCCCGGGTACCAGCGGGTACGGGGCCGGAGGGAAGTCCCCGTCGATGATGTGCAGGTCGGTGCCGCAGATCCCGACGGCCCGTGGCGCGACGACGATCCCGCCCGGTCCGGGCGTGGGGTCGGGCAGTGTTTCGATGCTGATGCTGCCGGGAGTGGTGACGACGGCGGCGCGCATGACAGTCTCCTTAGGCTGGGGTCGGTTGGGACTGCGATGGCAGTGCGTTCAGCTGCCCTCGGCCATGCTCCACATCGCCCAGAGGGTCGTCCGCATCCGGCGCGGCTGGCGCAGGACCGTGACCACTGCGGCCCCGAGGTCCTCGGGCTGCAGGAAGTCGTCGAGGGCGGGGTCGCCCTCGGTACGGCCCTGGCCGATGGCGAACTCGGTGTGGACGCCGGCCGGGCACAACGTGCTGACCCGGATCCCCTCGGTCCGCACTTCGCGGTCCAGTGATCCCGCGAGCCCCACCTGAGCGAACTTGGTGGCCGCGTACACCGCCTCGTTGCCACCACCGCGGAGACCGGCGACGGAGCTGATGACGACGATGTCGCCACCCTCACCCACGTGGCGGAACTGCTGGACGGCGGCGCGCACCGCCCAGACGCTGCTGTCGATGTTGGTGCGCAGCATGGTCGTGAGCTCGTCGTCGGTCGCGTCGAGGATGCCGCCGTACGCACCCATGCCGGCGTTGACGACGATGCTGTCAAGGCGGCCGAATTTTTCGACGGCGCCCTCCACGAGAGCGCGAGCCTGCGCGGGATCGCGGACGTCGCCCGGCACGGCGACGACATGGTCTGAGCCCAGTTCGTCGACGAGCTGAGCAAGCCGCTCCTCTCGGCGGGCCTGGATGGCAACCCGAGCGCCGGCTTCCACAAGCAAACGCGCCGTGGCCGCACCGATGCCGGAGCTGGCACCGGTGATGGCGACGACCGTCGAAGAGAGGTCACGGGTCTGTGCGGGCATACGTGTCACGTCCTTCAAATTGGGTTGGGATTGAGCGTCCGGCGCTGTCGGCGCAGCGATCGGCCGAGGAGTGATCACCGGGGCAAGAGGCCTCGGAGCAGTTGGGGCGTGTTCCGAGACACGAGCTCTGCCGCTCGATAAGCCGTGCTTCGAAGTACTGAGACCGTGGCGGGCCCTCATAGCCACCGATCCGCTCGGCGAGCATCTGCCCCGCCGCACGCCCCATCTCGTAGGCGGGCTGGGCCACGGCGGTGATGCTGGGGCGCGTCATCGACCACCAGGGCAGGTCGTCGAACCCGGCGACAGCGGTCTCGGTGGGCACCGTCACGTTCTTGGCTGCCAGAGCCCGCAGGACTCCGAGGGTCATCTGATTGTTGGCGACGAAGAAGCCATCCGGTCGATGCGGCTGAGCCAGCAGCTCGAGGGCGGCTGCGAAAGCACCAGCCTCTTTGAAGTCGCAGTGACGCTCCAGATCGGGGTTCACGGGAAACCCGGCGGCCCGCAGCGCGGCTCTGTAGCCGCGCAGCCGCTCCTCCCCCGTGGTGGTGTCGCGGGGCCCGGTGATGCAAGCGATCCGCCGGCACCCCTTCGCGATGAGGTGAGCGGTCGCCGCTTGGGCTCCATCGTGGCTGTCGACCAGCACCGTGTCGGTCGGCTCCGTCATCTGGCGGTCGACCGACACGACCTGCACCCCGGTTCGCGTCAGCGCGCTGATGTCGGTGTCGTTGCGGGTGGCGGAGATGATGACGCCTGCCATCCGCTGGGAAACGATCAGCCGGAGGTACTCGGCCTCGCGTTCGATGTCCTCGTCGGTGTTGCAGAGGACGACGGAGTGGTGGACTTCCCGGGCGACATCCTCGACTCCGCGGACCATCGCGGTGAAGAACTGGTTCTCGATGTCGGAGATGACGCAGGCCCACACGTTCGACACCTGCTTGCGCAGGCCTCGCGCGACCAGGTTGGGGCGGTAGCCGAGCTGGGCGATGGCGCGGTTGACGGCCTCGGTGATGCGCGGGCTCACCTTGCCGCCGTTGAGGCAACGCGAGACCGTGGCCGGCGAGACGCCCGCCAGGCGCGCGACGTCTGCCATCGTGACCGGGCGGTCGTCCCCGGCCGATCCGTCGGACTTCGCGGTCGGTGGATTCACCGAGCCACCAAGTACGGGTAGCTGTCCATCCAGGGTGAGATGGCCTCGAAGGCCTCGCTGGCCGCGAGGACGCCGGCGTCGTCGTGGCGCTGTCCGACGACTTGCAGGCCAACGGGTAGCCCATTCGCCAGACCCGCGGGCACCGAGGCCGCCGGGTGGCCGGTGAAGTTGAACGGGTACGTCAGGCACCAGCCGATCGACGGGTCGACCGGCACCCCCCCGATCTCGGAAGGCCCGGTGGTCAGCCCGTCGTCGCGGTTGATGACGGCGGTGACGGCCAGCGTGGGCGACACGAGCAGGTCATAGCCGTTGAAGGCGTCTTGGACCGCATCGAGCACTGCCGTCCGCAACCGCTCGTCCGCACGCGCCTGCATCGCAGAACGGGTCTGCCCGGTGTGGAGCATGTCGCGGAAGGCGGGTGTGAGCTCGTCCGCGTGGTC
>JAOPYO010000181.1 GCA_025964575.1 Actinomycetes bacterium
CTCGCGACGCCCAGGCTTCGCCTGGCGGCGTTGTCGTCAGTCGACGGCCAAGCCCGGGCCGACTCCTTCCTCCGCCTTGCCAGGCTGTGCCTGGCCGCCGCTCGCTGATCCAGCGCCCTATCCGCGCGGCCTCTTACTCGGCCGGCAGGTTGGCGAACGGAGTGACGAGACCACCGACGGTCTCCGACGACTACATCATGACCGTCGTCGACGACATCCTCGACCGATTCTGCGCTGTGATCCCATTTCGGGCCGACCGATCCACTCTCCCATGCGGAGACCAGCGGAAATAACCGCTACGGTGCCAACACGGCGGTGCTCGGCCAGCCTACTTCCACACTTTTCTGGACGATACCCCACCATTCCACGACTTCGCTGGCTACCATAGCGGCACGGCAGTGTTCGGGCTCGGCCGGGCCGGAAGGAAGTTCGGGATCCGGCGCGCGACAAATGAGGTGAACCTTGGCGTCGGCAGGACCGCATGCACTGCGGTCGACAGGGTCGGAGCGATCGTGGAGAAGACCGGAATTGCCACCGCAACGGCTTTCCGCTGCGCCATGCCGATCCCTCCACCACCAATCGCCACAGCGGTCGCGGCCGCATCGCCGGTACCCCCCAGTCCCGAGCGGACACGCTCGAGCGCGAATTCCGCCAAGACAGTGGTGAGTCCAATAAAAGAGGGATATGCGATGGCCGACCATGCATGGGGATGCTCATTTCGTGGCCAAGACGTTTTCAAAGCGTAACGTTGATTAGCCTGGAGCCTGGACGGATCTATTAGCGTATGCTTATGGGGAATCCTCTACCTACTCAAGAGCGTCCACACGGCAGCAATTCCGAGTTCCCGTGGGACGACTTCGACTCGCGCTTTTACTACGATCACAACTACCGGGATCTCCGGCAGGACGATCAGAAGATAGTCGAGTCGGTCCGTGACTTCTTCTCCGAGCTGCATGAGAATGGCGAGATCGACGGGCGGCTCCAGGGCCTGGACGTCGGAAGCGGAGCCAACCTCTATCCGACCTTCACCATGCTCCCGCTGTGCCGGTCCATCACCATGTGGGAGTACGCCGCCAGCAATGTCGAGTGGCTGGAGCGGCAGATACCCCGCTTCGGGCCGTCCTGGGACTCCTTCTGGGGCCTGCTGGCCGACGACCCTCTCTACGGCGCGCTGGAGGACCCCCGGCAAGCCTTGGCCGACCGTGCCTCGGTCACGCACGACAGCATCTTCAACCTCCCCACCCAGCAGTGGGACATCGGCACAATGTTCTTCGTCGCCGAATCACTCACTTCGGAAGTGGACGAGTTCCACACGGCCACCCGCAGTTTCCTGCAGGCGCTTCGGCCCGGTGCACCCTTCGCCGCGGCTTTCATGGAGAACTCCACGGGTTATCTGGTCGGCGACCGTCGATTCCCCGCGGTGGCGGTCAGCACCGACGACATCGCGGAGTGCCTCGACGGCTACTGCTCGGACAGCCCGCTCATCACGCGCATCGAGCTCGACGACAAACCGCTCCGCGACGGCTATAGCGGCATGATCCTGGCCATCGGTAAATCAAACGGTAGGAAAGCGATCTGACCGACTATGAAGATCCAACCCCGGCAACAGCTTCTGGAGATCTGGCGTGCGGCGGCCAAGGCGATCGTCACGGACGGCGAATGGGTCTGGGGCGGCCGGGATGCCTCCAGCTCCATCAGTGATGCCGAGCAACTTCTGTGCCTGATGTACCCGGCGTCCGTGGTGTCCAATTTCCGGCTAGACAGTCCCGACGAGACCTCGGACGACGTTCTCGCGGTGCTACGGGAACTGGGCGACGCGGTGGAGATCCCGCGGCGGCTGACCGATGTGATCCGCACTTACGTCACCAGCTACACCGACGACAACGGCGCACCCGTGTTCAGTGGCGGGAGCTATTTCGGCAGTTCCGAACCGGGGCGTGATCCGACGCCGGACCAGGTGGAAGTGGGAGTGGTCGACTCCTATTCCATGTCGGTGACGCTGATGCTGGCCACCATCGGGTTCATCCGGGTCTTCCGGAGCGGAATCCGAGCCGACGATCTGCGTAGAGACCTCGATGAGCTCGAAGCGATGGCCAGCAGCAGGCTCACCGCCGCCATGGTGAGCCTGCTGCGCAGCTTCACGGTGCACGTGTTCGCCCCGGATTCGGCTCCGGGCCGGACGCTGATCGGCGTCGTGAACCGGGCGGGCGTCTCTGAGCGGATCGTCATCGCGGACCTCCAGCGGGAGCTGCGGGAGATCCGGGCCGGGATCCGGGACCTCACCATCGGTTCCGGACTCACCAGCGAACTGGACAACCCCAACCGGTTGTTCGAGTGCGGCTGGAGCTGGGGGGTCGTCAAGGACGCCCCGGAAATCACCACCCCCGAGGACATCGGTCCGCAGCCCAAGGGAGTGGCTCAGCCGCACCCCTACCTCTACTTCACGGTCATCGCGCTCGACGGCATCGCCGACCTGTTCTCCTCGCGCACCACCATCCTGGGCCTCCTCAACGAGGAGCAGGTCCGTCTCGCCCAGGCGCTGCGACTGCGCTGGGAGCTGACCCAGCAGTACTGGAGCATCATCGGAGGTTTCGGCCGGAACACCTGGCCACTCGAGGACATCCCCTGGCGGACGACGGACGGGAAGGAGTCCGACTACTACAGCCTGCTGGTCAGCTCGATGGTGGTGCAGAACTTCTTCAACCGCCGCGCCACCGACGCCGAACTGCGCCGGGTGGGCAACATCCTCGAGGAACTGGCCGAGCGCGGGCGCATCACCCGCCGGGCCACCAGCAACGATCCGGCGATCAGCCTGCACGCCCCGGGCGTGGAGATCGACCTCATCGGCAGTGAGGACCTCGGCGGGCCCCGGCTGAGCTGGCAGGTCTCCGACTTCGCCGCGATCCTGCTCAAGCGCACCATTGCCCTGGCCACCATGGCGCGCGGCACCGATCTGCGCGACGCCGTGCTCAGCCTGGCGGATGACATCTGGGACCACGTCGAACGCCGCCGGATCCAGTCCGGGAAAGCCCGAAACCTCTGGGACCAGCCGTCCAACCGGTTCACCGAGGTCAAGGAACACCACGATCGGCAGTCCTGGTACTACACCGAGCGCGTCGTCGAGTGCCTCGTGGTGGCCGCGCAGCTGGTCGGGAGCAATCCGCTGCGCAGCGCCCGCTTGACCGAACACGCGCTGGATCTGGTCAACGAGGCCGAGCACCTCTTCGACAACGAGCTGCTGAACGGATCGTCGGAGGCCGGCCCGGCCATGCGCGACAATCTGCAGCGCGTCCAGGCCAGTCTGGTACGGGCGAGGGAGCTACTGCAGGTGCGGCCTGGAACGGCCGCCGTGCTCGCCAGCGAGGTCCTGCGTGAACTGGATGGCCTGAACGTCGCCCGCAGGGATGCTACGGGGGCGTCATGACGACGCTGATCGTCGCCACCTCGGACAAGGGCGGCACCGGCCGCTCGGTGACCAGTAGCAACATCATCTACCGGCGTGCCCTCCACGGTTCCGATGTCTGCTATCTGGACTTCGATTTCGGCTCCCCCACCGTCGGTGCCATCTTCGGGCTCGACTCCATCCCGCGCGGCACCGACCAGGGCGGGCTGCACTCCTATCTCCAGGGCAGGGTCGCCGAGCCCCACCGCGTCGACATCTGGGCCGAGACCGACCGCGAGAGTCTGCGGTCACGGCCGCCGGGCGCCGGACGGCTGGTCCTGATGCCCGGGGACAGGGGCGGTGGGGAGTTCTCGATCACCAAGGACGTGGTGAACCGCTGCGTCAAGCTCTTCCTGCGGCTCCAGGAGGAGTTCGAGCTGTGTCTGGTGGACATCAGCGCCGGCCGCTCCTACGCCGCCGACATGATGCTCGCCGCCACCGCCCACCCTGACATGAGAAGCATCGGGGCCCGGTGGCTGGTGTTCCACCGATGGACCAAACAGCATGTCATGGCCGCGTCGGGGCTGGTCTACGGCGATCGCGGGCTGCTGGACAACGGCGTGAAGCGCGGGCATGACCGCGAGGATCTGACCAACGCGATCCGTTTCGTGCGCACCGCGGTCGTTAACCCCGACTCACCCGAACTCGCGGGGCTGCAGGCGACCCAGGTGGCCTGGCTGCGCGAGTGCAACCGAGATCTTCAGGAACTCGCCCGCACCGAGCGGCTTGGCCGTACGGTCGTCATCTCCACCATCCCCCTCGACCCGGTCCTCCAGTGGCGCGAGCAGCTGCTCTCCGACCGGGATGTCTGGGCCAGCCAGATCGCCAATCCCGCCACGATCGCCGCCTTCGACGATCTCGCCCTGCGGCTGGTGGACGAGAAGGCGTGGGCGGAGATATGACCTCGACCTTCGGTGAGGTCACCGCGGAGCCCCGGGTCACCTCGCTGCCGCTGTCGCATGTGTCGGTGGAGCTCGGCCATCTCTACATGGAGGACTTCGCCGCCGGGCCGGAGGCGCTGCGGCTGCACTTCCAGCGAGTGAGCCCATGGGCGCACGCTCTCGAGCAGCAGTACAACTCGTTGCTCCGCGGCCGTACGGCGCGCATCAGCACCTGCTTTCTCATCGACGACTATTTCACCCGCTTCAGCACTCCGGCCAGAGTGATCCCCGACCTGCTCGCCGCGGCCGACGAGAGCAAGCTGCGCATCGACTACATCGCCCGCGAGTCGGCCTGTGCCGAAGCCGACGGGGTGGCGCTCGCGGAACTGATGGTGGGCCGGCTGGTCCCCGAACCCGCGCCCGGCAGCAACGGGTCCCGCCCGCCGGTGCACGAGGCCGGCTGGCTGTGCAACGGCGAGCGCTCGGCCACCGGTGAGATCGACGAGGCGATGGGCACGGCGTCCCCCTGGGCTCCGCCCCGGCAGAACTCCGCACGCCACCATTCGATCTTCACTGATGTCGAGCTGTGGAACGATGAGCAGGACCGGCGGCTCTGGTCCTGTGCCTTCCTCGCGGCCGTCTGGCAGTTGCTCCGCCTCGGCCTGCTGAGGAACGAGGGCGAGCCGGTGGCGCAGCCCCGGCCCCTCTCCCCTGCCGGTCTCCCCGACTACTGGGACGAACTGCCGCCGGTCCTGCAACTCAACCCGTCGGCACAGCCGTTCAGCGCCTATCGGACCTTCTCGGTCCTCTCCTCCCGGTTCCTGTCCGTCGAGCACGCCGTACGGACGATCCTCAGCCAGGTCTCCGTTCCTCCCGGCGTGCTGGACCAGGTGACCGCGCGCAGTGCGGCGGAGCGTCTACCGGTGTCAGCCGAGGTCGTGGACAGGATCGCGTATGTCTTCACGGGCGGAACCTGAACGATGGCCGACCCCCCGGCTCCATGCTGACCACCGGTGAGGTGCGTACCGGGCTGCTGCTCAACTCCGCAGCGATCCCGCAGAACGCCCTGCCGTACGCACTCCGGCTACTGCCGGGCGAGCGGGTCCGCACCTCCGATCGGCCGATCGGGTACGGCGCCTCCGCCGATGTGCTCACGGGCATCGACTGCACACTCACGGCGGCGTCCGGTGCCAGAACCCGTGCGGTGGGCACCGTGGCCGCGCGGGCGACGATCACCGGGGGCAGGATCGCGCAGGGATCCGCCCACGCCAGGCTCGTCGAGAGCGATGTCGACTACCGGCGCCCCTGGTCGCACTTCCTGGGCCGGCCGGGAGTCGTCGAAACGATCGGCAGGATCGGCTGGGCGGACTTGGCCAGGGGGCTGACGGCGGACCCTCGGCCCGCGCCAGGCCTCGATCTCGGCGCGATCTGCGACCGGGTTCTGGACGGTGTGCAGCAGTGGCCGGATCTGGACCGATCTCCTCCGTTCAGAACCGCCCGGACCACGCTGCGCTGGGTACTCCAAAACGGCGGAAACGGCACCACCGACCATCTCTCCTTCATCATTGTCAACAGCGAACTGCGAACTGTCAGCCTCGCCCTGACCGATCATGCCCTACCCGCGGTGCTCCAATTGTGCGAGGACCTGGCGCTGCACGACTGGTTGCTCACGACGCTGCTCGGGCTCATCGAACGCAGCCGTATGGGTTCAGGAGAACTGCCCCAAACGATCGCCAAACTCCGTCCCGCCGTCGACCACCTGCTCCATCTCTGGATGCCGGGCGCCCGAGTGGATTTGCGGCTAATGCCACTCTGGCACAGCCTTGACAAGCGTCCGGGCTTCACGACACAGTGGGAAGCCTCGGTGAGCCGAATCCGCGATCAGCTAGCACTAAACACTCTCACTCTGCTGAGTGCTGTTGCCGAAGGTAAAGCGGGGGCGCATGAGCAGGGGATTCAACGATAGCGCACAAAGACGCTATTCCTCTGCTCTGCGTAAGATACTGCTCACCGCCTTCACCGGCTCATTCGTATACCTGCTGACCAACCTCGTGCCCAACACTCCGCAGATATGGGTGCTCACGGTTTCGGTCTTTACGGGCGGCGTGATCCTGGTCGCCCAGTTTCTCATCGAGTTCGACGAACGACTGGCACAGCTGGAGCAGAAACTCACCGACCATCACGCGGCCATGCAATTGCTGGTCGAACAGGGATTCTCGAAGATCACCACAACCATCGAGTTGTTCGGGATGGTCGAGGGGTCGGCACTCCCCACCGAGGTCGTGACGCAGTTCGTCCGGAACGCCACCGAGATCAACCCCGATCCCATCCCGCTGATCTACCGGTTCGCCCAAACCGAGATCGCGCGGATGTCACAGCTCCTCAGGGAGCTGGGCAAGGGCGGAGAGGTCGCCTATGACGGCGAGGACCGCGACTGGCTCCTCGCCCTCACCCGCAATGTGCGATTCTCGATCCGAGCGACCAGCCTGGCCTCAGTGGACGCGGCCGGGTTCTGGATGAGCGACCTCGGTCAGCTCTACCTCGAGATCCAGCATGAGGTCGCCAAACGGGATGTCACGATCCAGCGGGTGTTCATCCTGGACCGCGCCGACTTCGCCATGGACCCGGACTTCACGCGGATCTGCCGCTGGCAACTCGAGCACAACATCGACGTACGGGTGCTCGATCCCAGCGTCATCCCGGGGCCGTGGAAGCTGGACTTCATCCTGTTCGACGAGACGGTCAGCTACGAGACGACCCCGGCCATGCAGGTCCACAGCGAGCCGCGGCCCACCATCACCAACACCCGGCTGGTCCTCGACCAGGACAAGGTCAAGACGCGGATCAACCGGTTCAACGAAGTCTGGGAGCTCGCGACCCCCTACCGAGAGTGATGCGGCCGCTCAACCGGTGGCAAGGTCGAACCGCGCCGGATCGCAGACCTTCATCTCGACCGCGCGGTCCTCGTCGATCTCGTCGCCCGCCAGCAGCGTCGTGACATGGTCGGCGGTCACCGGAGCGAGCGTGATGCCGAGCCCGTAATGGCCGGTGGCCGCGATGACCCGACCGCCCTGGTCGACATGACCGATCAGGGGAGCCCCGTCGCTGCTCGCCGGCCGGATGCCCGCCCAGTGCCGCGAGATGCGCCAGCGGGTCGCGGCGGGGATGAGCGTCGAAACCCCCGCGACGATCGACTCCCGGCCGCTCCGGGTGGGCCTGGTATCGGTCACCCCCGCCTCGTAGGTAACGCCCGCGGTGACCCTGCCGTCCTGCCTAGGCACGGCGTAGGCCGTCCGCCAGCCGTCGGGGGCGGGTGTCCGCGCGTAGCACTGACGGTGCAGCCGGTGGCGCCCGCCGCGTTCCGCGGCGAACTCCAAGGCCTGTCCCTTCACCGGGAACATGACCTGGTCCGGCAGATGAAGCAGGGGGTTGCTGAGATGACCCGCCGCCACCACCACCTGCTCTGCGCAGATCGTGGTGCCGTCGGCCAGTGAGACCTGAACGGCATCTCCGGTAGCGGACAATTCCACCGCGGTCGTGGACAGCAGAACGCGTACCTGTTCGTCCCTCAACAGAATCGTGCGCAGGGCCTTCATGAGGAGCTCGGGCTCAATGGCGAGCTCGGTGGGCAGCAGCAACCCGCCCAGCACGGCATTGGCCAGAAGCGGCTCCTCGGCCAGCAACTGCCGTCTGGTGAGCGGGAGCGCCGCTATCCCCCGCGCCACCAGGTTGGGCATGATCTCCTCGTGGATTCTCGCCAGCTCTAGGGCGTCAAGGGCTATCTGGAGCTGCCCCGTGTTCAGGACGGGAATCTCCATTTGTGCCTCATGACATATTCTGGCGAGCCAGGCCGGATAGAGTTCTCTACTGCGTTGCGCTACCGCGCCCAGCGGGCCGAGACAGAAATCGCCACTCTGCGGGGTTATCCCGCCGATCGCCGCGGAGGACGCTCCGATACCCAGCATCGGAGCCGCCTCGATGAGGGAGATGTGATCCATGCGCTTCCTGGCACGTTCTGCGATGGAGCACCCGATGACTCCGCCACCGATGATGATGAGATCGGCACTGGCGGTCATGATCCGCCTCTCCACGTCAACTTAGCGGATAGCACACGTCAGACAGTCAATCCGGCCCTTTTATTTGTTTTTCTATTTGGCCAAAGCCAATTCAATGTATTCTATGCTTTAGTCAGATACGAGTCAATCCCGTTGCGAAAGCATCGACCTATGCCGACAAGGCGATTTCAGCGAGGTCTGCGTTCACTTGGAATAACACCCACCCCTGGCACCCCAACCGCCTGATGGGTGCACTCGGCGGCGCAGAGGGCGGGTGTCGGACTCCGAAATTCTGCGTGAAGCTGTGACCAGGGCGTTTACGTCGGCCGACAATGCTGCTCATCGCTCGGCGTCGCGGAATTCATTGATCAGGGCCGGGTTCGGTGGACGGTCGCTCTCCCGCCGACCGAGGCCCGTCATGGATTCGACTATGTGCACCGCACCCGATGGTCTCCCACCACTCAGCCGACTGTCACCGACAGCCCGGCCGAGTACATCTAGTCAGCCGAGCTTCCAGTCGATCTCCGGGAGTCCCGCGTCGGTAAGGGCCTTGTTGACGGCGCTGAACGGGCGGGTGCCGAAGAAGCTCTTCTGACTGAGCGGGCTGGGATGTCCCGACTCGATCACCACATGCTGGGAGCCTGTGATCAGCTTCGCCTTCTTGCGCGCGTAGGCGCCCCAGAGTACGAACACGACCCGCTCCTCCTTGGCGTTGAGGGCGCGGATGGCGGCGTCGGTGAACTCCTCCCAGCCCTTCTTGGCGTGCGAGCCGGCCGCTGCCGCCCGTACGGTCAGGACCGCGTTGAGCAGGAGCACACCCTGGTCCGCCCAGGGGGTCAGGTCGCCGCTCGGCGACACCGGCACCTCGAGGTCGGCGGCCATTTCCTTGTAGATGTTGCGCAGAGACGGCGGGATCCGTATGCCGTCGCGGACACTGAAGCTCAGCCCGTGCGCCTGACCGGGGCCGTGGTAGGGGTCCTGGCCGAGGATCAGCACCCGGGCTCCGTCATAGGGACAGTGCCGGAAGGCGTTGAACAGGTCCTCCCGGGGCGGATAAATCGTCTGCTGCTCGTACTCCCCCGCCACGAAGGCGCTCAGCGCGGCCGTCGGGAGCGGATCCAGCAGCGGCTCCAGGACGGCCCGCCAGTCATCGGGGAGCAGGTCCAGCAGATCGAGGGGCATTCTCGGGCCTCCGGGCAAAGGGGGGATGGCTCTGGCACTCCGAACTCTAGGGCGCGGCGCCGACAATCTCCGGAACTCCTGATGATCACAGGTCGGGCACGTCGCCGTATGATTCTACGGTGAGGCCTCGTCAAAAGGACCTCTCCGGACGGGTCCCCATAGGATCGCGGATATGCCCTCCTGTACCACCCGTCCCCCACGGCTGCCATGAGGCGCCTCGCTGCCTGCCTGGCCGGCCTCCTGCTCGGGCTCACCTCCCTCGCCGGGTGCGGTGACTCCTCCTCCAGCAAGACGATCACAGTGTTCGCCGCCTCGTCGCTGACCGAGGTGATGGCCGAACTGGACACGAGATATCAGCAGACCCATCGCGGCATGACGGTCCGCACCTCATTCGGCGGCTCGCAGGACCTCGTCGCCCAGCTCAAGGACGGCAAACCCGCCGATGTGCTCGTGACCGCCGACGTCCAGTCCATGAACGAGGCGCGCAAGCTCACCGGGGAAAGCCGGACCATCGCGCACAACTCCATGACCATCGCCGTCGCCCCCGGCAACCCGAAGCACATCCAGGGAGTGGCCGACCTCGCCGATCCCCGGCTGCGCGTGGTGCTCGGCGCCCCCACCACCCCGTCGGGCCGGTATGCCCTGCAGGTCTTCACCAAGGCGGGCGTAACCGTGGTGCCCAAGTCGGAGGAGATCGATGTACGTTCCGTGCTCACCCGGGTTCGTACGGGTGAGGCGGACGCCGGGATCGTCTACATCACCGATATCAAGTCGGCCGGCGCCGCCGCCAGCAGCGTGCCCATCCCGGCGGCTCAGAACGTCACGGCCGCCTATCCCGCCGCGGTGCTCGAGAAGAGCGGCCACCAAGACCAGGCGAAAACTTTCGTGGCCTGGCTGACCTCGGCCGAGGGTCTCGCCATCCTGACGAAATACGGCTTCATCACCCACTGACGGTGAGGGTCACTCGTGGGTGGCCGCCCCCGAGCTGGCCAGAATGGCGACGCCGACGACGATGACGACCATGCCGGCCACAGCGGTCAGGTTCAGCCGCTCGTCATAGAGCACCGCGGCCATGGCCGCCGTTCCGGCGGTCCCGGCCCCCGCCCACACGGCGTAGACGATGCCGACGTTCAAAGTGCGCAACGCCATTGCCATCAAAGCGAACGAGATGAGATATCCCGCCGCAACGATCAGCGCAGGGACCGGACGGATCCCATTGGCGATACCGCGCAGCGCCAGCGTCGCAGTCACCTCGGAGACGATCGCGCCGACCAGCAGCAACCAAGCCATCAGGGCCGCCCCTCCTCTGATCACCGGCATGCTCCTACTCTACCGTCCGGACGGTACAGTAGAGCGTCCGTGAGCGCCAAGGCGATCTCCGCCATCCGGCAATGTGTACCGGGACGCTCAGGCCTCGGCCGGTAGGTGGCCGCGGCACAGTTCCAGGCAGTCGTCATGCCGCTGAAGTGCGTCAAGCACGGCCGGATGGGGACTCGCGTAGACCTCCGGGTAGTCGATCTCGCCGAGTTCGGGCCGTACCCGATAGGCGAGCCGCTCTTCTCCGAGTGAGAACTCCGCCTGGACGCCGGGCTTGTTGCCGCGTGGGTCAACGCGGAACCAGGAGCCGTCGAGGCAGACCGCCGTGAGCCCGTGTAGGGCATGCGCCGAGCCGGCCTCGTCGCAGGCGAGCCGCTGGTAGCAGAGGCCGGCCGGGATGCCCGCTGCCCGCAGCAGCGCCACGTACGCATGGGACTTGGCGTAGCAGAGACCCGTCCGCTCATGGAGCACGTCGGAGGCCCGCCATGTCACTCGCCGGTCGCCGGCGTCCATCGAGTGAGTGATCGTGTCACGCACGAGCTCGAAGGCGGCGCGGGCGAAGACGGCATCACCCTCCCCCGCCGGCAGCTGGGCGGCCGTCGTCTGGACGAGCGGATGCTCGATGTCGATCGCCTCATCGGCGCCGAGATACTCCCAGGGCTCTGCGGTGAAGTCCATCGAGCCGTCAGACCAGGCCGAGCAGCGGCTCGATGCCGACGGTGAGCGGCTGGGTCAGACCGCCGACGGCCCGGATCCCCAGCAGCACCCCGGGCATGAACGACTCACGGTTCATCGAGTCGTGCCGGATGGTCAGGATCTCACCGTGCCCGC
Organism: Actinomycetes bacterium; assembly: GCA_025964575.1. Lineage (GTDB taxonomy): Bacteria > Actinomycetota > Actinomycetes > Streptosporangiales > Streptosporangiaceae > Actinomadura_E. Next base: position 11,709 of record JAOPYO010000181.1, read on the forward strand.
CGAGCAGCACCTCCTGGTGGGCGATGAGCCCCGCCAGGCGTACGGCGTGGACGCGCACCCCATCGACATCGGCGCCGCGGGCTCCGGCGATCTCCGTGGTGGTGGCGTCGGGTGAGGCCGGGACACCCGCCTTGCCGCGCGCCTCGGCGATCAGCTCGGCGGTGCGGTAGGCCGTGCCGCTCGGGGCGTCGACCTTGTTCGGGTGGTGCAACTCGACCACCTCGACGGAGTCGAAGAACGGGGCGGCGATCTGCGCGAAGTGCATCATCAGCACGGCACCGACGCCGAAGTTCGGCGCGATGAGCACGTTGGCCCCCGGATGAGCCGCCTGCCATTCCCGGATGGTCTCCAGCCGGGCAGGGTCGAAGCCGGAGGTGCCGACGACAGCGTGCACGCCGTTCTCGATGCACCAGCGCAGGTTGTCCATGACCACCCCGGGCTGGGTGAAGTCGACGACGATGTCCGCGAAGGTCAACGCGTCCCGCGAGTCGCCCTGGTCCACCCCGGCGACGAGCTCCATCCCCTCGGCGCCCTCGACCGCCCGGCACACCTCGGCGCCCATCCTGCCCCGCGCACCCAATACCCCGACCTTGATCACGATCATCCTCCCCGTCTCCAACGCATCGTCGAGCCTATCGCGGGGGGACTGCGCCGCCCGCTCGAGACCGAAGACATGAAAGATATTCAAAACGCCCGGCAAAGATTCACCCTTGTGGCCCTCGTTTCCGGGGATTTCTCCGTCCGGATTCCTAGCTTGCCTCCGTGATCACCATCAGACTCCGAAGCCCGGTCGCCCCGCTGGTCATGGTGGCTGTCGCCTATGCCATCGCGCAGATCGTGTTCGTGTCCGCAGCGGATCTCGGGTGGGATGAGACGGTTTACCTCAGCCAGGTCAACCCGCATGTCCCGACGGAGTACTTCAGTGCGCCGAGGTCCCGGGGAATCACGTTGCTCCCCGCTCCGCTGGTCGCGCTGACCACGTCCGTGCCGGCACTCCACCTCTATATGACGGTGCTGTCAGCGACCGGTCTGGTGGTGGCGTTCTGGCCCTGGTCGGCGTTGCTCCGCGGGCAGGTCGTCGCGCTCGCCACGCTGCTGTTCACGAGCCTGTGGGTGGTGCAGTTCTACGGCAACGAGGTGATGCCGAACCTGTACGTCGCCTATGGGGCGGTCGCCGCGACCGGCTGGTACCTGCGGGCCGTACGGGACGATGGCCGGGGTCCGCTCACGGCCCTCGGTGCGAGCCTGGCGTTCACGGCGTTGATGCGGCCCACCGACGCGGCCTTCCTCGTCCTGGTCCTGACGCTGTCCGGGCTGGCCGCCCGGGGCCACCGGGTCCGGGTGCCGGCGGTGATCGTGGCGGGCTCGGTCCTCGGAGCGGCCCCCTGGCTGGCCGAAGCGTACGCACGGTTCGGCGGACCGCTGGGGAGACTGCGGGCGGCCGACGCCACCGAAGGGGGGATGGGGTGGCATGTCGCGATCGGAATGGAACTGCGCTCGCTCAACGGGCCGACGTTGTGCAGGCCGTGCGGGGTTCCGTGGCACCATCCGATGCTGTCGGTGTGGTGGCTGGCCCTGCCGATCCTGGTCGCCGGTGGGCTGGTCGTGGCCAGGGAGACCCGGGGCGCGGTGGCCATGGCCGTGGCGTGCGGCGCCGTGCTGGCCGTTCCGTACCTCTTCCTGATCCCGTACGCGGCGCCGAGGTTCCTGATGCCGACGTACGCGCTGTGGGCGCTCGCCGTCGGGGTCCTCGTCGACAGGTTGGTGGCGGGGGCCCGCGACCGCGCCCGCCCCTGGGCGCTCCTGGTGGCAGGACTGATCCTGGCCGCCCAGTTCGGCACCCAGCACCTCGTGCTGCGGCATCGGGTGGCCGATCAGAGGAGAAGCCGGGACGCGATCCAGGGGCTGGCCGGGCAGTTGCATCGGCTCGGGGTCCGGCCGCCGTGCACCCTCGCCGGCTCCCAGGATCCGTATGTCGCCTACTATGCGGGATGCGCGTCGGCGGCGGTGAGCGAGGACAACCCAGCAACTACCCCACAGACGATACTGGCGGCCGCCCGGCACCGAGGGTCGTTCGCAGTGCTCACCCGGGGAGGTGCACGGCCGAGCTACCTGACGGGCTGGCGCCGGTACGGCTACACCGCCTCCAACCGCCGACACTGGGCCATCTACCTTCCGCCGGTGACCAGCTGACGCCGTACGACCCGTACCAGGAATACCCGCACAGGGCCTCATGGATCCCCGGAGTGAGCGCATGACCGATATCGACGTCGCGATCATCGGTCTGGGCCTGGCCGGGTCCTCCACGGCCTGGGCACTGGCCCGCCGCGGCCGTTCCGTGGCGGCGTTCGAGATGTACGCCCCCGGCCATCGCAACGGCAGCTCGCACGGCCGCTCCCGGATCTTCCGCCGGGCCTATCCGGATCCTCTCTACGTCGAGCTCACCGGCCGGGCCGGAGAGCTCTGGCGCGAGCTGGAAATCGCCTCCGAAGAGTCCCTGCTCACCCTGACCGGCGGGCTCGACCACGGCTCGCAACCCGAGATCGATCTGATCGCCGCGCTGCTGAAGGCCGACGGCGTGCCGACGGAACTGCTCGGCTCGGCCGAGGCCGCCGAACGCTGGCCGGGAATGGTCTCCGAGGGCCCGGTGGTCTTCCACCCCGAGGCAGGCGTGCTCGACCCGGATCGTGCGACGGCCGCGATGGCCCGGCTGGCCGTCGAGCTCGGTGCGCACCTTGCTCATGAGACGCCGGTGACCGCGATCGAGCCGCTCGATCAATGCGTACGGATCCGTACCGCCGAGCGGGAGTGGACGGCCGGCACGGTCGTGGTCGCGGCCGGTGGGTGGGCCGGTCCGCTGCTGTCCGGTCTGGTCACGCTTCCCGCGGTCGTACCCCTCCTCGGTGACGGTCACGAATCCGGATCCTACGTCCACGACGGCAGGATGCTCATGCAGACATCCTATGGATAGCCCTTCTCAACGGGTCAGCGTTTGACGCGGCCGCGCAGAGCGAGCACGGCGAGGCCGAAGAGCAGTGGCCCGATCAGCCGCAGCGCCAGTTCCATCCACTGACCGGCCGTGCTCAGGGTCTGGTCCGTGCCGCGCAGGAACGACGTGGCCGCCCTCAGCGTGAACTGAAGGCAGTAGGCGTAGTCATGATGCGCGCTCGTCGGAAAGCCCCAGAGGTCGAATGCCCCCGCCGAGAGGACCGCCACGACCGCGAGCGCGGTGAACGCCCGCCAGGCCCGGAGCCCGTACCCCGACGTCAGCCAGTAGAGCCAGAGCAGGGTGTACTCGCCCCGTGAGCTCAGCCAGCCGCGCCACCGCCCGGCCCGCCTGTTGTCCCGTGCCTCGAGTCGCTTGCCAAGCCTGCGCATGTCCATCTCGCCGTAGTAGAAATCAGCGGCCCCCGGCTCGTCCTTGGCCTCTTCCCGTGCCTTCCGGAGGGCCCGGTAGCTCTTGATGACCTGGCTCGCCGTGGCGGGCGCGCCGAGGTCCGGCCAGGAGGACGGCGGCCGCCAGAGCCTGCGACCGCGTTCGGACCCGTACAAGGCGCGCCATCGCACCTCGTCGCCGCTGATCTGCCGCCGGGTGATCCACAGGCTCTGCGGCGTCCAGCCGAAGGCGTCGTCGGCATTGACCCTCAGCTTGTCCACGTTGTGCGCGTAGATGAACTTGCACGCAGACAGGTCCACCCGGGAGATCGTCAGATGGGAAACGTCGGTCCCTGACAACGTGACCAACCTCGGAGGCCGATCTTCGTGGTAATGAAGTCCCGTGTGCATGGCCAGCAGCGAGGCCGGGCCGAGTTCGCTGTCTTTGAGCACGATGTCCGCGCCTCCCAGCAGGAACTGCACACCACCGGTGAACATCGACCGTTCGCAGCGGATCTCGTCAGCGATCATCATCATCCGCACCCGGCGAGGGAAGACGGCCAACCGGAGGTCCACCCGGGTCGCGGTGAGAGGTCCCATCTGGCTGGTCTTGGGGAAGTCCGCCCGATCGAACCGCAGGTCCCCTTTGACGATGGAGTTCTCCATGGTCAGCCCGGTACGGAACATGGCTCCGGTGAAGCGGGCCTCACCCTCCACCTTGAGGTTCTCGAAATTGGCGAACCTCTCGAAGTCCACCTCATGGAAGTCGGCCCCGGCCTCGAAGCGGGCGCCGACGAAGAAGACCCGCTCTCGGAAGACAGCCCTGGAGAAGTCGGGCCGCTCGGTGAAGACGCAGCCGCTGAAATCCACCCGGGTCTCGAAGACCGCTCCGGAGAAGTTCACCGGCCCGGTGAAGTCGGTCCTGCTGAAGTCTCCGTCCCGGAAGTCCGGGGTCACCCTGGCGGCGTCGACCGTCCGATCCGACAGGTCGAGGGCGGTACAGGTCCTGCGTTCTTCGGGGGACATCCGCCGCACGTTAGAACGAGCGGGGCCTCAAGCACAAACCCGCACGTGGCGAACTCCGCGCTCCTGGCCCCGACACGGACCCAGGAATGCGGAAACCCCCAACGCCTATTACGGCAGGGTACCCATGCCGGGTCAGACGGTGAACTCGTGGTCCTCGAAGGGGCCGATCGCGGTGAGGGTCATGGGCTGGTCGAGCACGCTGGCCGCGACCTTGCTGATGTCGTCAAGGGTGACCGCTTCGATGTTGGCCAGGATCTGGTCGACGGACAGCAGCTCGTGGTAGACCAGCTCGCTCTTGCCGATCCGGCTCATCCGCGAGCCGGTGTCCTCAAGGCCCAGCACCATGGAGCCGCGTAGCTGACCCTTGCCGCGTGCCAGCTCCTCCGCGGTGATGCCGTTCGCGGCCGCCTTGGCGATCTCGTCGCGGCAGATGGCCAGGACCTCCTCTGCCTTCGCCGGCTGGCAACCGGCGTAGACGCCGAAGGTGCCGGTGTCGGCGTACTGCGAGGTGTAGCTGTAGACCGAGTAGGCCAGTCCGCGCTTCTCCCGGATCTCCTGGAAGAGCCGCGAGGACATGCCGCCGCCGAGGGCCGCGTTCAGCACGCCCAGCGAGAACCGCTGGTCGTCGGTGCGGGAGAGCCCGGGGGTGCCGAGCACCAGATGGGCCTGCTCGGTGTCCTTGTCCACGACTCGTACGCTCTGGAGGCTGGGCGTCGGGGTACCGCCGATCCGAGGCGCGCTCGGCAGTCCGTCTCCGGACAGTGAGTCGCTGAACGCCGCGGTGACGAGCCGTACGACCTCGTCGTGGTCGATGTTGCCGGCCACCGCGACCACCAGGTTCGGGGGCAGATAGCGCTCGCGGTAGTAGCGGGCGATGCCGTCCCGGCTCGCAGCGTTGATCGACTCGATGGTGCCGAGGATCGGCCGGCCCAGTGGCGCATCGCCGTAGAGCGCGATGGCGAATTCGTCGTGTACGAGGTCGGTGGGATCGTCGTCGCGCATGGCGATCTCTTCGAGGACCACGCCGCGCTCGGCGTCGACGTCCTCCGTCTCGATCAGCGAGGAGGTCACCATGTCGGAGACGATGTCGACCGCCAGGGGCAGGTCTTCGTCGAGCACCCGCGCGTAGTAGCAGGTGTACTCCTTGGCGGTGAAGGCGTTGAGGTCACCGCCCACCGCGTCCATCGCCGCGGAGATCTCCAAGGCGGACCGCCGTCGGGTGCCCTTGAACAGCAGGTGCTCGAGGTAGTGGGTCGCTCCCGCGTCCTCGATCGCCTCGTCCCGGGATCCAACGCCGACCCAGATGCCGAACGCCACGGACCGCACGGTCGGCATCGTCTCGGTGACGATACGCAGACCGCCCGGCAGCACCGTGCGCTGGACCCGGCCGGCTCCGTCCGTACCGGGATGAACCGTGTAGGTGGTGCCCGGCTGCTGCGCCCTTGCCGACAACGTCACGTCAATTCCACTTCTTCTGGCTCGGGCTTCTGTGCTCTATAAGCGGGACCGGCCGGCCTCCGACCTCGCGCCCACCGCCATCACAGGGTGGACCCGGGAGCGGAGACCAGCCGGCCGCCATGCCGCTGGATCAGGAGTTGCGCTGACCGCCGCCATCGCGGCCACCGTCGCGGCCACCGCTGCTGCGGGTCCGCTGCCGGCGCCGGTCGCCGCCACCGGCAGCGTCGTCGCCGTCGGCGGCCGAGTCGCCGGCCGCCGCCGTGGCGCCGCCCTCGGCGGCCTCACGCTCGACGACCTCGACCGGCACCAGCGACAACTTGCCGCGCTGGTCGATCTCGGTCACCTCGACCTGGATCTTCTCGCCGACCTTGATGAAGTCCTCGACGTTCTCGATCCGGAC
>JAOPYO010000205.1 GCA_025964575.1 Actinomycetes bacterium
GACGATACCGGGACACGCCAACAACCTAACGACCACCACCGACAAAACCGGAGGCCCCGTGCAGCACAGTGCCGCGTTTCCTCCCCGCCCTGAAGGACGGGGCATCCACGCTGTAGGCCGCTGGTGACCGTGCCCGCCGGGGGCGGGCAGGTCATTCGAAAAGAGTGTGCCGTTCGCCGCGCCGCCGCCGACGGATCACTCGCCTGCCGACCACGACGAGGTCCGCCGCGGCGATGACCGCGAGGATCGCCAAGACCACACCCAGCGCGGGGATCCCGACCCAGAATGTGACCACCGCGAGGGCCGTGCAGCTCACGAGGCCGAACGTGGCGAGGACCAGACGGAGGTTCAGCGCGCTTCTCGGGTTCTCGTGGGTGCCCTTACGCCCCGGAGCACGGCGGTTCATGGCGTCGGCTTGCTCCTTTTCTCTGCCATCTCCTCTACCTCACCTGTGAGGACGTTCTCAAACGGGATCCTCGCTCCGGCGGATCGGCTTGAGGGGCAGGGAGCCGGAGGTCAGGGAGTAGGGAGCCGGAGTGTGACGTGCAGCCCGCCTGTGGCGCGGGGCCGGGCGGTGACCTGGCCGCCATGGGCGTTGGTGACGGCCTGCACGATGGACAGGCCCAGTCCCGTACCTGACTCGTCACGGTTGCCGACCGAGCCGTGGCCTCTGGTCTGTTCCCCGCGCTGGAAGGGCTCGAAGAGCAGCGCCACCTCGGAGGGGGTGAGCTCGGCCCCGTCATTGGCCACCGTCAGCTCCGACCATTGTCCCCGGCTGGCGGTCCGGACTCGGAGGACGGCGCCGTCCACGTTGTACTTCACCGCGTTCTCCAGCAGGTTGGCCACGGCACGCCCGAGCAGCGCGACGTTGCCCTGTACCGGCGCCGCATCGAGCCGGGAGGTAATCTGCAGGCCCCTGGCCCGGGCGGCTGGACCGACCTGGTCGAGCGCCTCGGCCGCGAGGTCCGCGAGGTCGTCCTCCTCGACGTCGGTGAGCCGCTCATCCGAGCGGGCGAGCGCCAGCAGCCCGTCGATGAGCCGCTCTGCCCGGTCGGTGGACCGTGCCACGTCCTTTGCCATGACCCGCCACTGGACGTCGGTGACCGCGGGTTTGGCGAGCGTCACCTCCACGGCCGTACGCGTGACCGTCAGCGGGGTGCGCAGCTCGTGGCTGGCGTTGGCGACGAACCGTTTCTGGGCGGCGAAGGCCGCGTCGAGCCGTTCGAGCATCGTGTCGAAGGTGTCGCCCAGCTCCTTCAGTTCGTCGTCGGGCCCGGTCAGGTTCAGGCGCTCGTGCAGCGTGATCTCGCTGGCGCGGCGCGCAGCGGTGGTGATGGCGGTGAGGCGGTGCAGCATCCGCCCGGCGATCCACCAGCCGAGCAACGCCGAGACCACCACGACCACCAGCAGCAGCTCCAGCGCCCGTTGCATGAGATGGGAGGCGGCCGTGTCGCGTATCTCGTCGGCCAGGCCGATGATCCGGTCGTGGTCGGGGTCGAGCCGTCCGGGGATCGCACCCTGCGGCAGTGATCCGTGGAGTTCGCGGTAGAGCGAGGCGGTGAGGGCCACGACCAGTGCCGAGCCGCCCGCGAGGAACAGCCCGGCGTAGGTGAGGGCTAGCTTGGTACGGATGGTCAGCCGCTGCCATAGGCGCAGTGCCCAGACCGTACTCGTACCCTCCGTGGGCGTTCCGGGTTCGGTCATGATCAGGCCGTGATCCGGTAGCCGGAGCCGATCCGGGTCTCGATGATCGACGGCTCGCCGAGCTTGCGGCGAAGCCGGTTGACGGTGACCCGCACCGTGTTGGTGAAGGGGTCGGCGTGCTCGTCCCAGACCCGGTCCAGGAGCTGCTCCTGGCTCATGACCGCACCGTCGGCGGCCAGCAGCACCTCCAGGACGGCGAACTCCTTCGCAGTCAGCATGATCGGCCGTCCTGCCCTGGAGACGGTGCGCCGGACCGTGTCCATCGTGATCTCACCCCGCGTCACGGTGGCGGCGTGGGAACGGCCGCGCCGCCCGAGCGCCTTGATCCGCAGCACGAGTTCGGCGAACGAGAACGGCTTGCCCAGGTAGTCGTCGGCCCCCAGCGACAACCCGGTGACGCGGTCCTCAGTGCCGGCCAGGGCCGTCAGCATGAGGATCATGGGGGCGTGGTCGGATTCGGCCAGCTCCTTGCAGATCTCGTCTCCGGTAAGGCCCGGCAGGTCCCGGTCCAGGACGACCACGTCGTAACTGCCGTGCAGCCGGATCTTGTAGAGGGCCTCGTCGCCGTCATGGCTGACGTCCACGGCCATGCCCTGGTCACGCAGCCCATCGGCGATATGCGCGGCCAGGCGCTGCTCGTCCTCGACCACCAAGACCCTCATGAGGTCATCCTCTCTCGCCGGCCACCGCATGTCCGCGCAGCGCGGGCACGTGGTCGGCCATCCCCTCGGTCCACCAGACGCCTGTCTCGTGGTCGACGGTAAGGGCCTGGTAGCCGGTCCTCCGGGCGAGGCCGGTGAGCCAACCGTACGCCTGGGACCCCAACGCCATCGCGGCGGTCGCGTATCCGTCGGCCCAGGTCAGGCTGGGCCCGACGACCGAGACCTGGACCAGGTGGGAGGCCGGGCGCCGGGCCCGCGGGTCCCAGATGTGGACACCCCGCTCGGCGGTCCCGGAGGTCGCCACCGCGCCGTCGGGCAGCTCGGCCACCGCGAGGACGCGTCCAGGACGGTGCGGATCGGTGATCCCCACCCGCCAGGGACCGCCCTCGGTTCCACCCCGTACCCTCACATCACCGCCCGCGCCGAGGGTGTGCGAGGTGAGTCCATGAGCGGCGAGCACAGCGCTCGCCTGCTCGGCGGCCCATCCCTTGACCGCGCCGCAGGGGTCGAAGGCGGGCGGGTCACCGACCGCCCAGGCGTCGAAGGCCCCGCCGCTCCGGGTCTTCAGCGCGGCGCAGACGGCGAGGATCTCCCTGATCTCGGCGCCGTCGGGATGCGTCCCAAGGTCCGCGAGCGCAAGCCTGCCGTCCCTGATCCGGCTGACCGGGCTGTCCTCCTTGAACGGGGAGAACACCTCGTCGGCGTGGCGCAACCGGGCGAACGCGGCCTCGGCGGCGGCGCCGAACAACTCCGGGTCGGTGTCACCCGGTGCCGCGACGGAGATGACCGTACCCATGATCGACGCGGTCGCGGTTCGTCTGCTCACAATTTGGCCTTGTCGAGCGCGGACTGCAGGGACTGGGCGTACCCCTGCGAGGTGAAGGTGGCACCGGACACCACATTGATGTTCGCGCTGTGCGCGGAGAGCGCCTCGGACTTCAGGACGGGGATCGCCGCGTCGTCGATCTGGTGGCTGCGGCCGCCGTCGGTCTCCTGCAGCAGCCGGATGTCGGTGAGCTTGCCGTTGCGGATCACCGCGGCGACCTGCATGGTGCCGTAGGGGTTGCCGATCGGGTCTCCGGTGAAGGTGCCGCTCGTGCCCGCGGTGTGCGCGGGCGCCTTGGGCCGCTTCGTGGAGTTCTTGGGAGCCGGCGACGCCCCGGAGTTCCCGGAGCCGTCGGAGCCCGAGCCGGAACCTGACCCGGTCGCGGTTCTGGATCCCGCACCCGAAGCGGCGAGCGCGGATCTCGGCGCACCTGCCGAATGCGACTTGAAGGACAGCAACAGCGCCACGCCGACGACCGTGGACACCAGCGCCATACCGACCTTGATCATGCGGATTGCGCCTCTCTATGGGATCGATCTACATGTCGAAGGCCTCGACGTGAATGCGATGGCGGGGTACCCCCACCTCCCTCAGTTGCCTGGTGGTGCTCTCGACCAGGCCCGGGGGACCGCAGAGGTAGACGTCACGGCGTATGGTGTCGGGGACCAAACTGAGCAGTGCCCTCGCGCTGAGCGGATCCCAACGGAGCTCTTCGCGGGTGCCGACCGCCGGGTAGAGCCCGAAGCCCCGATGCCGGGCGATGGTCTCCAGCTCACCCCAGAAGACCAGGTCCTCGGGCCGTGACGCCCGATACAGCAGGATCACGTCGGCCCCTGTGCCGGGCAGAGACTCGAACAGAGCCCGGATCGGCGTGATCCCCGCACCTCCCGCGATCAGCAGGCTCCCGTGCCGTCTGCCAGGGCGGATCCGGCTGCGGCGCGCGGTGAACGCCCCGTATGGCCCCTCGAACCAGACCCGGGTGCCGGGACGCAGCCGTCCGAGCCGCCCACTGCCGTCTCCGAGATCCTTCACGGTGATCCGCAATGTGCGGTCGGTCGGCTGGGCCGACAGTGAGTACGGATGGGACTCCCACCACAGCCCCCGGGCCAGGAACCGCCACCTGAGGAATTGCCCGGCCTCGCAGCCCAAGCGGTCCAGGCCACGCCCTGTCAGGTAGATCGAGATCACGCCAGGCCCCTCGGAGACCACCTCGGCCACCCGTACGGAATGCCGGACCGACCGGACGACGGGCACCACGAACCGGAAGACCACCAGCGTGGCGAAGACCACGACGTGCACGGCGGACCAGAGCACGCGGTTGCGCAGCGAGCCGGAGAAATCGGCGCCGACCGCGAACTCGTGGGCGAACGCCAGCGCCATCGCCAGGTACACGTACAGATGGACGAAGTGCCAGGTCTCGTAGGCGAGCCTGCGGCGCGCTGCCCGTGCCGAGGTCACCCCGACCATGATCAATAGGCCCAGCGCGGCCGTGGCCATGAGCACGTCGGGATAGGACAGCTCCACGGTGACGGTCTCCGAGATGGGATCGGTCCCCGACTGCAGTCCGTATCCGACGACCAGCAGGCAAGCGTGGGCACCCAGGAGGATCACCGTGTATTCGCCCAGGGCGCGATGCCAGCGGGCGACCACGTCGGAGCCGACCCGGTTGTCCAGCCAGGGGATCCTGGCCATCAGCGCCACCAGTACCAGCAGCAGATAGGAGCCCAACAGCCCGGTGACGCGCCCGGCGGCCGCCAGATAGTCCCCGGTCCCCCGCAGGGTCCCTGGCACGGTGTCCTGCCACCAGACCGCCAGCACCGGAAGGACTCCGAGAATGATCACTGCGAGCAGCGCCCACGCCCAGATACGCCCAGGCCTGGGCAGTAGCCCACCCGGGACCACAGGGGCGACCGCGCGGTGGGAGGACACCCGGCCTTCCCCAGCACTTACCGTGGGCACGCTCGAACTCCAGTGATCGATATCCGGGCTGACCGGGACCACTCTGCCCAAGACGACCTAACAGAGCCGTAACGGGCTCCCCAAGTGCCGCGGTCACTCCAGAGCAGGTCGCCGACTCGACCTCCGGACCCGTACGCGAGCATGGGCGGATACCGCAGGAGCATCTCGCTGTGGGTACCGGAGAACCAGGAGCGCATCACCATGTCACGGCGCATAGTCGACCTGTCACACCCGATCGAACAGGGCATGATCACCTATCCGGGGCTGCCCGGCCCGGAGATCACCACGCACACCAGCCGCGAGGAGTCGGCGGGCCGGCTCGCCGACGGGGTGTCGTTCCACATCGCGACGATCCGGATGGTCGCCAACACGGGCACCTATCTGGACGCACCGTTCCACTACCATGCCGACGGTCCCGACCTCGCCGCTCTCCCCCTGGAACGCCTGGTGAACGTTCCCACGGTCGTCGTCCGCGCACACGGCGAGCGGGCGATCGGCCCGGAGGTCTTCCCCTCCCCCGAGTCACTCGCGGGGCACGCCGTGCTGGTCGACACCGGGCACTCCCGGCACTGGGGCGGCGAGGCGTACTTCCAGGACGCCCCCTACCTCACCGCCGATGCCGCCACCATGCTCGTGACGGCCGGGGCACTGCTGATCGGCATCGACTCCCTCAACATCGACGATGTCACCGACGCGGCCCGCCCAGCCCACCACGGGCTGCTCGGCGCGGGCATCCCGATCATGGAACATCTCACCGCTCTGGAGCAGCTGCCCGACGGAGTTCCCGTACGGCTGACCGTCCTGCCCGCCCCCGTCCGCGGCATGGGCACCTTCCCGGTCCGAGCGGTCGCGATCGTCGGCTGAGATACCCGGCCGATGAGTGGAATGATGGGTGCATGCCCCCGGCCGAGCAGCACGTCGCCCTGGTGACGGGTAGCTCGCGTGGGCTGGGCAGTGCCATCGCGCGGCGCCTCGCCCGGGACGGCTTCGCCGTCGCCGTCAACGGCCTGCGCGGCGAGACGCAGCTGCTCGAGGTCACCCACGCCCATCCGCGACGACGGCGGGGTCGCCGACGCCTTCCCGGCCGACGTCACCGACGAGCGGCAGGTCACCGAGCTCGTGGCCGCGATCACCGGCGGACTCGGTCCCGTCGACGTGCTGGTCCTGAACGCGACCGGCCCTCAGCCGGAGGCCCCGCTGTCCGAGGTCGCCTGGCAGGACCATCTGGCCCAGTTGGACTTCTTCGTCAAGAGCCCGGTGCTACTCGGGCGCGCAGTGCTCCCGGGGATGCGGACACAGCGGTTCGGGCGGATCATCCAGATCGATTCCGAGGTGGCGGACCGGCCGCCTCCGGGCAGGTCCGCCTATGCCACCGCGAAGAGCGCGCAGATCGGCCTCACCCGCAGCTGGGCCCGTGAGCTCGCCCCCTTCGGCATCACGGTGAACACGGTCGCGCCGGGGTTCGTCCCTGTCGAGCGCCACGCGGACGTCACCGCAGAGGTCAGGAACGCTTATCTCGCCTCAGTGCCCGCGGGCCGGATGGGCACTCCCGAGGACATCGCCCACGCGGTGAGCTTCCTGGCCTCGGCGGAGGCGAGCTTCGTCACCGGCCAGCGCATCGTCGTCGACGGCGGCCGCGGGCTGGGTGGCTGACGACCGCACCCAAGTCCGCCCGGCCTTGTCGGATCAACGCCGGTCGCGGCGGAGCTTCACCCCGGTGGCCACCGTCGTGTCGATGGGCTCCTCGGCGAAGGGAAGACCGTGGGCTCCGCCCGGAGGCCACTTTCCCCTGAGCCGCCGGACGTCCTGGCCCTGATCTAGCGCTGGTGGTCTACACCGCCGTTTCGAGTCGCCGGAGCGTCAGCGGGCCTTGAGGAAGCGGGCGGCGAGCGGCGCAGCCACGTGCGGGCCCGACTCGCCGCCCTGTACGAAGACGGCGAACGCGAAGTCGCCCTGGTAGCCGATGAACCAGGCGTGCGCGTGCCCAGCGTTGTCGTACTCGGCCGTACCCGTCTTTCCGGCGACCCCGGCAGGCATCCCCGCGGCGGCGGCCGTACCCGAAGTGACCACGGCCCGCATCATCGGGCGCAGCGCGTCCAACAACGTCCTCGGGATCGGGTGCGGCGACGACGCGGCACCATTGGGGAGCAGGCGAGCCGACAGCAGCCGGGGCGGCCGCCACTCACCGTCGGCGACCGCGCCGGCCACCAACGCCATGCTCAGCGGGCTGGCCTGCACCCGGCCCTGCCCGATGGCGGCCTCGGCGAGCTCAGCCCCGCTCTGCGGCGCGGGAAAGTCGCCCTCGTAGGCCTGCACGCCAGGGGAGATGGTCGAGCCGAAGCCGAACAGCTTCGCCTGGGTGGCGAGCTTGCCAGGGCCGAGCTTTTCGACCGCGAGCTGGGAGAAGGTCGTGTTGCACGACTGGGCGAACGCCTGCCCAAGCGACGTGGTCCCCAGTTTGACCCCGTCGTGGTTGCGGATGGTGCGTTGCCCGGTGACGACACTGTCGGGGCAGGAGGCGGTGGAGCCCGGACTCATCCCGCCCGAGACGAGCGCGGCCGCAGTGACGACCTTGAAGGTCGAGCCCGGCGGGTAGAGGCCGACGAACGCGCCGCGCCCGCCGAGGGTGTCGGCGACTGCGAGCACCTCGCCGGTGGAGGGCCGTACGGCCACGATCGCCGCCGGTTTCCCCGCGCCGCGCACGGCGGAGTCGGCGGCGGACTGAATCCCGCCGTCCAGGGTGGTCCGCAACCGCCCTCCCGCGGCCCTGCCGAACACCTTCACCTGCTGCGGCTTCAACCGTCCCGGGACGAGCAGCTCGATGGCCCACGCGGTGGAGTCCTCTTCGCCGCCGTAGTCGCCCGCCAGTTCCGGAAGGTAGGCCTGCACGGTGGAACCGCCGGGCAGCGGCTTGCCCGCCCGGTCCACGGCGATGGACGCCGGCGCCTGAATCTGCTGCAGCTTCCAGGTCGCGCCGGCCGCCAGCCCCGGATACAGGGTGGCGGGCGACCAGTCGACCTTCCAGTCCCCGTGCCGCCTGACGAGCACGAGCGCAGATCTGAAACTCCAGTCTCCCTGGCTCAGGGTCCTCGTCACGGTGAAGTCCGCCCGCGCGCCGTCGTTTCCCTGCCGTACGACCGGACCCTGATCGAGCCGGATCGCCGTAACGCCCAGCGCCCGGCTCAGCGCGCGATGCTGATCGGCGAAGTCCGCGGGTGGGTCCGCGACCAGGGTGCCCATCGTGTCGAGGTCGCCGTTCCGCCAGGCCTTGAAGTACGCCTGCGCGACCTGCTCGGGGGTCGTGCTCCGGTGCCTGCCGACGAGCAGGTACGCGCAGCCCCCGCCGACCAGCGCGACGATCACCAGCAGGCCGATCCAGACAACAGCCACACGTGATCCCATGGGACGCCTCACCTCTCCGACGGAAACCCTCGGCACACGTTATTGATCACGTTCAAAACCTTGGGCGGCCCGGGTCGACCGATACCGGCCACGACCGATGTGGAGTGGGAGCGGCTGGCGCCGCTGCTGCCTACGCATCAGCGTCGGGGCGGCCGGTGGCTGACCACAGCCCTGGCCGAGATCCACCAAAATGCCAACTTCATCCGACGTCAGTCCAGGCAGAACTCGTTGCCCTCGGGGTCGGTCATCACGATGAAGCCGGCGCTCATCGGGGGAGCGGGCTCGTAGCGACGTACCCGCGTCGCTCCTAGCGCGACGAGCCGTTCGCACTCGACCTCCAGCGCCGCCATCCGCTCCTCTCCCTGCAGCCCGGGAGCCGCGCGGACGTCGAGGTGGACGCGGTCCTTGGCGACCTTGACCTCCGGCACCTGCTGGAAGAACAGCCGTGGGCCGTGCCCGTCCGGGTCCTCGATGGCCGATCTCGTGTTGCGCTGCTCCTCCGGTACGCCGACCCGCGCGAGGAAGTCGTCCCACGCGGCCAGCGGGTCGGCGTCCTCGGGCAGCTCGACTCCGGGCGGGCCGGGGTGGACGTAGCCCAGGACGTCGCGCCAGAAGGCCGACAGCGCCCGCGGGTCGTGGGCGTCGAAGGTGACCTGGAGGTGGCGGCTCATCGGGCTGCTCCGTTCGTGGCGGGATTCCTGTCCAGGTAGCGGTCGCTGGACAGGAATCCCACTATCCCAGCGCCACGTCCGCATCGAACCGGACACCGGGAACGGGAACGGCACCCGGATGAACATGAACGACGGGCGCGACGTCGGCGGCGCTGGGCTGGGCGCCGCCAGCGCCGTGCTGGTGGACGGCCGCCGGCCCTTCGGGCAGCGGTGTCGACAGGTCAGCTCGCCGCGGGCTCCAGGACGAAGACCGGGATCGTCCGGTCGGTCTTGCGCTGATAGTCGGCGTAGCTCGGGT
>JAOPYO010000215.1 GCA_025964575.1 Actinomycetes bacterium
TCCCAGGCGAAGAGCATCACCGGAACGTTGATGACCAGCCAGGACAGCGTCGTTCCCGCGAACAGCCTGCCGAACTCGCGCCACTTGCCGGCCCGCACACACAGCAGCAGGAACGGCCACAGGAAGATGACCGGATAGAACTTCGCCGAGATCGCCAAACCGAGGAGGATCCCGGCGCCGACGTGCCATTTGCGTGCCCAGGCGGCGACCGCCAGCGCGGCCAGCGCCACCGCGAGCAGATCCCAGTTGATGTAGGCCGCCAGCAACAACCCCGGTGAGAGGGCCACCATCAGCCCGGCCTTGCGGGACCTTCGCCCGGCGGCGTAGGCGACGGCGAAGACGGTCACGATCGCCAGCAAGGCCAGCACCAGCGCGGTGATGTTGTAGAACGCCATGGCCTGGCCCCTGTGCACCGCATTGAGGTCGCCCGCCGGGTGCACGAACCAGTGCACCACCGTGTTGACCGCCTGCATGAACCAGCCGGTCAGCACCGGGTACTCGACCGGCTCCTGAATCTTGTCGAAGTACGGGATCTTGCCGTCGGCCAGCCCACGCCCGAAGTACAGCGGATAGATGTCGGTGTAGCAGGCGTGTGTGACGGTGGGCCCGAAGTCGAACGACCGCGACTGGCAGGGGATCTTCTGGATGAAGCCCAGCGCGCAGACGGACAGGCTGCTCGCCAGCAGCAGCGGCACCACCCCCGCGAGACGACGGAAGGAGGACCCTGCTGCTCCGTCGTGAGGCCCGGGCCCACCGTCACCGGTGGAGCCCCCGAACCCCGCGAGCACGTCCGCGTCGGACGAAGACTGCGACATGCACGCAGATTATTCCCTGGTTCTCCACAGCCTGTGCATGAACACCCCGGGGTCACAGGAAGCTTCCAGCAACGACCAGCGGTCCCCGCCCAGAATCGGACGGGGACCGCTGTGGTCGAACGACGGACGCTATTCC
Organism: Actinomycetes bacterium; assembly: GCA_025964575.1. Taxonomy (GTDB): domain Bacteria; phylum Actinomycetota; class Actinomycetes; order Streptosporangiales; family Streptosporangiaceae; genus Actinomadura_E. The sequence continues at coordinate 952 of JAOPYO010000215.1, forward strand.
TCGGTCCTCGCGGGCGGCTGCGCGGCACCCAGGGCGCCGGTGCCGCCGCCGCCGCCGCCGGGGGGTGGCGTGGTCTTGGTCGAGCAGCCCGGATAGTCCGTACCGTGCCTGCTCTTGTAACTGGCGCACCACGACTTCGACGGCGGTGTCGACGGTGGCAGGTCCTGGTTACAGTTCAACGGCATGTTGAACTGGTCGCAGGGCTGACCCGCGCCGGGGCTCGTCGTGGTCGACGGGCTCGACGAATTCGGACATGGCTGGCCGTGGCCGTTGCCGTTGCCCTGGCAGGGGGGCGTGGTGGTCGGTGACGGGGCCGCCGACGTCTGCGTGGGAGTCGCCTTCGGGGTGTCCCACAGCTGCTTGATGCTGCCGTCGTAGGTGGGAGTCTTGAAGTCCTTGGGCGCCCACTTCGCCTTGTCGGCGACCTTCATCATGAAGGACTTCCAGATCTCCGCCGGGATCGTGCCACCGTAGACGCTCTTCCCCTGAAAGCCGGGGATGTTCGTCATCGTCTTGTTCTTGGTGCTGAACATCGTGACGGCGGCGGACAGTTGCGGGGTGTAGCCGACGAACCAAGCGGCCACGTTCCCCTCGGTCGTACCGGTTTTGCCGGCGACCGGCCGGCCGGGGATGTTGGCCCGCTTACCCGTTCCCGTCGTGACGACCGCGCGCATCGCGACCGTCGCCTGCGCGGCCTGATCCTCAGTCAGGACCCGGTGGCTCCGCCACGGCAGGGGAATGCTCTTGCCGCTCGCGTCGACGATCTTTGTGATCAGATGCGGGGTGATCGCCGTGCCATTGTTGGCGAAGGCCGCATAGCCCGCTGCCTGGTAGACCGCCGGAATGTTGGCGATACCGAGAGCGAGACCGCCCTGATGGTCGAACTTATTCAAATACGTGGCCGGAACGCCGAAGTCCTCCGCCGTCTTGGCGACCTCCTGCGGTTTCATCAGCAGGTTGAGCTTGACGTAAGCGGTGTTGACCGACATCTCCGTCGCCTTGACCAGGGTGATGACGCCCATCTTCCCGTCACCTGCGTCGTTGTGGACGAGGTAGCCGCCCTTCTGCCCCAAGGGCAGGTTGTTGCCCAGGCCGTCGAAGTTCTGCGGTGAGTGGCCGTCGATCATCGACTTGATGCTGAAGTTGTTCTTCAGCGCGGTGGCCAGCACATAGGGCTTGAAGGACGAGCCGACCTGCGCGGAGGGATTGAACACCGTGTCGTACGCACCATTGCGCTTGGGTTCACCGCCGTAGAAGGCCTTGATCTCACCGGTGGCCGGGTCGACCGCGACCAGGCCGGTGCCGATGTTCTTCGGCCAAGCCTTGATGCCCTTCTCGTTCATCGCCGCTTGGGCGAACTTCATCCAGTCCGGATCGATGCTGGTGTAGATCTTGTAGCCACCAGTCGCGATCTGGTCCGGGGTGAGCCCCTTGATCTGGCTGAGCTCTTCGTCGATCCGCTGCTTCAGATAGACGGTCTGCTGGGTGTCCTTGGTGTCGCTCCACGTGGCCGACGTCCTGGGATACTTCGCCAGCGCCTTGTCGGCGTCCGTCTGGGTCAGCTTGCCCCCGGCCACCATGTTCTTGATCACTGTCTGCCAGCGATCCTTCAGGGCCAGGGCCCGCGGGTCGTTGCCCTGGGTGTGGAAGTAGTTGGGCCGCTGGATCAGCGCTGCCAGCATGGCGGCCTCGCCGACCGTGAGCTGAGCGGCGGTCTTGTGGAAATACCGGTGGGCTGCCATCCCGATGCCGGAGGACTGTCGTCCGAAGAGCACGGTGTTCAGATAGAGATCAAGGATCTCTTCCTTGCTCTTCTTCTCGCTCAGCTTGATGGAGATGAAGATCTCTTTGAACTTACGGCTGACCGACCGGTCCTGGCTGAGCGCCGCGTAGTAGTTACGCGCCAGTTGCTGAGTGATCGTGGAGGCACCCTGGGTGTCCCCACCGGAGATGTTGTTATACAGGGCTCGGGCGATGCCCCTGGGCGAGACTCCGGACTCGGTGTAGAATCCCCGGTCCTCGATCGCCACGACCGCGTCCTTGACCACCTGGGGGATCTGCTCGGGCTTCAAAATCTCGCGATTGGCGCCCAACCGCTCAATGGGGGTGTGCTTCTGGTCGGCGTAGTAGACGGTCGACCCTTGGTCCTTAACACCCTTCTGCGTCGCCGTGGGCAGCGGAGTCGTCGCATAACCGACGGCGACCAGGGTGGTCAGCCCCAGAATTCCCAGGGTGAAGACGCCGACGACGATCTTCCAGTCGGGTACATAGCGTCGCCAACCGGTCTTCTTCGGCTTCTTCTTGCCCTTGCTGCGGCCGCCGGGAGCTCGTCCACCGGGGCCGCCTGGCCCACCGGGTCCCCCAGGGCCTCCGGGGCCTCCAGGACCCGCTGGACCTCCAGGGCCACTCGGGCCGCCTGGCCTGGCCGCCCGGCGTCCGCCGGGTGGGCCGGTAGGGTTCCAAAAGTCGTTGTCCACAGGTGTGGCGCGTCGTGGTGGCGGGGATTGACCCTGTGCAGGTTGAATACCAGGACCGGGGCCTTGAGGCCCACTCGGTCCTTGGTCTGGCCCGTACTGGCTTCGGTAACTCACGCGACCTCGTTCAGCTGGGGTACGGCGTCGAAATCCGCCGTTCGACAGTACTGCGCAGGCAGGTGAGCGGGGACCGCCCTGCAGCGTCTCTGACATGCGTCCAGGGGATCGCCCGTCTCCGCCGGCTGCGGAGCGGTGTCCATTGGCCGGGACATACAGCACCGTCAAGTGGTTCCACGACCAAACCCTGACACACTTCGTCCCCTTGGGTCCCGATTTTTCCGAACTCTCGGGCCTTGGAGCGAGTGGCAGACACGGCGCCTCTTGACGGCTGGCTCGCCATCGTACTCGGCCAAGGCAAACGAGTAACGATGGCATCACTTGTACCGATCATGGCGCATCGCCCCACCGGACCCACGGAAGCTCCTCGACGTATGTCCAAACTTGCGCAGTTGTGTAACACGACGTATCTTTCCGATGTATCGAGCCGATACATTCGACCGATACATCTAGACGACACACACGGAGGAATGCATGAGCGCTAGGAAGGGTGCCGGTGTGCTCGAGCTCGCGGTGCTCGGCCTGCTCCATGAATCCCCCATGCATGGGTACGAGCTGCGCAAGCGGCTCAACACCCTACTCGGCATGCTGCGCACGTTCTCGTACGGGTCGCTGTACCCGTGCCTCAAGCAGCTCCTCGCGGAGGGGCTGATCATCGAGGACAGCCCGGACGAGGACGTACGGACCGTGCCGAGCCGGCGATCGAAGATCGTCTACAAACTCACGGCCGAAGGTAAGGAGCACCTGCAGAAGCTCCTCACCGAAGCCGGTCCGGCGGCATGGGAGGACGAGGGGTTCGGCGTGCATTTCGCCTTCTTCGCCCACACCCGCGCCGACGTACGGCTCCGCATTCTCGAAGGCCGGCGCAGCCGGCTGGACGAACGGCTGGAGAGCGTACGGGCCGCCCTCGCGCGGACCCGGGAGCGCGTTGACAGCTACACCCTCGAGCTCCAGAACCACGGGCTCGAGTCCGTTGAACGCGAGGTGCGGTGGCTCAACGAGATCATCGGCCGTGAGCGTGCTCAGGCGGAACAGGCAAAGACAACGGACAATCCCCGCTGAACGCGGAGCTTGTCCCCATTCGCTGAGAAGTCATCAAGAGAAGGAGCAGCCGCATGGGTTCGGTGCGCGTAGCCATCGTCGGTGTGGGCAACTGCGCCGCTTCGCTCGTCCAGGGCGTCGAGTTCTACAAGGACGCAGACCCTGAGACGCGCGTCCCAGGCCTGATGCACGTCCAGTTCGGCGACTACCACGTTCGTGACGTGGAGTTCGTCGCCGCTTTCGACGTTGACGCCAAGAAGGTGGGCACGGACCTGTCCGAGGCCATCGGAGCGAGCGAGAACAACACCATCAAGTTCTGCGACGTGCCGCCGACCGGTGTCACCGTCCAGCGCGGCCATACCTTCGACGGTCTGGGCGAGTACTACCGTGAGATTGTCGACGAGTCGGATGAACAGCCGGTGGACGTCGTACAGGCCCTGAAGGACGCCAAGGTGGACGTTCTGGTCTCGTACCTGCCGGTCGGTTCGGAAGACGCCGACCGTTTCTACGCTCAGGCCTGCATCGACGCCAAGGTCGCCTTCGTGAACGCCCTCCCGGTGTTCATCGCGAGTGACCCGACGTGGGCCAAGAAGTTCGAGGACGCGGGTGTCCCGATCGTCGGTGACGACATCAAGTCCCAGGTCGGCGCCACCATCACCCACCGGGTGATGGCCAAACTGTTCGAAGACCGAGGCGTTGAGCTGCTGCGTACCTACCAGCTCAACTTCGGCGGGAACATGGACTTCATGAACATGCTGGAGCGCAAGCGTCTCCAGTCCAAGAAGATCTCCAAGACCCAGTCCGTCACCTCGCAGATCCCGCACGAGATGGCCAAGGCCG
>JAOPYO010000216.1 GCA_025964575.1 Actinomycetes bacterium
TGCTGAAGGGCGAGATCGACGCCTCCGTGGACTTCACGACCAACGTGCCGTACACGATCGAGCAGGGCGGCGAGAAGGCGGTGTCGTTCCTCATGTACGACCACGGTTACACGATCTACAACGACACTGTCGTGGTCACCAAGGAAGAGCTCAAGAACATCCGAGCCGCCCTCGTGTCTTGGCTGCGAGCCAGCCGCAAGGGCTGGGATGAGAACTTCAAGGATCCCGCCGTCTACCCGCCCACGTTCGCCAACTCGTACTTCAAGGGCACGGGACGGACGATGGCCAACGAGGTCTTCTTCAACAAGGCCCAGAAGCCGCTCATCGAGGCGCCCGGTGGCATCTTCTCGATGACAGAAGAGGGCATCGATGCCAACCTCAAGGCCCTGGCCGACATCGGCATCAAGGGCACCAGGAAGATGTTTGACACCACCTTTCTCCAAGAGATCTGAAGGAGATGACGACAACGTTGGCTCCTGCGCCGACCGCCACCGGATCCCTGCGTCTCGACGCCGTGAGTCGCTCGTTCGTCCTCAAGGGCGAGCCGGTACCGGCGCTGGAGCACGTCTCGCTGGACGTGCCCATGGGTTCCTTCACGGCCATCATCGGCCCTTCCGGATGTGGCAAGTCCACCCTCCTGCGGATCCTGGGCGGGCTCGACGAGCCAGACTCCGGAGCGGTCTGGCTGGCCGGCGAGTCGCCCGGTGCCCTGCGCCGAGCGGGGCGGATCGGCGTGGCGTTCCAGGACGCGGCGCTCCTGCCGTGGCGTTCGGTGCGTCGCAACGTGGCCTTGCCGTACCAGGTGCTGCGCCGGCCGGTCGACCGGGACGCCGTGGACAGGCTCGTCTCGCTCGTCGGCCTCGACGGGTACGCCGACGCCGTGCCCGAGCAACTCTCCGGCGGCATGCGCCAGCGGGTGGCCATTGCCCGAGCCCTGGTCACCGAGCCCGACGTCCTCCTCCTCGACGAACCGTTCGGTTCGCTCGATGAGATCCTGCGTCGGCAGATGAACCTGGAGCTGCAACGGATCTGGTCGACCCGGCGTCCGACTACCGTCCTCGTCACCCACGCGATCGACGAAGCTGTGCTGCTGGCCGACCAGGTCGTGGTGATGGGGACTCGGCCCGGTCGGATCGTCGAGGTCGTCGATGTGCCGTTCGAGCGCCCCCGCACGCCTGAGCTGACCAAGAGCCGGGAGTTCCACGAGCTGGCCGACCGCCTGTCCGACCTGCTGTTCGGGCCGGCAGCGGGTGGCGTGACGTGACCGGGCTGATGCCGCTTCGGCGGGCGGTCGTCAGCACCGTCGCCGTGGCCGTGGTGTGGGAAGTCGTCGGCCGCCTGCAACTGATCGCGAGCGGTGCCTTCCCGTCGCTCACCGCGATCTTGACTCGGCTGTGGCGCGACCGGGCCGACTACCCGCCGCACCTCGCGGCGACGGTTGAGGCGGCCGCCATCGGCTTCGTTGCCGGGAACATCGTGGCCATCACCTGCGCGTTGGTGTTCAGCCGCTCCCGGGTCGCCGAGCGGCTCCTGCGCGGTGTCGGTCTCACGTTGTTCGCCGTCCCGCTCATCGCCGTCGTACCTGTCCTGCTCATCGCCTTCTCGGGGTCGACGCCGCAGATCGTGCTCGCTGCCATGGCCGTCTACTACCCGACGATGGTCTCGACGCTCGCCGGCCTCTCCCGCGTCGACCCCCGGCTCGTAGACGTGGTCCGGGCGACCGGTGGCAGCGAGGCCGACGTGTTCCGGTTCGTGCGCCTTCGCTCGGCGCTGCCCTCCGTGCTCAGCGGTCTACGCGTGGCGGCACCCGCCGCCCTTCTCGGCACCCTCCTCGCCGAGTTCGGAGGTGGGGCCCGCTGGGGTCTCGGCAGCTACCTCCTGGCGTCGTTGGCCCGGGCTGACCCGCCCCGGCTCTGGGGCATCGGTCTCGTCGCCACGGCGGTCGCCGCTCTCGCCTATGCCCTTTTCTCCCTGCTCGGCGCTCGCGCCAGCCGCGGCCTGGCCGGCGCGACCACCGGCGCCGTCGTGATCGGCGGTCCGGGCGGTTCGACCGAGCCCTTGGTGCGCCGCGTCGCCTGGGGACTGGCCTCGGGTGCCGTCGTGCTCGGCCTTTGGACGCTGATCCTCCGACTCCTCGCCCTGTCTCCAGTCGTCGCCCGCTCGCCGTGGGGGGTCCTGCAGTACCTCTTCACCGGCGAACGCGGCGCGTTGGCTCGGAGTCGGCTGCTCCACGCCTTGGCCCAGACGCTCCCGATCTCCCTGCTGGGCCTGGCCTGCGGGCTCCTTGCCGCGTTCCTGCTTGCCGTCCTGTTCAGCTTGCGGCCCCAGCTCGGCCGGGCCGTGCTGCCCTTCGCCCTCCTGTCACAGACCATGCCGCTGCCGGCGCTCACGCCGCTTCTCGTCCTGGTCTTCGGCCGGAGCACGCTCGTGATGGTGATGGTCACGATTTCGGTGACGTTCTTCCCCAGCTTCGTGACCATCCTGCAAGGCTTCTCCGAGGCGCCGGCCGGCCCCCTGGCGGTGGTCCGGGCCTACGGCGGGGGGCAGATTTCGTCGTTGCGCTATGTCGCGGTACCCCATGCCGTCCCGTACCTGCTCACCGCCGCCCGCCTCGCCGCGCCACGAGCCCTCCTCGGGGTGATGATCGCCGAGTACCTGGCCACCGGCACCGGCTTGGGGAACCTGCTCAACGACTCCCGTGGCAGGCTGGAATACGGCATGATCTGGACGGTTTCAGCGGTCGCCGTGCTGGTGGCAGTGAGCATCACCGGTGCCGTCAGTATGGCCGAGCGGTGGGTTTGGCGACGTCACGGCCTCAGCGGGCGGGCTCGCAGCGCAGAGCCGCTCACTACCGTCATCGCCGACCACCCACCGACCGCAAGGCCCGCGTCGCTCTCGCCGCCGACCTCCACCCCGCCACAGGGAGAGCCCGCCTGTGCTACCGGCGCGCCAAGTAAGTCGCCGAGCAGCTGACCCGTCCGCTGGCCAACCCCAGGGAAGGGTCAGCCGATGGGTTGGAGGTCGTGTACGTAAGGTGCCGTAGCGCAGAACAGCTAGGCGCGGCTGGTTTGCGACGATCGCGTCCGCTGCCTCTGCCGCCGGGTGACGGCGCGAATCTCGGTGATCGGGTGGCGCAGACCGTGGCGGTGCTGGCGTTGGAGCCGAACGTGGAGAAGGTGTTCCATGATGACTCCTACGGTTACCGTCCAGGGCGGTCTCCGATCGATGGGCATGGCCGGAGGTGTTGAGGCGGCCGTGCTGGTCGACGCCTCGGCCAGCGCTGAGCATGAGCTCGACGTCCCAGCCGAGCTTGTCGGGGTGCCGTTAAGGATCGATGTATCAGGGGCGAAGTAGGCATGAGCGCTGGTCAGGTGGACGCCGACCGACCGCACATGGCGACGGTGTGGCCGCCGGGGCCTGAGTGGCGGCTTACTGTTCTTGCTGAGCCTCTGGCTGGGTTTCCTGCAGGGTTTTGTGGACGACGCCGACGGAGACTTTGACTCCGGCGGCGATGATGCGGATGGATTCTCCGCGCTGGCGGCGGGCCAGGATGGCGGCGCGTTTGTCGTCGTCGACCACGGGGCGTCTGCCGCCGACGCGGCCGCGTTTGCGGGCGGCTTCCAGGCCGTTCTTGGTTTTGCGGACGATGTCTCGCCGCCGGTCCTCGGCCAGGGCGAGGGCCAGGTCGAGGATCAGGGAGCGTTCGTGTGCTCGCCGCCTGCGATGCCCTCCAGCACTTTGACTGCGACGCCGCGCTGGAACAGGTCGTTGAGGACGATCAGGCCCTCCAAGAGGTTGCGGCCGAGCCGGTCGACCTCCTGGACGGTCAGCATGTCGCCGTCGCGGATGTGCGACAGCGCTTCCAGCAGCGCGGGCCGGTCGTCGGTGGCCAGCTTGCCGCTGGTCTTCTCCTCGAACACCTTCCAGCAGATCGGGTCGAGGGCGTCGTGCTGCCGCTGGGTGTTCTGCTTGTCGGTGCTGACCCGGACCAGGCCGATGAGCGCCATCGAGGAGCGCCTTCCGTTCGTCAAACGTGCTGCTCTGAGTAGATGAACAGTGCCGGAAAATGAACGGCGAAATGAACGCTCGAACCGGACAGATCCGCATACCGAGCACGCACCCTGGCGCGTTCATCAGACGACCGTTAGACGAACGCCCGGGCGCCTGCGCCGGTCGCCCCCGCGGCCCCTTTCTGCCGTATTCCGGAACCGCACCCCTAGCTATACGAGAACAGGGCCGCGGCCACGCGTACTGACCCGCCGCCCGTCTGGCAAACCCGTCGCGAACAGGCCCGGTCGTCACGACCGGGCCTGTTCGTACGTGACGCACCCCACCACAAACAGAACATAAGTTCTGCTAGTGTGCTCAACAAGCAGAACAGCAATTCTTTTTGTGGGAGGTGCGGTGCCGAGGCTCACCGACGCGCGCAAGGAACTCCGGCGCGCCCAGATCACCGAGGCCGCCGTACGCTGCTTCAGCCGCAACGGCCTGGAGCGGACCTCGATCGCCGAGATCACGGCTGAGTCCGGCCTCTCGGTCGGCTCGATCTACGCCCACTACCGCAACAAGGCCGACCTGGTCCAGGGCTCCGCCCGCGCGGTGCTCGCCAAGCGCGCCGAGGTCCTCGGCGAGTACGCCGCCAGCGACACCCCGCCCGACCCCGACGAACTGCTCGCCCGCCTGACCGCCGCGATCGACCCCGCCGAGGCCCGGGTCGGCGTGCAGACCTGGGGTGAGGCGACCACCAACTTGGTCATCCGCGACATCGTCGTCGACATGACCGACCGGATGCGCGCGATGCTGCACGACTGCGTGACGGCCTGGCTCGTCAAGGTTGAGCACCTCGAGCCGGCCGAGGCCCGGGAGCGCGCCACCCCGGTTGCCCACCGGGTCATGGCGCTCTACCAGGCCGAACTGCTGTACATCGCCTTGCAGTCACCGACCGAGGAGACAGCGTCATGACCGCCGCGACCGCTTCGTTCGCCGGCCGCACCGTTTTCCGGGTCGGCTACGGCGCGTTGCAGCTCGAACGCCTGCACAACCACCGCGGCGAGGCCGTCGCATTGCTGCGCCGCGCGGTCGAGCTGGGCGTCGACCACGTGGACACCGCCGAGTTCTACGGCTTCGGTTTCGCCAACAACGTGATCCGCGAGGCGCTGCGCCCCGAGGACGACGTGCTGGTCGTCACGAAGGTCGGCGCCGACCCCAACCCGGGAGGGCGGCTGCCGCTACGTCTGGCACAGCGGCCCGAGCAGCTTCGCGCCAGCGTCGAGGACAACCTGCGCAGCCTCGATGTCGACCGGCTCCCGGTGGTCAACCTCCGCCGCCTCGACTCCGGCCCCGGCCTGCGTCCCGAGGGCGACCAGGTCGTCGACCTCGACGACCAGCTCGCGGTGATGACCGCCCTGCGCGACGAGGGCAAGATCGGCGCGATCGGCCTGAGCAGCGTCACCCTCGACGGCCTGCGCCGCGCCCTACCGGCCGGCATCGCCTGCGTGCAGAACGCCTACAGCCTTGTCTCCCGCGACGACGAGGACATGCTGCAGCTGTGCGCGGCCGAAGGTATCGCCTGGGTGCCGTTCTTCCCGCTCGGCGGGGCCTTCCCGGGCCTGCCCAAGGCGACCGACGAACCGGCGGTGCACGCCGTGGCCGAGTCGCTGGGCGTCACGCCCTCCCAGGTCGGCCTCGCCTGGCTGCTGCACCACGCCCCGCACGTGCTGCTCATCCCCGGCACCGCCGACGCCGCTCACCTGGAGGCCAACATGGCGGCCAGCGAGATCACCTTCGACGACGCGACCCGCGCCACCCTCGATGCCATCGAGTCCCGCTCCAACGAAGTCCCCATCGGCTGACCGGAACCAACACGACCCGGCCGGCGACCACAGACCGGGCACTTCGGCGGAACTCCCGGCCGCGCCGGGAAACCCCTATTCACCACGCTCCAAGGACGGATCATGAAGGCCATCATCTACCGCGACAACGGCGGCCCCGACGTTCTTCAGCTCGTCGACCGTGACCTGCCCGCGCCCGGCCCCGGCGAGGTTCGCGTCCGGGTTGCCGTGTCCGGGGTCAACCCGACCGACTGGCAGGCCCGCTCGAGCGCCGCCCACCCCAAGCACTTCTCCGAGGTCACCCCGCACCTCGACGGCGCTGGCACGATCGACGCCGTCGGTGAGGGGATCGACCAGAGCCGGGTCGGTCAGCGGGTCTGGCTGTTCATGGCCGCCGCCGGGCGGCCCACTGGTACCGCCGCCGAGTTCACCGTCGTGCCCGCCGAGCAGGCCGTGCCGCTGCCCGACGAGGCCGGTTTCGACGTCGGCGCCTCACTCGGCGTCCCCGCGCTCACCGCGCACCGCGCGCTCACCGTCGCCGAGGACGGGCCGCGCCGTCTGCGGCCCGGGGCGCTCGACGGCAGGGTGGTGCTCGCCGCGGGCGGGGCCGGGGCGGTCGGGCACGCGGTGATCCAGCTCGCCCGATGGGCCGGCGCCACCGTGATCACCACGATCAGCGGCCCGGAGAAGGCCCGGCTGGCCACCGCCGCCGGGGCCCACTACGTGATCAACTATCGCGAGGGCGACCCGGCCGCCGAGATCCGCAAGATCGCCCCAGACGGCGTCGACATCGTCGCCGAGGTGGCGCTGGGCGCGAACCTCGCACTGGACCTGGCCGTGCTGCGGACGCGCGGCACGATCTCGACCTACGCCAACGACGGTGGCAAGCCGGTCGAACTGGACGTGCTGCAGAACATGGTGCTGAACACACGCTTCCAGTTCCTGGTGCTCTACACGGCCGGTCCGGAGGCGCGCGCCGCGGCCGTTGAGGACGTCGCCGCCGCGGTCCGCGGCGGCGCGCTGCCGGTCGGCGAAGAGCACGGCCTGCCGCTGGTCCGCTTTCCGCTCGACCGCACCGCCGACGCGCACCGGGCGGTGGAGAGCGGTACGGTCGGCAAGGTCCTGGTGGACGTCACGTCGTGACGTCCAGCCAGCCTGTGCCGTGCCGAAACCCGGTGCGAGGGGTTGCGTCTGTGATCTTGGGTGATCTTGGGCACGCACAACTCGTATGGGATGTGCTCCACACGGCCCCTCGGCCACGTTGCGGGCGAACCGGTCGAACTTCGTCACGGTGAACACCGACCCGTCCCAGACGGCCGGGTAGATCCCTCTGATGTGACATCTCGGGCACTTGCGCGTCCACGCGAGCGTGCGAATGCTTCGAGCTTCACCGGGTTCATTACCCACAGGAGCGTGTTGATGCCCTCCGGCAGAGCCTCGATTATCAGCAGTGCGATATCGGTGCCGTCGCGGGAGATCAGAACGCCGGGGTGTCCGTTCGCCTCCACCCATTCCAGGTTCGCGCCCGGCCAGAAGCGTGGCCCGAAGGCGACGATGAACTTCGCCACGCGGGTGTGGCCGGCCACGGGGATCCTTGCGGCCCCCCTGATGCCGTTGCCGTCGGTGTAGCTGACGATGTCCGTGGCGAAGAGGTCCTCGAGGGCGGCGACGTCGCCCGCCCGGGCGGCGGTGAGGAAGACCTCCACGAGCCGTCGGTGCTCGGCCGTGTCGACGGGTTCGCGCTGCTCGGCGGACAGGTGTTTGCGGGCGCGGCTGACGATCTGGCGGGTGTTGACGGTGCTGAGTTGGAGGATGTCGGCGATCTCGCCGTAGGGGTAGTCGAAGGCCTCACGGAGGATGTATGCCGCGCGTTCGGTGGGGCTGAGCTTTTCCAGCAGGAGCAGGACGGCGAGTTCCAGTGCCTCTCCGCGTTCGGCCCCCACCGCCGGGTCGGCGCTGGTGTCGACGGGTTCGGGCAGCCAGGGCCCGACGTACGTCTCGCGTCGTGCCCTGGCGGATTGGGTGAGGTTGATAGCCAGGCGGGTGGTGGTCCGCGCGAGGAAGGCCGGGGGGTCGACCACGGCGGTGCGGTCGGTCTTCTGCCAGCGCAGCCAGACCTCCTGGAGGATGTCCTCGGCCTCCGCCACGCTCCCGAGCATGCGGTAGGCGATGCCGAACAGGCGTGGGCGCAACTCCAGGAAGGCAGAGGCGGCCTGGTCGAGCCCGCTGTCCGTTCCCGGCTGTTCTGCGCTCATACACCGCCCGCCCGATGCCGACCGTTGCTAATTTCCCCAGCTTACCGACGTCACGCCACCAGGTCGGGTTTGAGGCAGGCCGCGGCGCGGGCCGGGGGATCGGTGCCGCGGCCTGCCGGGGGTGGCGCGCACAGAGCCGTTGCAGGTCATCGCGGGCCCGGTCGAGTTTCTTGGCCCGGGCGGCGGCCTGGGCGCGGGCCGAGGAGTGCACGAAGATGCGCCGTAGCCGAAGGACCGGGTCGCGTTTGCGGGGCCGGCCAGGGTCATGGTGTCCTCGATCACGTGCCAGGTCCCGCGCCGGCCGCGGGTTTGCCCTGATCACGCTGGGCGACGTAGTCGACCTTCCTGGCCTACTCCACCGACAGGCCGGTCAGCCACACCGCGAAGAGGACCTGGAGGAACGGGGCGCCCGGCCGGGCCGTGGCCGCCGGCGATGCTGTGCGCGAGCTGGGTGGTGACGGCCGCGATCGCGACGACGAAGGTCAGGTCGAACAGCAGCTCCAGTGGGCTGGAGACGCGGTGCGGCTCGTCGATCGGCCACCCGCTCATCCGGACCCGGATCCCATTGGTCGCCGATGGCATGTTCTCGCTCCTGTCAGGTAAAAGGGTTCGTCTTCACGGAAGGACAGGATGGCGTTTGGGCCTGTGACGAGCGGATTTCGCCGGGGCTGTCACAGATCGCGGGGCTGTCTTGTCTTAGCTGGCGACCGGGCGGCGAGCGATGCCCCGGCGTACAGGAAGGCATGTCATGAAGATCGTGGTTATCGGCGGCACTGGCCTCATCGGGTCCAGGCTTGTGACGAACCTGCGCGGGCACGGCCACGAGGCGGTCGCGGCGGCGCCGAGCACCGGCGTCAATACCCTCACCGGCGAGGGACTCGCCGACGTCCTGGCCGGCGCGTCCGTGGTGATCGACGTGCCGAACTCCCCGTCGTTCGAGGATGCCGCGGTGCTGGAGTTCTTCGAGACCTCCACACGTAACCTGCTGGCCGCCGAGGCGGCGACAGGCGTCGGGCATCACGTCGCGCTGTCGGTGGTGGGGGCGCAGCGGCTGCCTGAAAGCGGCTACCTGCGGGCGAAGGTCGCGCAGGAGAAGCTGATCGAGGGGTCGTCGATCCCGTTCTCGATCGTGCATGCTACGCAGTTCTTCGAGTTCGTCCGCGGCATCGCCGACGCGGGCACCGACGGCGGCACGGTCCGGATGGCGCCGGTGTCCTTCCAGCCCATCGCGGGCGACGACGTCGCCCGGGTGGTCGGCGACGTCGCGGTGGGGGCACCGGTGAACGGCCGGGTGGAGGTCGGCGGGCCGGAGCGGTTCAAGATGGACGAGTTCTTCCGGGACGCTCTGGCCGCCTGGAACGATCCGCGCGAGGTGGTCACCGACCCGCACGCCCGCTACTTCGGCACCGAGTTGAGCGAGCGGTCCTTGGTGCCGGGCGATGACGCGATCACCGGCGAAATCAGGTTCAGCGACTGGCCGGGCCGCATCCCCGCCGGCAAGTAGCGACCATGCCGCACGAACAGACAGTACGCAGAACACCAGATCAACCGGGTGGGGCTACTACCGGCATCACCACCACCATTACTGCTGGAACCGGCACTACAACGTCGACCTCCACCGGATCGTGATCAGCACCAACAACACCAACGTCGCGGTCGATGACTGAGATCGCCGGCGGTAGCGGGGCCATGGCGGCCGGCTCCCGGCGATCCGCCGGGTACCGGCCGGGCCGCCGCCGAACGATCGCACCCGCCGCGATCGGCGTTATTTCGGCCGGCCGCGAGCGCCGCGGACCAACCAGGACGGCCTGACAATGAGGTACGGCCCGGACGCCGCCCGGTGATCCGCACCGGCCGCGGCGACACGGATCGACCGGTCCCGAGCCGCAGGGGGCGGCCTCGGGACCGGTCGACTCTTCGCCTCCGAGCCACCACGAGTTACCACGAGTCACCTGGGTCTCTCCGGCCGGCCCGGGGAGCGGACACGATCTCCCCCGGCCGGCGGCACGTCACTCTCCGGCAAGTGCCGTCGAAGGATTACGCCAAGGACGGGACGCGCTGTGCTTGGCCGCCCGGCCGGCGCGCACGTCCGGCAGGGAGCGTGAGGGGGCGGGCATGTCGGCCGAGATCCTGGAGGAGGGCCGAATCTACTTCTTCAACCGGCCCCGTGTGGGCCGACCCGAGGTGGACGACCTCGAGGACGTGCAGCGCCTGCACATGGTCCTGCGGCCACGGGGGAACCGCTTCCGCGTCATGGTGATCGGCCGTAAGCGTCTGCCGGTGGTCGAGGAGGCGCCCGAGCGGCTGAGGGCTGGTTAGGACGGCTTCGGCGAGGACCTTTACGAACAGGTCATCGGTACCGGGCCCGGCCGGCGACCGGCCCTACCTGAACGCGCCGGTCAGGCCGTCCAGTCCCGTGGAGGACCAACCGACCTTTCCCAGCGACACCCGGACGCCGGCCGGCGTACCTGGAGATAGGGCTCGGATACGTCGACGCAGCAGGAGGGCGGGCCGATCTCGTTGGCGGCCCGCCCGTGCCGCCGGACGCGGGAAATCACAGTGTGCGACCGGCGGCTCCGTGGTCATGGGGCGATCGTGGTCGCTCGATGGCTGCTCGTATATCCCGGAACGTCCCGTCGGAGAGGCGTCAGGATGAAGTCCTGGTTCAGGGGCGTGGCCGTGTCGAGCAGTAGGCGCGTAGCGACCGGCTGCCGGCCGAGGGCACCAGCGACAACGACGGCGAAACCATCGTTGAAGCCCGTGGCTGCGTACTCGCCGTTCTGGTCCGTACGGGTATGGAGGAGTTGGCGGCCGTGCGGGTCGGTGACCGTGATCGTGACGCCCGGCAGTGGTTCTCCGACAGGACCGCTGACTCTTCCGGCCAGCATCGGCGGTTGCTCGCCGAAATGGTGCCGACGCGGGGGGAGGGCGATCGGCTCGGGGGCTCCACGGTGGGATCTTCCGCGGGGGGCGCGGAGACATATTCCGTTATGCCTGCCCGTGCCTCGTACACGAGCTGTCGTAGTCGCTTGAGGTACCCGAGCACGATGAGAGCGGCGCCGAGCGCGATCCAGGCGCAGAGCACCGCGGTAGGCCGGCCCAGTTGCTGGCCGTCAAAGTAATCGACGTTGCGCAGGGCATCGGCGGCATTGCCCATCGGCAGGACGGGGTGGAGGAAGCGGAGGCAGCACTCTTTGCCTGGGACCAGCGGCTCACCGACGAGCTCGCCTCCAAACTCGCCGCGCGGCGATCGCACGAACCACCGCTCACAGCCCTGCGCCGAGCGATGGACGACACCCTGCCCAGCTTCGCCGCACAGACCGGCTGGCATGCACGCAAGAAGCTATTCAGCGCATATCCCGAACTGAGGACGAAGATCCTGCACGCAGTCTTCCGCCTCGAGACCAGACTCATCGACATCCTCACCGATTGCATCGGGTGCCCGGCGGGCAGCCTCTATCCGCGGCTGCTCGCGGCAGCGACCGGGTCGGTTTTCCGTGCGGCTTTCACCACCTGGACACCAGAAACGGGGATCAAGGGCCTGCAAGCGCTTATCGACCAAGCGTTCGGCCACCTCGCCGCCGGCCTCTCCGTCCCCGCCTCCTGACCGCTGCGCTTGCCGAGGGTCTCAAGGAGGCAGTCCGTGGATGTCGTCGGTGATCTCTTCACCGCCTACAACGCACATGAAATCGACGCCGTCGCTGCCCGTTCCAGGCCTAGGGGCAGCGGCTGGCGCTGCGCGGGTGCAGGTGGTGACGCACGACGGTCAGCTGATCGTTAGGTCGTCGGACTACAGCGACATGGCGACGTTCCGGCGCCAGATGGCAGTGACGTCGTGACGACACGGGGAGTTCTCGGTCTCCTCCGGGTCGCGCCCGGTGCTGACCGCACAGATATCACAGGGCCGGATCCAGAGGCGACCGCCAGGCACATCCTCGATGTGTTGGGGCCGACGGCAACGGCGGCGGACCCTCACAGGCCCGCGGGTATGTACTTCGATTCCAGGAACTCGTGGATGCCGGCGAAACCACCCTCCCGGCCGATACCGCTTTTGCTTCATCCCGCCGAACGAAGCTGCCGGATCGGACAGCGCGCCACGGTGGCTGCTGCGGGCTCGGGTTTGGTGGGTGCGGCGGAGGGTTGACCAGGCGAGTGCGTGGTCGAGGGTTGGGTGGGCGGCGCTGGTCAGGTGTGCCAGGAGACGGCGGGTCTCGGCTGGGGTGAGGGGGACCA
>JAOPYO010000267.1 GCA_025964575.1 Actinomycetes bacterium
GGAACGACACCGCCTTCTCGCCGCCCTGCTCGATCGTGTACGGCACGTTGGTCGTGAAGTCCACGGAGGCGTCGATCTCGCCCTTCAGCAGCGGGGTCGGGTCGTACTGGTAGGGGACGATCTTGACCTTGGACTTGTCGACGCCACTGGCCTTGAGCATGGCTTCGACCGAGAGGGTGGCGACCGGCGCCACGGCCAGGGTTCGCCCAATCAGATCCTTGGGCTCGTTGATGGGCTTTTTGGCCAGGCTGACCACGCCGAGCGGGTTCTTCTGGTACTGGGTGCCAATGATCACGAACGGAGCGCCGTCGTCGACGATGGCCTTGATCGTGGTGTCGGGCAGCGTGAGCGCGACCGGGGCCTTATTGCCGAGCAGCGAGCTCTCCGGGATGACGTCGGGACCGCCCGGGAGGTAGTCGAGTTTGATGCTCTCTGCCTGGTAGTAGCCCTTGTTCATGGCCACGAAGTAGCCGGTGAACTCGGCGTCGTTCACCCACGCTGACTGCATGCGCAGCTTCGACCGGGAGCTCGTGCCGCCGCCCGCTGGAGGCGACTTGTCGCTGCCACAGGCGGCCAGCAGAGCCGGTCCACCCAGGCGCACGAGGCCGCCCGTGGCGGTTCGTCGGAGGAAGTCTCGGCGGGTTGTCGGTGTCATTAGGGGTCTATCTCCTGGGTGTGCGGTATTCGGGTTGGGTCAGGGAGCCTTCGGGGCCTGCAGGGTCCGCAGTTCGTCGACGACCCCGAGGACCTCGAACTCCGTACCCGGCAGCAGGTCCCAGTGGATGTGGGCCGGTGGCCGCGGCCCGTTGGCCACGTCGAGTGTGCGGGTGGGCGTCACGATCGTGTCCACGGCGACGTCATGGGGCTTGGCCTCGAGGTCGTCGTCGACGTACTGGCAGTCGTGCACGACGTCGATGACACGCGTGGTGTCATCGGCCACGCTGAGCTCGGACAGGACAGCGAACTCGAAGTCAAAGTAGCCGTGGCCCTTGCCGAACCGGACGCCGTTGCGGCTCACGGCCGAGCCGCCGGTGACGCACAGGCCGAAGCCCGGTCCCGCCGCCAACTCGCGTAGCGAGACGGGACGGGCGAAGCGGTCGAAGCCGTCGAGGGTGGCAGCGTAGCGCGCGTCTTCGGGTGCGATCACCGCCGGGTCGATGACCTGGAAGCCGCGGACGATCCCGTAGGTCGTCATGACGAACGGGAGGCCGGCGCGGATCAGTCGGTACCGCAGCTCCTCCAGGCAGTTGTCGGGAGCGATGAAGATCCGCCGGTCGTCGAGCGCGGTGACGACGTCGAGGTCGAGGATCCGTTCGGCGCAACGGTCACTGCCCTCGAAGTCGGTGATGAACCGGGAGAAGTCCCAGTGGAAGCGCGAGTCAGGGCGAGCCACCTTGCGGAGCTCCTCCCAGATGCGCTCGCGATGGCGCTCGGTAAGGTCGTCGACCTGGTAGTTCGTCACACCCGCCTCCGGCGGAGCTGGGTGACCGTCCCGCCCTCGCGGCAACGGACCAGACGGGTGGGGGTGACGACGAGGTCGACGATGCAGTCCGGATCGGCCCGGACGAGCTCGTCGATGACCTGACAATCGTGGACGACCCCGATGACCGGCACCGTGGAGTCGACCACATCGAGCTGTTCGAGGAGCGCCCACTCCAGGGCCAGGTACCGCTGCCCGCCGCCGATGTGGCGCCCGTCGATGGTGATGGCGGTGGCGCCGGTGACCACGGCGTCGACGCGCTGGACCGACCGGACGTCGGCCGGCCCGAATCTGCGGCCGAAGCGTTCCATGCCGTCCAAGGTGGCGGCCAGGGCCCGATCGCCTGGGTCGAGGATGCCGCCGTCCAGCAGTACGAAGCCGCGCCGCAGGCCGAAGGTCGGGACGAGGACTCGCTTGCCGGCCTCGAGGGCCAGCTCACGTAGATGTTCGAGGCTGTTGTCCGGGGCGATGAAGATCGTGCCCGATGACGACCATGCCTCGAGCTCCACAACGGCCGCCTCGGCCCGCTCCCGGTCGGCGAAGTCGGGGACGAAGCGCCGCAGGTCGAGGTCGAAACGGGAGTCGGGCCGGGCCACGAGCTCGAGCCGCTGCCACACCACCCGCCTGACCCGCTCCTCGTGGTTGACGTACGTGCCACGCCCCTGTTCTGCCGAGAGCAGGCCGTCACGGGTCAACTCCTCCACCGCCCGGCGCAGCGTGCCGCGGCTGACACCGAACTCCTCCATGAGCCGGGGTTCGGGAGGCAGCGGCGTGTCGTCATCGAGCGGTCGGCTGAGCGCCATGCGTTCGAGGACGTGACGCACCCGCTCGTAGAGCGGGCCGCTCGAGTCGAGGAGAGCAGGACGGGGCTTCAAACGGGTACCTCCACCTTCGAGAACGTGGTCACGCCGATCAGACCGTGGTCGGTGATCCGCAACCCGGCTCGTCACCGCGGGCTGCGGCCGGGGCTCGGGCACACGCAGGCGGTTTGGACATGTCCAGCAGAATACGCCTAGACGTCTAGACGAATATTTCGGTGAAGTAAACAGTCAGCACAGCTACTCTGGGATCGTCACCCGAGGGTACGGCGGAGGAAGGTGGCCGCCGACGCGATGGCTTCGTCCGCGCCGGTGACCTTGCCGACATGGGCATGCCAGGTGTGGAACATGCCCGCCCATTCCTCGACCCGCACGTCGACCCCAGCGGCGTCGGCGGCGCCGGCCACGGCGATGGCGTCGTCGTAGAGCGTCTCCTCCGAGCCGATCTGGACGAGAAGCGGTTGCATGCCTCGGTAGTCGCCGTGGACGGGCGAGGCCAGAGGGTCGTCGAGGTCGGTGCCTGCCGCGTACAGCGCCGCGTACCCCGGTAGGTCATCGAGATGAGCGAACGGGTCGCGGGCGCGGCGGGTCTGGTGGGAAGGTGCACCACATCGCAGATCGGCCCACGGGGAGATCACGACGGCAGCGCTGAGCTGCGGGGCGCCGAGGTCTCGCGCCCGCAAGAGAGTGGCGAGTGCCAGTCCCCCACCGGCCGAGTCGCCCACAAGGGCGAGCGGTCCGTCGAGGTTGGCGGTCGCCCACCCTAGGGCGGCGATCGAATCATGCAGGCCGGCGGGAAATGGATGCTCGGGCGCCAGTCGGTAGTCGACCACGAGGGTCCGCAAGCCGGCCAGAGTGCCGATGGCTGCGAACCGACGCAGGTGGGTCGTCGCCGAGCACAGCACGTAGCTCCCGCCGTGCAGGCCGATGAGGGTGCCGCTCACGTCGCCCGGTGGCTCGACAAGAATCGCGGGCACGCCGCCGGCCACCACCTCTCGGACGTCTGCGCCTTCGGCTCGCAGGGCGTCCGCATCCCCGGTGTGCGGCAACTCGGCTGCCTCACGGGCGCCCAGATAGTCCTCGGCCCGGCCGGGCGGCAAGTCCCGCAGCGACTCGATCAGCGGGGCCAGCCGGGCGTCCGGGGTGCACGGGAGGACGAGATGCTCGTAGGCCATTGGGGGCTCCTTCCACGGCGGCCCTGTCGATCGCGAGATCGACCGAGTCCGTACGGCTCTGAGGGTTGCTGATGCGCTTGCCCAGCAGGCGAAGCGCCTGGTGACGAGCCGCAGCCAGGAGAACACAGCCGGGACGGGGACTGGAAACGGAGCGCTAGCCGCCGTACCCAGTCCCCGACCCTGCTCAAGGCGACTACTCGGTCTTGCCAGAGGACAGCGGAGCGAGCGGTGGGGTGTTGACGGGCACTTGACGGTGGTGGGTCGCCTGCTCGTAGGCGTAGGCGTACCCGAGCATCTGCGGCTCGGTGAACGCCTTACCGAGGAATGCCATGCTCACGGACACGCCCGACGCGTCGACCCCTGCGGGTACGAGAACCGAGGGGTATCCGGACAGGCTGGCCATGGCCGACCCGCTGCTACCCGCATGCACGAGCACGTCCACGTTGTTGTCCTTGAGCAGTTTATCGATCTCCGCGCGCATCGCCGCCGGGCCCGACTTCACGGCGGTCAGGTAGTCCGCGTCGGTGAGGGACCCGCGCGTGGCCTCGCTCTTCAGTCGCGCGAGCACGACGGGTGCCATGCCGAATCCTGGGGCCTCACTCGCCGCCAGCACATCGGCGTGGGACTGCACCGGAGCGCCGGGGCGCCGTGTCCTCAGATAGTCGCCGAGCTGGTTTTTGAACTCGGTCTCGGAGATGAAGGTGTAGTACTGGCCCTGCAGCGCCTGCAGTGACGCCGGGGCCTGGATGCCGTCGACGATCGTCGCGCCGAGAGCTTCCAGGTCCTTCAGCGACTGATCGATGACCGGCGTGTTGCTGCCGGTCACGTACGTGCGCAACACCCCGACGCGCACGCCCTTGAGCGCGTTGGTACGCAGGTAGCGGGTGTAGTCCTCGGGGATCTTTCCCGTGGCGGCCAGCGTGCGGGGGTCCTGCTCGTCAACTCCAGCGATGACGTTGAGCAGGCGCGCACTGTCGGTGACCGTTCGTGTCATCGGACCGGCCACGTCGAACGTCAGCGCGAACGGGATGATCCCGGTGCCGCTGACGAGTCCGCGGGTGGGCTTCACCCCGACCAGCGACTCGGCGTTTATCGGCCCTCGGAGTGAGCCGAGCGTGTCGGTGCCGATGGACAGCGCCGCAAAATTCGCCGCGACGGCGGCGGCCGGCCCGCCGCTCGACCCCGCCGGCGACCGTGACAGGTCGTACGGGTTGAGGGTCTGGCCGTTGATCGAGCTATAGCCTGCCTTGCCGCCGTGGGCCCATTCGTCCATGTTGCCCTTGCCGAGGATGAGTGCCCCGGACTCCCGCAGTCGCGCGGTGATGTAGGCGTCCTGGGGAGGGACGGACCCGGCCAGCGCCTTGGATCCGCCGGTGGTCTGCATGTCCTTGGTCTCTACGTTGTCCTTGAGGATGACCGGGATGCAGTGCAGCGCGCCGACGTGCCCTCTGGCCCGACGGTAGGTGACATCCAGAGCACGGGCCTGGGCCATCGCGACCGGAGCAACTGTGATCAAAGAGTTGATCGCCGGGCCGGCGTGCTCGTACGCCTTGATGCGGTTGAGGTAGCCGCCGATCAGCGTCTCGCAGCTGAGCGACCCGTTGGCGAACGCCGCATGGATCTTCGCGACGGTGGTCTCCTCGAGCGTGAAGCTCTTCGGGTGTTCGGGCTTGGCCATCGCCGCAGTCGATGTCAGAGCAAGCACGGAGGCTGCCAGCGGGGTGATTGCGGCGAGCAAGAGACGGGAGCGACGCACGGGATCTCCAGGAGCAGGAGGTGGATGTCCCGTGAAAGCTAGAGATCGATCATTCCATTGCTGTTACCGATAGATTGCGCGCATTTTGCCTTGCTGGGTGAAATCACCTGCCATGCCCGCCCCGCCGGACCTGCAAGCGGAGCGTCCGCACCGTGGGCGGGAGCGCGACACGGTCGAGTGCGCGAGGCCTCACGGTCACGTGGCGTTGCGGGATGATCACCGCGTCACGGTCGACGGTGGGCTGGGCAACACACCTGTTACGTGGCGGAAATCGGACGCATATAGCGAAAAAGTATGTTGCTCCCGTTTGCCACCATTTGTCACAAGGAGTCCTATGCAAACCACTGGTCCCGGGCGTGACGACGTCAATGCCGCCGACGGGCAGATTGTTCCGGCCGTCTACCCGCGTCTGAGCCGTCGTACCCTCTTGACCGGCAGTGCCGCCGTCATCGGTGCGACTACCGCCGCCGTCGTCTCCGCGCCGGCAGCCGAGGCCGCGGCGGCTCGCCCGGTTGTGCCGATGCCCCGTGGGAAGAAGCGAGTACACCTCCCGTCGCGCCCGGAGACGGTCCACTGGGGCTACATGGACGCGGCCCTCCCCCCGGTCCTCCGCGTCCGCCCCGGAGACGTCGTCACCATCGACACGCTCTCGCACCAGGGCATGATCAACGGAACCGATCCGGTGACGTTCTTCGGTTCGCACGGCATTCCGAGCAGCGCCGTGCTCAAGGACGCAGTGGACGTGTATGCGGCGAAGTCCCCGGCGCCAGGTCTCAGCGTGCATGTGCTCACCGGGCCTATCTACGTCGAGGGTGCCGAAGCCGGCGACGTGCTCGAGGTCCGCATCCTGGAGTCCCACGCCCGCGTACCGTACGGCGTCAACAGGACGGGACCGGGCAGCGGTGTGCTGCCCAACCTGCTGAAGGAGCCATCGGTCAAGGTCATCGAGCTCGACCTGGACAAGCAGCTGGCCAAGATAACCGAAGACGTGCACGTGCCCATTGAGGCCTTCCAGGGCATCATGTGCACCGCGCCGGCACCGGAGCTGGGCAAGGTCAGCTCTCGTCCGCCCGGTGCCTTCGGCGGCAACATGGACCTACGCGACCTCGCCGCCGGCTGCACGCTCTACCTGCCGGTGTTCAACGACGGCGCGCTGTTCTCCACCGGTGACGGTCACACCGCCCAGGGTGACGGCGAGGTCGACGGGACGGCGATCGAGACGTCGCTGACGACCACCGTGCAGTTCTTCATCCATAAGGCCGTCCACGCTCCATGGCCGATGGCGGAGAATGGCACCCACTACATCAGCATGGGGATCGACGTCGATCTGGACACCGCCCTGGCGAACTCGCTGCAGGAGGCCATCAACTTCCTTCAGGCGAACATGGGCCTGAGCGCCGCGGACGCCTACACGCTCTGCAGCGTGGCCGTCGACTTCGAGATCGCCGAGGCGGTCAACTACACAAAGGTCGTACACGGCAAGATCCCCAAGAACGTTTTCAAGCACGTACCCCGCTACTGGGCAGCGGGATGAAGACCAGACATCCCTGACCCGTAGCAGATGCGCTCGAGGTCCTGCTCGGCTGATCAGCCGAGCAGGACCTTTTCAACATCGGACACAAGCCAGCTTCCGCTTCGGCTGGGTGAAATCGGTGTCGCCCGTACGCCTTGGAAGGGTTGCGGTTCCCCACGCTGTCCAGCAGGGTGGCCACTGCTTGGTAAGGCCGGCTTTCGTAGTACTTCCAGCAGGCAGCTGATGGCCGCGTTCGGGGAAGGGTGTGCAGATGGGCGGCGGAGGCGAAGAGCGCCCGCTACTGGGGAGCGTTCAACGGCATCCGGCAGCTGCGAGAGGACGCCTACGGCGAGTTACCGCCGTAGGACCTGGCCCGGCTGTGTACGGCGGCCACCGAATTGGCGGTGCAGTTCCGCAGGGAACGCGCCGGTCACGCGAGCGCGGTGGAAATACTCAACGGACGGGAGGAACTGGCCCGCCAGTTCCTCCCTGTGAGTGCCGACTATCGTGTCACCTCATGCGACCTGGGAGTATTCGTGCAGGAGGCCGCCGAGCCGGTTCCGTCGGATGACCGTGATGTCGGTGTCGATGGGGTCGGGTAGTGCCCGCAGCGGGCTGGCAGGGTTCAGAGCCCGATGTGGGC
>JAOPYO010000292.1 GCA_025964575.1 Actinomycetes bacterium
CGCGAGCAACGGTGCGTTCACGTAAGAAACGTTGTCCTCGACGACATCCGCGAAGACACCCTTCAGCGCCGCCAGCTCGAGCACCTTCACGTCGAACTCGGTGATCTCACCACGCACCTCGACTTCGAGCTGCTGGGCGACAACACCGGCGAGCGCGGTGAAGATCCGGCCGAGCTTCTCGGCCAGCGGCAGCCCCGGCTTGACATCCTCGGCGACCGCCCCGCCCTGCACGTTGACCGCGTCGGGCACGAACTCACCGGACAGCGCCAGCTT
Organism: Actinomycetes bacterium; assembly: GCA_025964575.1. Lineage (GTDB taxonomy): Bacteria > Actinomycetota > Actinomycetes > Streptosporangiales > Streptosporangiaceae > Actinomadura_E. Next base: position 274 of record JAOPYO010000292.1, read on the forward strand.
GACCGACTTGGCGACCTGGGTGCCGGCCTTCTCCTGTGCCTCGTGGGTGCTCGCACCCAGGTGCGGGGTGACCACGATGTTGTCGTGGTGGAACAGCGGGCTGTCGGTGCACGGCTCGGTGGAGAACACGTCGATGCCCGCGCCCGCGACCCGGCCGTCCTTGAGGGCCAGGTCCAGCGCGGCCTCGTCCACGATGCCGCCGCGAGCGGCGTTGACGAGGCGCACACTGGGTTTGACCTCGTGCAGCTCCTTGTCGCCGATGAGCCCGAGGGTCTCCGGCGTCTTCGGCAGGTGCACGCTGATGAAGTCGCTCTCCCGGAGCAGCTCCTCCAGGGAGACGAGCCGTACGCCCAGCTGGGCGGCGCGCGCGGCCTGGACGTACGGGTCGTACGCGATGATCTCCATGTCGAAGGCCACCAGCCGCTGCGCGACCAGGACTCCGATCCGGCCCAGGCCGAGCAGGCCCGCGACCTTGCCCTGAAGCTCGACACCGGTGTACTTCGAGCGCTTCCACTCGCCCTGCTTGAGCGCGGCGTGGCCCTGTGGCACGTTCCGAGCGGTGGCGAGCAGCAGCGCGATGGCGTGCTCGGCGGCCGTGACGATGTTGGAGGTCGGTGCGTTCACGACCATGACGCCGGCCTTGGTGGCGGCTTCGACATCGACGTTGTCGAGGCCCACGCCTGCGCGCGCCACGACCCGCAACTTGCGGGCGTGCTCGAACACCTCGGCGTTGACCTTGGTGGCGCTGCGGACGATCAGGGCGTCGACATCGGCGACGGCCGGCAGCAGCAGCCCGCGATCGGCACCGTCGACATGCCGGACCTCGAAGTCGGATTCGAGGACCGCGATACCGGCGGGGGAGAGTTCTTCAGCGACCAGGACGACAGGCTTGCTCAACGGAAAGATTCCTTCTTTGCTGGAGATAGGTGCTGGTAGAGTCGCGAGTCACTCCCTCGTGCCCTCGCCCACAAGAAGTCTATCCCCCGCCCGCACGGCGCCCTGACCCCGTGCGGGTCATCGCCTGCCGCGGCCGGTTCAGGCGGTGGTGAGCATGAACTCCTCGCAGTGATCGAGCCAGCGGACCTCCGCCTCCGTCTGGAAAATCATCGACTCCAGAACGAGCCGCCGGGCCCGGTCGTCCGAGACCGCGTCGGACTTGAGCCGGGTGAGGTCCTGGAGCGAGCGCAGCGTCGCCGTCCGCTGGGTCTGAAGGACGTCGCGCACGTCCACCCCGGGCGCGGTGACCGCCAGCGCCAGCTTGACCGCGAGCTCGTCACGTGGCCGGTCAGACCGGGCGATCGGGGTGCCGAACCAGCGGAGCGCCTCACGCTCGCCCGCAGCGGTGATCTGATAGGTGAACCGGCCCTCATCGTCGGCACCGACCCGGATGGCCAGGCCGTCCCGTTCCAGCCGGGTCAGCGTGGAGTAAACCTGCCCGATGTTCAGCGGCCAGGTCGCACCGGTGGAAGACTCGAACTCGGCACGCAACTGGTAGCCGTAACACGGGCCCCGAGCGAGCAGGGCCAGCAGGCCGTGACGGATCGACATGCCAACGAAGTCTGCATACCGCGTATCCACCGCGCAATACCGTGTATGCATGATCCACGACACGCGGAGGCCCACCATCACCCTGAGTAGTCAATCTGACCTCTAACGTGGCCTCATACCCCTGTCGCCCTGTCCGAACAGCGCAGCTCCGCCCCGATCCCGCCCTCAGGAGAGCCCGATGACGCAGCCAGAGGTCAGCGTCCTGCAGGACGTCCTGCGCTTGTACGACCATCGCTTCCTCGAGCTGGCCGACGATCAGCGCCGCCGGCTCGTCATCGGGACCAGGCATGTGCTCGGTGAGGGGCTGCCGGACGCGGTCCGCGACGCCCTGCCCGCCTCCTACCGGCTGCGCGCCGTCGGCATCCAGCGCGGCCTGCACGACGAGCTGGAACGGCTGATCCGCGAGGAGACCGAGGGCCTGCGGGCGGGTGCCGTCGTGGTGGGCGGACGGGTGTACGCCATGTACCCGTACCTGCGGGGTGTGCCCCGGCACGACGCCGACATCACCGACGAGGTTCGCGCCGAGCATCGGCTGGACGCCCTGACGTGGGCGGGCGACCGCGTACGGCTCCACGGGCAGGCCGCCATCGGGCAGGTCGAGGCCCGCGAGGTCGCGGTCGAGGTGATCCTCCGGGAGCGTACGGCGGCGTACGAGCACCGGTTCGGCACCTCCCCGCACGGCTCCGGTTTCGAGGCCTTCATCGTCCCGGCCGAGCTGAGCCCCGGCCATTGGGACGTTCACCTGGCCGTCCGGACCTTCGGGCTGACCAGGGAGGCCGCGTTCGGCACCGTACGCGATCCGCGGCTCAAGACCGACCCCCGCGAGCGGGACGGCGTCACCGTGTACTTCGGTGAGAGCGGCTCCCTCGCCCTCGAGGTCCCCGGGACCCCACGGAAGCCGAGCCGCCTGCGCCGCCTCTTCCGGCGCTGAGGCCGAGGCGCTTCTTTCGGCGCCGAGATGAAACCGCCCAGGACGTGGGCGGCCGGCCTCTCGCGAACGAGTGACCGGCCACCCATCGCGGGTGGTCGGTCTCCGGTGAGGGAGTCACCGACCACCCGGTTTGGCGCCTTGGCGGCTGAGCTGTGTGCTCAGTCGTTGAGCCAGCTCATCATAGGGCGGAGTTTGGCGCCGGTCTGCTCGATGGGGTGCGAGCCCAGCTCTTCGCGGTACTTGAGGTGGTTGACCTGACCGTTGTCGAACTCCTCGACCAGCTCGCGGGCGAACTGCCCGGACTGGATCTCGGCGAGGATCCTCTTCATCTCGGCCTTGGTCTCGGCGTTGACGATGCGCGGGCCGCGGGTGTAGCCGCCGAACTCGGCGGTGTCGGACACCGACCAGTACATCTTCTGGATGCCGCCCTCGTACATGAGGTCGACGATCAGCTTCATCTCGTGCAGGCACTCGAAGTAGGCGACCTCGGGCTGGTAGCCGGCCTCGATCAAAGTCTCGAAGCCCGCCTTGATCAGCTCGGAGACACCACCGCAGAGCACCGCCTGCTCACCGAACAGGTCGGTCTCGGTCTCCTCGGTGAAGGTGGTCTTGATACCGCCGGCGCGCAGGCCGCCGATGCCCTTGGCGTAGGACAGGACCAGCGGCCAGGCGTTGCCGGTCGCATCCTTCTCCACCGCCACCAGCACCGGGACACCGCGGCCCTCGGTGAACTGGCGGCGCACCAGGTGACCTGGGCCCTTGGGAGCGACCATGGCCACGTCGACGCCCTCGGGCGCCTCGATGAGATCGAAGCGGATGTTCAGGCCGTGACCGAAGAAGAGGGCGTCGCCCTCGACCAGCGCCGGCTTGATGTGCTCGTTGTAGAGCCCTCGCTGCACGTGGTCCGGTGCGAGGATCATGATCAGGTCGGCCTCTTCGGCCGCCTCACGGGGGGTGAGTACGCGCAGGCCATCGGCCTCCGCCTTCTCCCGGCTCTTGGAGCCCTCGAGCAGACCCACCCGGACGTCGACGCCCGAGTCACGCAGCGAGAGCGCGTGCGCGTGCCCCTGACTGCCGTATCCGATCACGGCCACGTGCCGACCCTGGATGATACTGAGGTCGGCATCGTCGTCGTAGAACATCTCAGCCACTTGCTTGCCCTCTCTTAGTTTCGATGCGCCCGCGACGACCTCCGTGATCATGCAATGGCTTCGAAATCCCTTGCATGATCACGGAGGTCATGCGGCTCTTATGCGCTGCGCTCAAGCGCGCGCAGCGAGCGATCCGTGATGGAGCGGGCACCGCGGCCGATGGCCACCATGCCCGACTGCACGAGTTCCTTGATACCGAACGGCTCGAGCACCCGGATAAGGGCGTCCAGCTTGTCCTTGCTCCCGGTCGCCTCGATAGTGACGGCATCGGGAGCGACGTCGACGACCTTGGCCCGGAAGAGCTGGACGGTCTCCAGCACCTGCGACCGGGTCTCGGCGTCGGCCCGCACCTTGACGAGCAGAAGCTCGCGCTGCACGGACGCCGTCGAGTCGAGCTCGACGATCTTCAGGACGTTGATCAGCTTGTTGAGCTGCTTGGTGACCTGCTCAAGTGGCAGGTCCTCGACGTTGACCACGATCGTCATCCGGGAGATCTCCGGGTGCTCGGTCGGGCCGACGGCCAGAGAGTCGATGTTGAACCCGCGCCGGGAGAACAGGCCCGATATGCGGGCGAGCACGCCGGGCTTGTTCTCAACGAGCACCGAGAGCGTGTGGCGGCTCATGATTAGTCTCCGTTCTCCCAATCGGGGGCCAGGTCACGGGCGTACTTGATCTCGTCGTTGCCGGTCCCCGCCGCGACCATCGGCCACACCATCGCGTCCTTGTGGACGACGAAGTCGATGACGACCGGAGCGTCGTTGATCTCCATCGCCTTGGCGATGGTCGCATCGACGTCCTCGGCCTTGTCGCACCGCAGTCCGACACAACCGTACGCATCCGCCAGCTTGACGAAGTCGGGGATACGCCGAGAGGCCTGCAGGTCGGTGTTGGAGTAGCGCTCGTTGTAGAAGAGCGTCTGCCACTGCCGGACCATGCCCAGGTTACCGTTGTTGATCACGGCGACCTTGATCGGGATGCCCTCGATCGCGCAGGTGGCGAGCTCCTGGTTGGTCATCTGGAAGCAGCCGTCACCGTCGATCGCCCAGACCACCGAGTCGGGGCTGCCCACCTTGACGCCCATCGCGGCGGGCACCGCGAAGCCCATGGTCCCGGCGCCGCCGGAGTTGACGAAGGCCCCCGGCCGCTCGTAGCCGATGAACTGCGCCGCCCACATCTGATGCTGGCCGACGCCCGCAACGTAGTAGGCGTCCGGTCCGGCGATCTTGCCGATCCGCTCGATGACGTACTGCGGCGACAGCTCCCCGTCCGGCGGCGTGTCATAGCCCAGCGGATAGGTGTCCCGCAGATAGTCGAGCTGCTGCCACCAGGCCGCGTAGTCGCCCACGTGCCCGGCCGCGTGCTCGGCCTGGATCGCCACGATCAGGTCCGCGATCACCTCGCGGGCGTCCCCGACGATCGGCACATCCGCGTGCCGGTTCTTGGAGATCTCGGCCGGGTCGATGTCCGCGTGCACGACCTTCGCGCCCGGCGCGAAGCTGTCCAGCCTGCCGGTCACCCGGTCGTCGAACCGGGCGCCCAGCGTGACGAGCAGATCGGCCTTCTGGAGGGCGCCGACCGCGCCGACATTGCCATGCATGCCGGGCATGCCCATGTGCTGTGGGTGGCTGTCGGGGAAGGCGCCCTTGGCCATCAGCGTGGTGATGACCGGCGCGCCGGTCAGCTCGGCGAGCACTCGCAGCTCGGCCGAGGCCCCGGCCTTGATCACACCGCCACCGATATACAGCACCGGGCGCTCGGCCTCGACGATCAGCTTGGCCGCCTCGCGCACCTGCTTGGAGTGCGGCCGGGTCACCGGACGGTAGCCGGGCAGCTGCATCGCCTGCGGCCAGACGAAGTCGAAAGTCTTCTGCAGCGCGTCCTTGGCGATGTCGACCAGCACTGGCCCGGGCCGGCCGGTGGAGGCGATGTGGAACGCCTCCGCGATCGTCCGGCCGATGTCGGCCGGGTCGGTGACCAGGAAGTTGTGCTTGGTGATCGGGAGGGTGATACCGGAGATGTCCGCCTCCTGGAAGGCGTCCGTCCCGATGGAGTCGCTCGCCACCTGGCCGGTGATCGCTACGATCGGCACCGAGTCCATGTAGGCGTCCGCGATCGGGGTGACCAGGTTGGTCGCCCCCGGACCGCTCGTCGCCATGCACACGCCGACCCGGCCGGTCGCCTGCGCATATCCCTGAGCGGCGTGCCCGGCGCCCTGCTCATGCCGTACGAGAATGTGGCGAACCTGCTCGGAGTCGAAGAGAGGGTCGTACGCCGGGAGGATCGCCCCCCCGGGTATCCCGAACACGGTGTCGACGCCGACGTGCTCCAGGGCTCTGACGAGCGCCTGTGCTCCGGTCATCTGCTCGGTCATCAGCTTCGTTCCTTGTGAGGAGGGGTATGGCGGCCAACAAAAAACCCCTCATCGCCAGATTGGCGATCGAGGGGCGCGCGCAAGCCTGCTTGATCAGCTCGCGCGCTGACCAAGTACTACGAGGTTACGACTGGGTTTCACAGACCCCACCTTCGCGGACTTCGAGCGCCGGGTCAAATCCGCATGGCAACCGTCTCAACATCCGAGACGACTCATCCGGCGGGGCTGACCCCGGCCACCCCTGAGAGCGGGATGTCGGCGCCGCCGTTGAGACTGGTGCGCACCAGCGCCTCCACCCGGCCGGCCGCCATCGGCCGAGCCACCAGGAAGCCCTGGCCCCGGGGGCAGCCCATCTCGCGCAGGAGTTCCAACTGCTCGGGACGCTCGATGCCCTCGGCGACGACGGTCAGCCCTAGATCGCGACCGAGCCGCACGATCGTGCGGGTCAGCAGGGTGAGAGTCTCGTCCCTGCCCAGCCCGGCCACGAACGATGGGTCGATCTTGATGATGTCCACCGGCAGCTGCCCGAGGTAGGCCAGCGACGCATAGCCGGTGCCGAAGTCGTCGATGGCGAGCCGTACGCCCAGTTCTCGCAGCGCGGACAACCGCTCCACGTTGTGACCGGCGTCCTCGACGAGGACCTCCTCGGTCACCTCGAGGGTGAGGGCCTGCGGTGGCAGACCGGTCTCCTCCAGTGCCGCGGCGACCGACTCCATGAACCGTGGGGCGGCGATCTGCCGGGCGGTGAAGTTGACCGACAGGCCGATCTCCCAGGACTCCTCGCGCCAGCGGGCGACCACGCGGCAGGCCTCACGTAGCACCCAGTTGCCGAGCGGGATCATCAGGCCCGACTCTTCGGCCGGGCCGATGAACTCCTCCGGCGGCACTGACACGCCGCCGCGCCACCAGCGTACGAGCGCCTCCACCCCGATGACCCGGGAGGTGGCCAGCTCGACGACCGGCTGGAACTCCACCGCGAACTGCTCCTCGGCGAGCGCCCGCTGGAGGTCGCCACCGAGCTCCAGCCGGCGTACGACGTCGGCGTGCATGTGTGCGGCGAAGACCTCCACGCGCCCGCCACCGAGCTCCTTGGCCCGGGCCATCGCCAGATCACCGTTGCGGATCAGCTCGGGCGAACCGAGCTCGTCCTCGGCGAAGGCGATGCCGACGCTCGCGGTGAGCGCGATGCCCCGGCTGCCGACGCGGTACGGCTCCTCGGAAAGTGCCCGCAGCAGCCGTTCGGCCAGGTCGACGACCGCCTGACCCTCCGCCGCGCTCTGCACCAGGACGGCGAACTCGTCGCCCCCCCACCGGGCCACGGTGTCGTCGGCCTGGACCGCCGCGCGTAGCCGGCGGGCCGCCTGGGCGAGTACCTGGTCGCCCGAGGCGTGCCCGGCCGAGTCGTTGACGGCCGTGAATCCGTCGATGTCCGCGAAGAGGACGGCGACGGGGCCTGAGGGGACGGCGGCGGCGTGTCCCTGCCGGGACAGCACCTCCCGGGCCCGTTCCTCGAAGTACGCCCGGTTCGGCAGTCCGGTCAGCCCATCGTGGAAGGTCAGATGGGTGACCTGGCGCTGGAGCGCCGCCTGCTCGCTGAGATCACGGGTGGTGACGAGCAGTGTTCCGCGGGACTCGTCGGTGGAACGCGCATAGCGGGAGATCGTCGACTCCGTCGGCAGCCAGGTCCCGTCGGCGGCCCGGATCCGGCAGGCCAGCCGGAGAACCTCCTGCTCCCCGCCGAGGAACTCGGCGAAGACCCCTTCGACCTTGGGCAGGTCCTCCGGATGCACGATCTCCTGCAAGGGCCTGCCCAGCAGCTCGTCCGGAGGGTAGTTGAAGGTCCGCTGGGCCCCGGCGCTGACGTACTGAACGGTCCCGTCGAGATCACAGATCAGCACCACGTCGTTGATGCTCTCCGCGAGCGCCCGGAAGTGCTCCTCCCCAGTGCCCACGGCCCGGTGCAACCAATCGTTCTCCCGGAGCAGTTCGGCGAGGCGGGCGAGCAGGATGAACGTCGCCGACCCGG
>JAOPYO010000314.1 GCA_025964575.1 Actinomycetes bacterium
TGAGGGTTTGGTTGCCGGTGTAGGAGTACTTCAGTGTCCAGCCGGTGATCGCCGTGCCGAGGTTGGTGATGGTGAGGTTGGCGGTGAAGCCGGTGCCCCAGTCGTTCTTGGAGTAGTCGACCTTGCACTGCACCGTGTCGGCATGGGCGGCTCCGATGCCCGTGCCGGTCGCCAGGCTGCCGAGCAGCAGGCTGAAGCCCGCTCCCAGCGCGCCGAGACTCCGCCATCGATGACGTCTTCTCACAGGGTTCCTCCTTGGTGGGGAAAACCGTTCGTCGGGAAACTGGACATGGCTGAACTCACCGGCGGCACATCTGCCGACGGCGACTGAGGGGCACGCGGTGCCTGCCGGTGGGATCCCGTCCCGGCGCGGCTACGGGGCTACGCGGAGTCGCGGATGATCAATTTGGTCTTGAGGACGACGCCCTGGTCCGATGAGGTCTTGCCGGCCATGCGGGCCAGCAGTTCCCTGGCCATTCGGGTTCCCATGTCCTCGACCGGCTGCCGTACGGTCGTCAGCCGCGGGCGGATCTTCTGGGCCAGCGGGGCGTCGTCGAACCCGATGACCGCCACGTCGTCGGGGACCCGGCGGCCGGCCCGATGCAGCGCGCGCATCGCCCCCACCGCCATCAGGTCCGACGCCACGAGAACGGCGTCCAGATCGGGCCGGCGATCGAGCAGCCGGTTCATCGCGTGCTCGCCCGACATCTCACGGAAGTCGCCGTGCGCGATGAGCCCGACCGTCGCCAGCCCGGCGCTGGCGATGGCGGTCCGATAGCCGGCCAGTCGGTCGCCGCCCACCCCCATGTCCTGGGGGCCGGCGATGGTGCCGATCACCTGCCGCCCCGAGCGCAGCAGGTGCTCGACCGCGGCCTGGGCCCCGCCCCGGTTGTCGGCGTCCACGTACGGCATTTGGGTGTCGGCCGGCGGCCGGCCTGCGAGCACGACCGGCACCCCGGCGGTCGCGCGCAGCATCGCCAGGGGATGGCTACGGTGCATGCTGATCAGCAGAACCCCCGAGGCGTGGCCGCCGCGGAGATAGTCCGCCACGGTGCGCCACTCGTCGGTCTTGTTCAGCATGAGGACGACGAGCTGCGGCCCCCCGCTCAGCTCCCGGTTGATCCCCCACAGCACCCGCGAGAAGAACGGGTCCCCGAAGACCCGGGCACTGTCCTCGCAGATCACCGCGGCGACCGAGCCGCTGGGATCCGACAGATGGGTGAGCACGCGGTGCCGCACATAGCCGAGCCGCTGCGCGGCCTGCTCGACCCGGATACGGGCCTGTGGACTGACTCGGGCGGAGCCGGTGAGCGCTCGCGACGCCGTCGCCGGGGAGACCCCGGCGAGCGTGGCCACGTGCGCCAATGTGGGCGGTGCCGCTATCGCAGGATGGACGACTGGATCCGTGATGCTCACGCCAACCATTCCCTTCGGGGCGGGTCCCGCTTCCGTGCGGAAGCGGGGAAAGGAGGATGTCGTGGGAGCGCTCCCAAGGATTAGATCTCGGAGGCTGCAGTGTCAAGGGTCTGATGACGAGCGGGTTAAAGAACTGTTTCGAATTCCCCACCGGCAGGGAGACCCTGGCCGGGGGGAAGGCGCCCCTGGGCTGGTCGGGTGGCCCCCGGAGATCCGATGAAAACCATGAAAGGCACTTTCCTGCTTCCGAGATGCCGGGTTACGGTCGGCACGCACAATATGGGAGCGCTCCCACGCCGACCTTTTCCCCGGCGGCGACCTTGACCGCCCACGAGCGACTACGGACCGCAAGCCATCGGCTTTCGACGGAGGTTTCCATGGGACATACGAGCAGGGGATCGCCCTACGGGCTGATCCTCACGGCGGTGATGGTCTCCGCGTCGCTCGCCGGATGCGGGGGCGGATCCGGCCCCGCATCCGCGCCGACGTTCCCGCACGACGGCCCAACGTTGTTGGCCGCCGCAGCGGGCAACCTCGAGGGGATGTCCTCGTTCCGGCTGAAAATGAACGTCAACAGCCCCAAGGAGGGGTCGCGCGGGTCGTACCGCCTGGCGATGAACGGCGTATGGGACGCCCGGCAGCTCGCCGGGCGGATGGACGGGACGCTAAAGGGAACGTCCACCACGATCGTGTCCACCGGCGGCACCGAGTACGTCTCGCTGCCCGCGGCCGTGAAGCAGAAGACCGGTCGCGCCTGGCTGGGCTCCCGCGGCACCCGAACCTTCGCGGAATTCCCCGACGTGCACCGGGTCGCCGCGATCCTGCGCGGCGCCGACCAGTCCGAGCCGGTCACCGCACAGGGCGGCCTGTGGAAGGTGCACGTGGTCGTCGACCGTGAGAGGGCCAAGCAACGCACCCCCGACCCGACCCTGCGCGCTGTGCTGGATCGGCTGCCGGCCAAGACCACCGCCGAGCTGTCGGTCGACAACGCCGGTCGGCCGGTCCGCGTCGTTCTCGTCCTGGCCGGTGACGTCAGGAAGCTCAACGGCGTGGTGGAGCTCACCGACTTCGGTGTCCGACCCGACGTTCAGACCCCCACGGCAGACCAGGTCCTCTACACGCTGCCCAAGAACGGAGCCAAGAAATGAGCGGTCCGAGACGATTCCTCACCTGTGCGGCGGCCGCCGGGCTGAGCCTGCTCGGCTCGCTCGTGGCGGCAGGGCCGCTGGCACCCGCCGCGAGCGCCGCCGCGGCCTGCAAGGTCGACTACTCCAAGAACGACTGGGGCACCGGCTTCACCGCCAACCTCACCATCACCAACCTCGGCACGGCGATCACCGGCTGGACACTGAAGTACTCCTACACCGGCAACCAAACCCTCA
>JAOPYO010000354.1 GCA_025964575.1 Actinomycetes bacterium
CTCGCGCAGGTCCCCTGGCCCGTAGCCGGCCCCGCGCCTAGACACGCGCCGGAAGCTGGCCCTCGGCCACCGTCTCGCAGCACGGGCACCCCGCCGCCTGGGCGACACACTGGATGACCTCGGGCTCCGGCGGCTCGATGTCCTATCAGCCCTCCTGGCCAGAAATCGTGCGCACATGGACCAAATGGCCAACTACCGTGCCCCGGCACAGTCACCCAAGCTGGCAGTAGTGAACATTCCGGCCGCAAGCATCCAGGCCATCAACGTTCGGCGTGGCCAACTACCGTGCTCCGGAATGGCGAGCTAGCGTGCTTCGTCACAGTCGCCCGGCACTTCCGCGGAGATCTATCAGCGATTGCGCTCGCATCTGGCGTTCCTGAAGCTGGGAGCCTGTGCCGCTTGGAAATACGTTTTGGTCCTGTGAGCTGTGACGCCTGCCTCGACAACGGCATCATTCCGTCCGTCGGCCATACCGGTAGCTGTTTCGATAACGCTGCTGCGGAATCGTGGAACGCAACCTTCAAGAAGGAGCTCATCAACCTGCGCGTCTGGACCGGTCTCCAGCAAGTGAAGCGCGCAGTCTTCGAATACATCGAGGTGTACTACAACAGACGCCGCATCCAGAAGTCGATCGGTTATCTCACGCCGTCCGAATACGAACTCGGATTTGACAACGGAATGACCCTAACAGCATAATTCAACTGTCTACGAAAGCGGTTGGCGTCCAGAACTAGGATGTTAGTGCTATGGCTACTACGGCTGATGACGCCGACGAGATAGACAACTGGACCGGACGGCGCGTTCGAGAGCTTCGGAAGCTGCACGGTTTGTCGGCCAAGGAATTGGCGGCGCGTGCCGGAGTGACGCAGGCTTATGTGAGCCGCTTGGAGACAGGAAAACTCAGCCCGACGGTCGCGACGTTGACGCGTCTGCTTCACGGCATGGGTGAATCGATGGAACGACTCTTCGGCGCCGCCGAATCGGCCGATCCGGTCGTCCGCCGCGATCAGCGACGAGTGGTCAGAAGTCATGGCGTCGATGACGAACTGATCACGGCGCCGAGTGCGCAACGGTTGCGGGTCCTGGAAACGACCGTCGCGGTGGGTGCCGACAGCGGCCGGGAGAGTTATGAGCATTACGGTGACGAGGAATGCATCGTGGTCATCAAGGGCAGCCTGCGGGTCTGGTTGGAAGACACCTCCTACGACCTGGGACCGGGAGACTCGATAACCTTTTCCTGTGGGCGTAGTCATCGGTGGGCCAATACCGGATCCGTTGTGACGAAGGCGCTGTGGATCGTCACGCCGGTCGGCCCGAGTGAAATGCGGTCCGCGCAGCCTGGGACGGCCAAGGCGTAGCATGCGCTCACCGCTGGGCGGTTCCGGCGGCCGGCGCGAGGACACGGTAGTGGACGTCGGTCGGCTGTTGTTGCCGGCCGTTGATGGGCACCATGTCCTGCGGGCACGCCGACATGACGAGCAGGAGGTCCTTCTCCGCACGGAGCCGGACGAGGTCTCCGGGGGCACTGCGCGGGGCCTCGAAGGACAACTCGCCTGCGCTGGTCCAGGGGATGTTCATGAACAGGTTCAACGGGTTGGGGACCAGGGGCGGTTCGAGCCTCGCCTCCCGCACCACCGCTTTGAAGTTGTCATGACAGTTGGCGTGGTAGCCCTCGAAGCCGAGTTGACGGTAGCGGGCCGCGTCGCACGCCGGGATGAGCAGGTCGTGCACTCCTGGGCTGGTGTCCTCCACCAGTGTCAGGACAGGCTCGCGGCGATTGCTGTAGAGCTGGTCGCCGGCTCGGAGCACGAGCCGGCCGAGCAGCATGCGCGTGTGTTCGACGGACAGGTACTCGCCGGCATCGGGCCGACACAGCGCCCAGGTGTCGACCACCTGGCTGCCTTCGGTGTTGATGATCTCGATGACCGAGCCGACCGGCATCGGGACCGCATGGCCCGTATGGGCCTGGAGAACCTTCGCTTCAACCTGCATGCCGTACCTCCAAGGACGACGATTCGCGGACACAGCGGTATACGATCATGTATATCTTCGGTCAAGTATTGCCATGAGATGTACGAAAGTATATGTTCGCAGCCTACATGGCTGAACGTACAGGTCGATGCCCGTCGAACACACCACCGTGTCAGCTGGACTCAAGGGCGGAGCGCTTCGGACGACTCGGTTGGTTCGACCTCGCACGGCTTGCCGATTAGGGATCACGACGAAAGGCGCGGGCTGTGGCGAGAGCGGGTACTGGTGCCCTGCGGGTCGAGACTCATTCCATCGATCGCATTCCCGACGAGGAGCGGCATGGCTCGCCCAGGGGGCTCTTCGCCGTCTGGTTCGGTGCGAATCTCCAGCTAACGACAGTGGTAACGGGGGCTCTGGCCCCCTCACTGGGACTTTCCATACCGTGGGCCCTGTTGGCGATCATCTTGGGAAACCTGTTCGGCGCGGTCTTCATGGCACTGCACTCCGCTCAGGGCCCCCGTCTGGGCATTCCGCAGATGATCCAAAGTCGCGCCCAGTTCGGCTTCTACGGAGCGATCCTCCCGCTTCTTCTGGTGATCCTCATGTACGTCGGGTTCTTCGCCAGCAGTGGGATCCTGGCAGGTGAAGCCCTGGCCGAACCGAGCTCCCTGAGCCCGGACTTGAGCATCGCCATCGTCGCCGTCGTCTGCGTCGTCGTCACCATCTTCGGATACCGGTTGATCCACCTTCTCGAGCGGACGAGCAGTGTTCTGAGCGCCATAGCGTTCTGCTTCCTAACGGTGCTGATCCTGTCGAGCAGCAACCTCGGCGCCGTCTGGCATGTCGGCCCTTTCCACGGCGGCAAGTTCCTGTTGATGGTGGCGATCGCCGCGACGTGGCAGATCTCGTACGCCCCCTACGTCGCCGACTACTCGCGCTACCTGCCAACGCGCACGTCGATCGCATCCTGCTTCTGGTGGACCTATGCGGGCTCGGTCGTGGCCTCGGTATGGATGATGGCCTTCGGTGCGTTGGCCGTCGCCATCGCCCCCAAGGCGCTCGACCAAGGGCTCACCGCGCACCTCGTCGGGCTTGCCCCGTCGGCAGTCCGCTGGCCGCTGGCCCTCGCCTTCGTGCTCGGCGTCATCGCCGTCAACGTGCTCAATCTCTACGGCGCGTTCATGTCGTTCACGACCACCGCCACGGCCATCAAGCCCTTCGCCGTCAGCCGCGGCACGCGGATCGTCACTCTGCTCGTTGTCGGCGTCGCCGGGACGGCTGTGGCCATCGCCGGCCGGCTCAGCTTCGTGACCAGCTATACAGACTTCATCCTCTTCCTGACGTACTTTCTCATTCCGTGGACTTCGATCAACCTGGTCGACTTCTACTTCATCCGCCGCGAGCGTTATGACATCAGTGCCATCTTCCGGCCGGACGGCCGTTACGGTGCCATCGCCTGGCGGGCCGTCGTGCCCTACCTCCTCGGCGTGGCCGTCGAAGTTCCGTTCACGAGCACGTCCTTCTACACCGGTCCGATGGTCTCTCACCTCGGTGGCGCCGACATCTCATGGATCCTCGGTCTGATCGTGTCGGCAGGCGCCTACTACCTGATGATGAAACCGTCGCTTGCCACTGAGTCCATCACGATGGCCGGCGGTCCGGTCCTGGAAGACGACAGCGGTCGTTTGCGCTGACAGCTGGAACCGGGCGGGGCGCCATGATGAAACACACAGAAGGCGACGGCAGGGCTGTCAGCGAAACCGCATGAATTCTGGAACGGCACACGCCGGATGAGATGAAAAGGCGTGCCGTAAGAGAAGGAGCAAGATATGACAATCGGAAGCGAGGCGAGGATGGCGGGGGATAACAGTTCGGTGGTGGGGCCGGAGGGGATCGTAGGTCCGGTGGCGGGTACTGCGGTGCCGCGGTTCGCCGGCAGTTCGACGTTCGCGCGGTTGCCGCGGGTCGATGAGGTTTCGGATTATTCGGTGGCGGTGCTGGGTGCCCCGTTCGATGGTGGTACGTCGTTTCGCCCGGGTGCGCGGTTCGGACCGTCGGCAGTGCGGCAGGCGTCGCGGAACCTGCGCCCGGCCTACCATTCGGAGTTGGACGTGGCGCCGTACCGGCGGCTGCAGGTCGTCGATGCCGGTGATGTGCCCTGTAACCCGTTCTCGATCGATGAGGCGCTGGAGCAGATCGACCGGCATGCCGCCGAACTGGTCTCCGACCGGCATCGGCTGATCACGGTCGGCGGTGACCACACCGTCGCTCTGCCACTGTTGCGTGCGGCGGCCCGGGTGCACGGCCCGGTGGCCCTGGTCCATTTCGATGCCCACCTCGACACTTGGGACACCTACTTCGGTGCCTCCCGCACCCACGGGACGATCTTCCGGCGGGCGTTCGAGGAAGGACTCCTGGTCGAGGACCACTCCATCCACGTCGGGATCCGCGGGCCGCTGTACAGCGCGCAGGACATCGTCGACGACGAACGCTTCGGTTTCCAGATCATCCGGGCGGGCGATATGGACCGGCTCGGTCTGGACGGTGTGGTGGACCGGATCCGGACCCGTGTCGGGGACGCGCCGGTGTACCTGTCGGTCGACATCGACGTGCTCGACCCGGCCTTCGCTCCCGGCACCGGTACCCCGGAGATGGGCGGCCTGTCCTCACGCGAACTGTTGCACGTACTGCGCGGCCTGCCCGGTGATGCGCTGGTCGCAGCGGACGTCGTCGAGGTCAGTCCCGCCTACGACCACGCCGAGATCACCTCACTCGCCGCCGCGACCGTGGTCTACGACGTCACCTCCTTGATGGCCGGCCCCGGCCCCGACGCCCGCACAGTCCCCACCACACCAAGCATCAGCTGAGGCGATGCCGCGGTCGGCGACCGTCGACCGGGGAGGGCGAAGGGTGTCAAAACCCGGCTGCGAGGCCGTGATCTGCCGCGATGGCAACTGGTCGAAGGGGTGGTCGGGGTTGGGCATCCTCGACGGTCATAACGCTGTGCTTCATGTATTTGATCTTCTGCCGGTTGGTCGGCTGCCTGTTCCTGTTGGCTCGTAGCGATGCCGCGAGGGAGTCGGAGATCCTGGCGCTGCGGCACGAGGTCGCGGTCCTACTGAGGAGGTAGACGAATCGCAGGCACATGACCGTCCATCATGCGGCACCGCACGCAGACACCCATCCCCAGCGAACAAATCCGCATCACTGCAGGTCACACGAGTTGGATGAGGTTCTCGGCACAGGTGTGCTGACCGTTACGGATCTCGGCAGTGAACCTCCGGAACACGCTGTGCTGGAAGGCGAGCTGTATTGGCGGGATCTGCGGCGAAGGCGGTGAGCCTAAAAGAGCACGTTTCGGTGGAACGACCGGCAACCTCGTCCTACGATCGGTTCCTGTGCCGACCGATAAGCGAGTCGAAAGCGTACGTCTCCTGCGCGAACAGGGGCAGTCTCCCAAGCAGATCGCCCGCACGCTCGGGCTCAGGCCTGCGGAGGCCGCGCGCCTGGTCCGCGCCGCCGGTGCGGTGGCTCGGGCCGAGGCACCCGAGCCCGAGGTCGTCGGCTGCTGGATCAGCCCGACCTGGAGCACGGGCCTTACCTTCGGCGGCCATCCGGACTGGCCCCTCCATCAGGACCCGGAGTCCGGGACCGATGGTCTGGCCTCGGTGCTGGTGGCCCGCGAGCACAGGTACGGCAAGGTATCGGTCTGCGGCTACCTCGTCGATGTCTACTGCCTGGGGGTGAAGAACGCCGTCGGCCCTCGGATCATGGAAGAGCCGGCCCTGCGCAAGTACACCCGCGACTACTTCGACGGCTACCGAGGCGACCCGATCCCCGCACCCATCGAGCTGGCCCGTGAGGTGGTCTTCGGCTCGATCGAGTACGCTCGCGGCCTCGGCTTCGAGCCACACCCCGACTTTGCCGCAGCCCAAGGACACCTCGGCTCATGGACCGGGCCGAGCACCATCGCCTTCGGCAAGGACGGCAAGCCGTTCTACGTCTCCGGTCCCTACGACGACCCATTCCCCATCATCCGCACTCTGGAGCGCACCCTCGGCCGAGGAAACTTCGACTACCTGCTGCTCTCCGAGTGAGCCGGGTGGGTCGGCGGGTTCACGTGGTGTGACTCGAAGCCCATCGCGGAGAACTGTTTGCTCGGTGTTCGCTCGGTGTTCGCTCGAGGTGGCTCGCGTGTCTTCGCGCGCTCGTGCCTGACATGACCACCGGCCAGCGGCGGGAGCCGGGCGGGGTCCAGGTCCGCGTGCCGGTGCGTCACCCGGACGCCCGAAACGATGACGACGGCGAAGAGGAGTAGGGCGGCCTTGGGGTCATGAGTACAGCGGTGGACTCTCCCACCGTGGGAGAGTCCACCATTATGGCGTGCAAGACAAACTTCTCACCATCGGGCGCTTCGCCCGCCTGTGCCGGCTCAGCATCAAGCAGCTACGGCACTACGACGAGATGGGGCTATTGGCTCCGGTCCGCGTGGACGCCAGTTCCGGCTACCGCTATTACACACCTGAACAGGCACGCGATGCCCTGACCATCGCCCTGCTGCGCGAGATGGATCTTCCCCTGGCTGTGATCGCCCAGGCCCTGGCTGCCGAGCCTGAGTCCAGGGCACAGATCCTGCGCGCTGAGAGGGACCGGCTGGCCGAGCGGATCAGCAGGGACCAGGCACGGCTGGAGATGCTGGAGCGGCTGGTGGAGAGCGGCCTGCCCGGCTATGAGGTGACGATGGGCCAGGAGTCGGAGCGACGGCTGGCAGTGGTGCGAGCGGTCTGCACCCCTACGGAGATCGGGGAGAGGGTCGGGGAATGCGTAGGCCGGCTGCTGCCCATGCTCGGCAAGGCGGGGATCGCGTGGGAGCCGCCGCTGTGGGCCCTGTATCCGCTGGATCTGGAAGAGCCCATGGAGATCGCCGTCGGAGCGCAGACGCTGCAGGGGGAAGGGACATCCGGCCTGGAGTTCGAGGTGCTGCCCGGCGGACCTGTGGCCGAGACCGTGCACATCGGGCCCTACGCCCAGCTGCCCTTGGCCTACAACGCGCTCTTCGCCGCCATCCACGAGCGCGGGCTGCGCCCGCAAGCGCCCGTACGTGAGGCCTATCTCGTCGGGCCAGCAGAGGCACCGCAAGAAGAACTGATGACCCGGCTGATCATCCCCATCCAGGAGAGCATGGCATGACAAAGGTGAAAAACATTGATGCCCGCGGTACGCAGCACTGTGAGACGACAGCTCTGGGGGTGCTGCTGCGGCGCGAAGGACTCGATCTGTCCGAGCCCATGCTCTTCGGCCTCGGCTCCGGTCTGTCCTTCATCTACTGGGACAGCAAGAACATGGGCTTCCCCTTCCTAGGGGGACGGGTCAAGCCTTTCGACCTCACCAGAAACCTGGCCACCAGACTCGGGCTGGATCTCCTGGTCCAGGAGACCACCTCCCCCCGCAGGGCATGGGAGAACGTGGCAGCCCCCATCGACGCCGGCCACCCCGTCGGACTACAGCTCGACAGCTACTACCTGGACTACTTCGGGTCGAAGGTGCACTTCGGCGGTCATGTCGTCGCCATGTACGGCTACGACGACCACGACGCCTACCTGGTGGACACCGACCAGCAAGGCGGAGCGGTATCCACCAGCCTGACCAGCCTCGCCCAGGCCAGAGCCGCGCGCGGCCCGATGACCGCCAAGCACCGGTCCTTCACCCTCACCGCTCCGAGGAACCTGCCCTCCCCACAGGACCAGATCATTCCCGCCATCACCACCTGCGCCGACGCCTTCCTCAACCCGCCCATCGCCAACCTGGGCCACCGTGGCATCCAGAAGGCCGGCAAGCTGGTACGCACATGGCTCCAGCGGACCGACAACCCGCAGCAGGACCTACAGCAGGCCGCCCTCTTGATGGAGAAGGCTGGCACCGGTGGCGCCCTGTTCCGTAACCTCTACCGCGACTTCCTCGCCGAATGCACCCAACTACTCGACAACAGTCACCTGCGCACCGGCCACGGGCTGTACACCGAGGCGGCCACCCTATGGACGGAAGCCGCAGCACTGATCACAAAAGCCGGTGAATCAGGCGATGCACAGTACCTCGCACAGGCAGGCACCGTCCTGTGCGATCTTTCACGCATAGAGCGCGAGGCCATGCAGGCGCTGAGCCGCCTGGGGAGTGAGACCCAAGCGATCCAGCCCTGACAGTCTTCAAAACGAACGCTCACCCGGGGGCCAGCAGCCGGCAGAGGGAACGTGTGGGGCTCGGCAGCCAAGCCTCACGCGTTGGTGGTCCTGTGCAGGGCCGGGTTGTCATCCTGCCTCGCTACGACGGGTGCCATGAGCGAACTGCCCGCCGAAGATACTCATGACGTGATCCACCGTGGCGGCCAAGTGGTCGCGGTGGTTGTGCCTATCGAGGAGTACCGGCAGTTGCGCCTGGCCCAGGAGGAAGAGCGGATCAACGAGGAGTTCGCCGCCGCGTACACCGACCACCTGGCCCGCAAGGAGTCCGGGACCGTTCAATACGTGTCCCATGAAGAGGCACGCCGCCGCCTGGGGATGCCCGGCCAGTGACCTACCAGATCAACTGGGATATCCGAGCTCTCGACCTGGCCGCAGGGTTCCTGTCCGACGATCCCGGCGGAGTCGCCCCACTCTGGGAAGGAGTCGACCGTCTCGCCGAAGAGCCAAGACCTGTCCGTGCCGAAAACGTCGTCCACGTTATGCGACCTGGGAGTATCCGTGTAGGAGGCCGCCAAGGCGGTCACGCCTCCGGACCTTGAGTTGATCTAGGTTCGTGGGCTCAGGGAGCTCGGTCAGCGGGCTGGCATGGCCGAGCGTCCGATGCGGCCTGGACAAAAATTGTAATGATCCTCGCACTCGGCCAGGACACGCCGCAGGTGCTCCTGGTTCCAGATCAGGGTCCGGTCCAGGATCTCCCGGCGGCAGGAGCCGATCCACCGCTCCATGATCGCGTTCGCCCGAGGCGCCCGCACCGGATCCCTGAGAATCCTGATGCCAGCATTCTGGAACACCGCATCGAAAGCGGCCACGAACTTGCTATCCCGATCGCGGATGAGAAATTTGATCCTCTCAGCATGGTCATCGAGGTCCATCAGCAGATTCCGGGCCTGCTGCGTCACCCACGCCGCAGTCGGGTTACCGGTGACACCCAGAACATGAACGCGGCGGGTCACCTGCTCGATGACCGCCAGGCAGTACACCTGAGAGCCGTTGAGCAAATCAACGGTGAAGAAGTCGGTAGCGATGATGGCCACGGCCTGGGCGCGCAGGAACTGTGCCCAGGCCGGCCCAGCCCGCCGCGGCGTGGGATCGACCCCGGCCTTGGTCAGGATCTCCCACACCGTGGAGGGGGCAATGCGGAGGCCGAGGCCGGCGAGCTCACCATGGATGCGACGGTAGCCCCAGCCCGGATTCTCACCGGCCAACCGCAAGACCAGACCCCGGATGTCACGCCGTGTGTGGCGGGACGGCCAGAGCGACCCGCCCGGGACTTGCGGCCCACCGACGGCGCAGCACGTCACGATGCCACCGCAACACCGTGTCCGGGGTCACCAGCAACCGCAATCCCACCCGCCGTGCCCTTGGGATCACACCGGCCAGCGCAGCGATCAGCGCCCGGTCAGCCCACGTCAGCCTCGGCCTGCGTACCTGCTGCCGCTGCAGTACGCCAAGCTGATGACGCAACAGCAGGATCTCGGCTTCCCTCCACGCGCCCTCCCGGCGGGCCAACCACATCCAGGACAACGCGCTGACGATAAGGAGGAAGACGAACAGCAGACACATGACCGCCCATCATGCAGCACCATCCGCGCACACCCCTCGCCCACGAACAGATCCGAATCACTGCAGCTCACACGCGCGGATGAGGTTCTCGGCCCCCACAGGGCCTCCCAGGCAAGGTACGCCCGAGCGCTGGCGCTGATCAACGCGGGAGAGTTGGATCAGGGAACCGATGCCGCGACACGAGCCTTCCAGGACGCGAAACTCGACCAGCCCAGTGTCCTATCGTGCTGTGAGTTGATGGCGCACGCAGAGGCGGCGCGCAACCGTCCCGCGCACGCGAACCTTTGGGCTGACCGCGCCGACCACATCGCTCATCACACCCTTGACACGAATCTAGGATTCTCCTATCTGGCCCGCGCACACGGGCTGCGTACCATCGCACCGGTCACTGCGGCCGAACGAGCCCGGCTCGCGGCCGAGACTTTCGCCACCACCGACCAACGCGTCGACGGCGGTCGGGCGCGGCTGTGCGCCGGAATCGCATACGCCAAGGTCAACGAGGTGGGCCACGCACGCGAGCAGCTAGAGCAAGCCGTCGAGATCTTCGCCAACTGTGGCGCGCGCGGCTTGCACGCTGAAGCCCTCCGCGAGCTTGCCGGAATCGGGTGAGCTCGAGCACCGTGTCGAACCGGACACCATGCTCAATTGGGTAGGCGCCAGAAGAACTGAGCACATCGTGCGACCTCACGTCGCACCCCATCGTTGGTGATAAAGCTCGGCGAGCTTGGCCGCGGGTGCGTGCTTGTGCCAGTCTGGGGCCGCCATTGGGGCTGTTCCGACCGCGGCGTCCTGTTCGGCCTCGGCGCCAGCGTCTACGACTGGAACGACCCCTTCGGCCGGCTGTCCCTCCGAACCCTGGCCATGGTCGCCGAATTCGAAGCCAACGTCGGGCACCTGCGCGCTCGCGAGGGCATGGCCCTCGCCAAAGGGGCAGCTTTCCGGTGCGGACCGTGGCCGTCCTATGGCCGGGGCAGGAGGGCCAAGGCCGTTTCGGCGATCGCGCGCAGCGAGTCGGGGTTGCTTCCGCCTTTGCCCAGCGCTTCGATCCCGCGTAGCACGGCCAGTAGGAGTCCGGCGAGTCGAGTGGGGTCCGCGTCCTGTTTGATGTCGCCCGCCCGCTGCGCTCCCGCGATGCAGGAAGAGATCAGTTCCTCGATGGCTGCGAACGTCCGGCGGGCCGTCGCCGCGACGGCCGGATCCTGCTCCGACAGCTCGGCGGTGCCCTTGGCGAGCAGACAGCCACGCAGACAGACGTCCGAGGCGGTGGCGTTTGCCACCTTCAGTACATGCGCGCGCAGCCGTTCGTAGGCGCGGGCATCCGGGCCGTCGAGCGGCCGACGCACGGCCTCGATCAGTCCGG
>JAOPYO010000375.1 GCA_025964575.1 Actinomycetes bacterium
ACGCGCGGTGCTCGATGGCCCAGCAGGAACTGGCCAGCCAGATGGAGGCGCTGGAGAAGGCCGGCTGCACCCGGACCTCCTCGGAGAAGATCTCCACCCGGATCAAGGTGCGGCCGGAATCCACGCAGCACCGGCCCTCCGGGGTCGGTGAGGATCGCAACGACTACGACCGCACCGAGAAGTTCGCCGAGGACACCCGCAGCACCGGCCCTCCGGGGTCGGTGAGGATCGCAAGGGTGACTGTCACCAGCGACTCCGCGCTCTCGTAGATGCAGCACCGGCCCTACGGGTCGGTGAGGATCGCAACATCGGCAGCTTCCGAGGTCGGACAATCAAAACGAAGGTTCCGGGATGGTTTGCGAGCTGGTCACCGACGCGCTGAAGGTGTCCTCGGAGGCCGAGTACGTCGTCGTGCGGGTGCATATCGACACGGGGGAGCCGACGATCGAGGTGTGGGATCGCGCCGACGAGCCGGCTGTCGTCAAGGTCGCTGGCCTCACGGAGGAGGAGGGCCGGGGCATGTTTCATCATCGATCTGCTCTACTCCCGCCGGAGTGGCTGCACAACGAACGGTTCACTGCAGCTGCCGCTCCCCAGGTTTTCGAGCCCACACCGCTGTTGCTGACTACTACGGGTGGGCCAGCTGCCAGAGCGCCGCTGAGGACCACAGGATTGCGATGAGGGTGACCAGGGTGCCGCCGGCGAGTGGCAACGCCCAGGCGGGTAGGTGCCGGCTGCGGACGACGAGGACCTTTGCGGCGAATGCGCCGTAGAAAAAGCAGCCGGCGAGGGAGTGCAGGGCGACCCGGGCGCTGTACGTCTGTACTCCGTAGGCGGTGACGCAGTGGTAGGCGATGGGTAGGGAGAGCACGAACAGCACGGCTCCGCCGATGCGGTGGGCGAGAGGTACCGGGCGGGGGGCGGCGCCGGCCCCGGGTAGCCGTCGGTACATCCACAGCGCCAATATGAGCTGGTAGAGGGCCAGGGCCAGCAGGGCGGTGCCGAGTTGCGCCTTCAGAAGGTTCGCGTCGTTGCCGCGGAGTCCGAACAGGCTGCTGTCGTAGTCCGGCGTGTGTATCCGGCCGAACGCGTACAAGGTCACCGTCACGGCAAGGGCGAGGCCGGCGGCTGCAGTCAGCCGCAGCACGACCGGGCGGGGTGACATCCTCCGCGTTGCTCCCACGTTCGTCTGATCCCTCCCTGATCTCGGCTTCCGGAGCCGCCGCGACAGCCCACTCAACGTTCCAGGTGTGGTGGCTCATTGCGGCCGACGGCACTCAATGCGTGTCGATCTTGTTTCCCTTCGGGTTGAGCACGTACCACTTGGCGCCGAAGTTGTTGAGACCCTGCCCAGTGATATCGCCGGGCTTGGTGTCGCTGACGAAGTAGTACAGTGGGTGGCGGTTGTAGGTGACCTCGGTGGTGTGGTCGGTCCTGGCGGTGGTGCCGAGCAGGGCGGGTGATACGCCGCTGCCGGCCTGCGGCTTGCCGGTGGTGGTCAGCGGTGGCCAGGCTTTCGCGCACGCGCTGTAGCAGGTCGAGTTGGTGCCCTTGTCCGCCTCGAACAGGTACAGCGTGCGTCCGTGGCCGTCGACGAGGATCTTGCCGAGCTTGGAGTCTCGGACCGCGACGGTGACGCCCGCGGGAGTGCCGGCCGAGGTCTTCGCGGCATGGGCCGCGGGTACTGCGGCACCCTGAGCGCCGAGCGTCAAGACAGACACCACGAGCGCGAGCACACGCCACCGGTGGGTTCTCCGCAGTTCTGGAAGCACGAATACACTCACGAGCATCCTCCTGATCAGGTAGCGGAACGCCGACCAGCGCCGACCGTGGCCGGGCGTGCTGAACACGGTCCGGAGCGATTTTGCCCTGAACCGGCCGAAGCTACTTGACAGCACCGCTGAATGTGCGATGGTGCCATTCACATCGCCGGAGATAGATGCCTAGATGCAACTATTTCCTTTATTTCGTACACCTTAGTCAGCCGTCCCCAACGGTCAATCTCGCGAAACCGCAGAATGTCAGGTTTTGCGTTGCTCTGAAATTAACGGGGATATTTTAATGAGAAATACCTAGGGTTATCGCCCCGCTAGGTTTCCTCGCCCGCTGGGTGTGCGCGTACGACCCGCTTGCTGTTGTGCGTATGGCCGCACGTGATGGTCTCTGACGGGTGGCTTGCAGCGCTTCCCGTGGCGACCTGATCACTGCCTGGTCGCCTCTTGGGCTAGGTTGCCGGGATGAAGGTTCGGGTTACCGGGGTCGTCATCGAGGACGGCCACATCCTGCTGCTCAACCAGGACACGGATACCGGACGGTCCTGGTCTCTGCCGGGCGGGAAGGTCGAGGAGGGTGAGCCCCTCGGCGCCGCGCTGGTCCGGGAGATGCGCGAGGAGACCGGCATCGAGGTGCAGGTCGGGCGGCTGCTGTACGTGTGCGATCACCTGCCCGGCGGCGGCACTCACGTCGTGCACCTCACGTTCGAGGCCGAGCGGGTGGGCGGCGTCGTCGGGGACGTGCTCGAGGGCGCCGACACCCAGCCGATCCGCGGCGTGGAGTTCGTTAAGCTCACCGACCTGGTGGATCTGGGATTCGGTGAGCGGTTCGTGGAATTGGCCCAGGCCGGTTTCCCCGGCGCCGGTTCCTACATGGGCGCCAAGGCTAACATCGGCCTGTGAGCCCAACACCGGTGTGAGCCGCCCGTCGAACACGGCCAATGGCTCGGAGCGGCGCGGGCGGGGATGATCGTCTTAGGATGAGGCGCTCTACCGTCGCCAGGAGCAGGAATCATACGAAATGACCATCGACCGGGATGTCTTTCTGGATCTCGTGCAGCTGCTACCCGAGGACCGCAGAGATATGGCGGCAGGCGGCTGGGACATCGGAGAGCAGGAGGGGGCCTTCGACTATCTGGTCGAAACGCTCATCGAGTGCCGGGTCCCGATCACCGAACTGGCCCGCGCCCAGATCGCGATCCTCATCGAGAGCTGGGGCAACTGGAATTGGGGATTCTCTCCCGACCAGCTCGCCGCCTGCCTCAGCGCAGATGAGCAGGATCCACCCTGGCGGCTCGTCGAGGGTACCGAGCGTGGCAAGGCCCTGGAAGTGAGGTTCGCTGCGCAGATCAAACCCGGCCATCCACTGCATGGTCCGGCTCTCGTCGCCTGGTTCGCCTGCCGTCGCTGCGACGACGTCCTGGTCCGAGTGCACGAGAAGGAGCCTTGGGGGCTCTCGCTCGTTCCGTTGCAGTACATGATCGTTCAGTCGCCCTTGAGTGTCACCTCGTTCACGACCGGCTTCGAGTCGCTCGACGCCCTGGCCGGCGGCTGCGGGACGGCGATGACGAGCGCCCGATAAGGGACCCTTCTGGCTGTGATCACCGGTACGGGTTTACTGGGCAGATCTGGCGAGTCGGGGGAGGACGGCCGGAACCGCGGTATCCGACAGCGGACCCGATGAAGTCGGTGACGGCGTCGCACACCTTCGGCAGGGTGGGTTTCAGCCTCTGGCGGCCGGTGACAGTTCGCCGAGATGCCGGGCTGCGCGCAGGGCCAGCCACACCTCGGTGAAGTCCGACGTGGACGACAGGTCGCGGCCGGTGAGTTCACCGAAGCGGCGGAGCCGGTAGGCGAGTGTGTTGGGGTGGATGTGCAGGGCCCGGGCCGCCTCGTCCGCGCGCCGGTTGTGCTGCATCCATACCGAGGTGGAGTGGACGAGGGAACTGGCGTGTTCGGAGTCGTACCGCAGTGCGGCGTCCAGGACGTGGCCGGCCAGCGCGCGTAGCACGGCGGGGTCCTCCGGTAGCCATCGGCCCGCGGCGTCGTCGCCGTAGACGGTGAGGGTACGGCCGGAGTCGGCGGCCGTGGCGACGGCCCACAGCGCTTCGCGTCTGGGTACGCCGAGCGGCGTGCCCGGGGGAAAGGGGCGGCTGGCGCCGACATGGACCTCGGGCAGTTCAGCGAGTGCGGCCATGGCCTCCGGTGCGGAGCTGACGAGCGCGTACAGGTCCTGTTGCCGGCGGAGCAGCAGATACGGGCCCGAGCTGCGCTCCAGTGCCGCGACCGCGGCGGTGTCATCGGGTGGCCCGTCGATACCACGGGTGATCATCAGGGTGAGCGGGTCGGCGGGGGCGAAGCCCGCACGGGCCAGGCGGCGGTGGATCGTCGGCGGGCTGAGGACGTCCTGCAGGAGTTCCGCGAGCGTCTCGGCACCTTCCCTGCGGAGGGTTTCGCGCTGGTGGCGGGCCATGGTGACCTGCAGGGCGGCCACCGTGGCGATATGCTGGACCACGGCGAGGCCACCCGGCCGTGAGTCCTTCTTCTCGATCGCGAGCAGATATCCGGCGGGCCCGCCGGGGGCGGGCACCGGCAGGACGTAACCGCCTGGCACCGTCGGTGGTGCGTCCGGTGTGCCGGGCAGCAGGGACGCGTGGTGGTCGTCGGGCACCGGAACGCCGGGCAGTAGCGGGCGTCGCTGCGGGGTGCACAGATAAAGGGAATAGCCGGAGAGCCGCTCGAGCCGGGTGAACAGCTCTTCCGTACTGAGGTCTTCGCCGGTGAGCCACCGCAGCGCACCGAAGACCTGGAGTTGGGCACCGAGCCGCTGATGGAGCTGGCTCTGAACCGCGGAGGCGACCTCCTGGGATACCGCGATGAAAGGGACCGGCAGGGGCACTTCCAGCACGGGGATCGAGCGTTCGTCCGCCGCTTCGAAGAAGGCGTCGCGCAGCGGTGGCACGTTCAGTTGCGCCGAGAGGGCGAGCGCGGCCACTCCGGCGTCGTCGAGTCGTTCGAGGTATGCGCGCTGCCGCGCCGCGGCTCTGGGCACGGCGATGCCGGTCGTCATGATCACTTCGGAGCCGAGCAGCCACGGGGTGGGGTCTTCCAGTTCGCTCACATGAGCCCAGGAGACGGGGCGCGCCAGCCCACCGGCCCCGGCCAGCACGCTGATCTGCAGCGCGGGGGACCGCACGAGGTCCTCCACGTAAAGTGCCGAAGGTGCGTCCATGGCCCTATCATGCCTTATGGATTACTACAAGGATGTCTGAATTTTTGGTGATGGCCACAATTGTGATCTGCGCAATGCTCTCGCAGACTCGTCCGGAACAGCCGGGGAGTGCGCCCCGGCCGAATCCGAGGAGGGCGCATGTCGGCTAGGACGACCCCGCAGACGCTGCCGCCACCGCAGCCGTCCGGAGCGATTGAGACCCGCTCGATCGATTACGTGCCGGAGGCCGAGCGGCACGGCAAGGTCTGGCAGCAAGGCCCGTTCTGGTTCCTGGGCAACTTCCAGCCCTTCACCGTCGCGATCGGCCTCATCGGCCCGGGGCTGGGCCTCTCGCTTGTCTGGTCGATCGCGGCCGGCGTCCTGGGCATCCTGTTCGGCACGTTCTTCATGGCGTTCCACGCCTCACAGGGTCCCTGGCTGGGTCTGCCCCAGATGATCCAGTCCCGCGCCCAGTTCGGCTACCGCGGTGTGGTGGTCGCTCTGGCCGGCACGCTGTTCACCTTCCTGGGCTTCAACGTGGTCGACACCGTGATCATCGATGGCGGCATGAAGGGGATCTTCGGCTGGAACGCGACCGTGGTCGGCCTGGTCATCACGGTCATCGCGGCGCTGCTGGCCATCTACGGCCATGACTGGCTGCACCGTGCGTTCCGGGTGCTGTTCTGGCTGTCCCTGCCGCTGTGGATCGTGCTGACCATCGCCGTCGTCAGCGGGCATGCGGGTGGCAAGCCCGCTACGCACGGTGGCTTCACGCTGGTGGTGTTCATGATCCAGTTCACTGCGGCGGCCAGCTACAACATCACCTACGCACCCTACGTGTCCGACTACTCGCGGTACCTCCCACGTCGCACCAGCACCTTGCGGATCGTCGCCTCGGTCTTCTGGGGCGCCTCCGGATCGGCGATCTGGCTGATCGCGCTTGGCGCCTGGATGGCCTCCCGGCTCGGCTCCACCGACCCGCTCATCGGCATCCGTGATGCCGGCGACCACGTGCTGTCCGGATTCGGAGGTGTCCTGGCCGTCCTCACGGTGCTGGCGCTGGTCGCCACCATGGGCCTGAACGCCTACAGCGCCATGCTGACGGTACTGACCGGCGTGGCCTCCGTCCGCGACTTCCACCCGACCCGGCGGGCCAGAATCATCACCATCGTCGTCCTGGCCGCGGTGTGGGCCGTCATCGGGATCTGGATGATCACCAACATGTCCGCCGCCCTCAACAACGCGCTGCTGATCATGCTGTACCTGCTGGCGCCGTGGACCGCGGTCAACCTGATCGACTACTTCTTCGTACGGCGCGGCCACTACGCCGTCACCCACTTGTTCCGGCCGGACGGCATCTACGGCGCGTGGGCGTGGCGCGGCCTCGTCGCCTACTTCGCGGGTCTGCTCTCCAGCGTCCCGTTCGCCGTGCTCTCCTTCTACACCGGCTCCGCGGCCAAGGCGCTGAGCGGTGTCGACATCTCCTTCGCGGTCAGCATGGTGGTCGCCGGCGGGGTGTACTGGATGCTGACCCGCTCCCTCGACGTCACCGCCGAGGAGCCCGCAGTGGCCGAGAGCGAGCAGGCCCTCGCCGCAGGGAGTGCCGCATGAGCACCCCCGCCGAATCGCAGGTACGGCTCGCGGCAGCCGAGCTGGTGGCCGCGTTCGGCGCCCATGACACTGAGCGCTACTTCGCCGCCTTCGCCGTGGACGCCACCTTCCTCTTCCACACGGCTGCGGCGCCGCTCCGCTCGCGGGCCGAGTACGAGGCCGTCTGGAAGTCCTGGGAGGCCGACGGATTCCACGTCCTCGGCTGTGTCACCACCGACACCCAGGTGCAGGTCCTCGGCACCGACGCGGCTGTTCTCACCCATCATGTCCGTACCCGGCTTACAGGTGAGGAGACTGAGCAACGGGAGCGGGAGACCATCGTCTTCCGCCGTGAACCGGACGGCCGCTGGCTCGGAGTCCACGAGCACCTCTCACCCGAGCCCTAGATCCCCCCACATAAGGACGGCACATCATGAATCCCGCCAACAGCCAGGGCTCGCCGGTCGGCCCGCCCGATGCCCACGTTATGCCGCGCTACACCGCACCCGACACTTTCGCCCGTCTGCCCCGCCTCGACGACGTCGGTTCTGCCGCCGTCGCGGTGCTCGGTGTGCCGTTCGACAGCGGTGTCTCCTACCGGCCCGGCGCCCGGTTCGGACCCGCCGCGGTACGGGCCGGATCCAAGCTGCTGCGCCCTTACCACCCGGGCCTGGACGTCTTGCCGTGGACCGTCCATCAGGTGGCCGACGCCGGTGACGTGGGCGTCAACCCGTTCGACCTGTCAGAGGCGGTCGGCCAGATCGAGGCGGCGGCCAGAGCGACCCTCACCCGCGCCGACCATCTGCTGACGATCGGCGGAGACCACACGATCGCGCTGCCCCTGCTGCGCGCGATGCACGAGAAGCACGGGCCGATCGCGCTGGTGCACTTCGACGCCCACCTCGACACCTGGCACTCCTACTTCGGCGCTCCGTACACCCATGGCACCCCCTTCCGGAGGGCCACCGAGGAAGGCCTGCTGGCGCTCGACCGGTCCGCGCACGTCGGGATCCGAGGTCCTCTCTACTCGCGGACCGACCTGTTCGAGGACAAGGAACTGGGCTTCGCGACCGTCTCCACCATGGACGTCGCGCGGCGTGGTGTGGACGAGGCGATCGACCGAGTACGAGAGCGTGTCGGTGACCGCCCCGTCTACATCAGCGTCGACATCGACGTCCTGGACCCCGCGCACGCGCCCGGCACCGGAACGCCCGAGCCGGGCGGACTGACCAGCAGGGAGCTCCAGATGATCCTGGAGGGTCTGCGAGACCTCAATCTGGTGGGCGCCGACGTCGTCGAGGTGTCACCGGCCTACGACCACGCCGAATTGACCGCCCTGGCGGCCGCCAACGTCGCCTACGAACTGCTGGGACTCTTCGCGCTCGGATCTCCGGCCCAAGAAAAGGCGTCGAACGGCTGACCACACCGCGCCCCGGCCTCGCCCTGGGTCCCGAGCCGCCTCGTCGGCGCCGATCTCAGGGGGTGGCGTGCGAATCGGCCGCATGGGCTTGGAGCGCTTCGTCCATGGAGGCGTAGATGGTGAAGATCTTTGTCAGCTGGGTGACGTGGAAGATGCGGCGAACGCGGTCGTCAGTGCTGACGAAGGCCATCGAGCCGTCCCGGGAACGTAGCCTGTGGAAGATCCCGACCAGGACTCCCAGACCGGTGGAGTCCAGGAATTCCACGGCACTGAGGTCCACCAGCAGGTGGAGGCCGCCACCCTCGATGAGGTCCAGTAGCGTCTCACGCAGGTGCGGGCTGGAGAAGACGTCGATGTCGCCGGTCACGGTCACGATGGCCAGGTCTCCATGGAGACGATCGTCCACGTTGAAGTCCACGGATCCTCCTGAGCTTTGATATGGGGCCGGCGGTCGCTACCGCCGGCATCCGAAGGTGCTGGTGCGTGAACAGGTGGCATACCCCGCCAGCGCAGATCATGTCCATTGGCAGGTGGAATCTTTGCTGCTCATCGGTGTTCTAAACTCATCTCCACTCAAACCGAAGGGATCGTATGGGCCACGACACGGCCATCGAGCGTCTGAAAGGTCCGGTGTGCGGACCGTCCACCCTGGTGACCCGGAGCGTAGCCGGGACGGCGGACGGGGCAGCGTGAGTGCGGACGGCACTGTCGGCGCGATCGCCTCGGCCGTCGCCGCCCGCCGGGTGCGTGCCGTGGACCTGGTTCGGGCCGCCGCCGAGCGCATCGATCGGCTCGACCCAGCCCTCAACGCCGTTGTCGCGATGCGAACCGACGCCGCGTTGGAAGAGGCCGAACGCCTCGACCAGGCGCTGGATGACGGTTCACCCGCCGGCCCGCTCGCCGGTGTGCCCGTCCTGGTAAAGGATCTCGAGGACGTCACCGGAATGCGCACCACCAAGGGATCGGCTCTGTTGGCTGAGACCGCTCCGGCGGTGATGGACGGTCTGACGCCGTCTCGGCTGCGCAGAGCCGGCGCGATCCTTATCGGCAAGACCAACCTTCCTGAGTTCGCGACCGAGGGTTACACCGCCAACCTCCTCTTCGGCGCGACCGGTAACCCCTGGGCACCGGAATGGTCTCCCGGCGGTTCCAGCGGCGGCTCCGCCGCCGCGTTGGCCGCAGGCATGATCCCCATCGCGACCGGCACCGACGGCGGCGGCTCGATCCGTATCCCCGCCGCGCTGTGCGGACTTGTCGGCATCAAACCTACCCGCGGGCTCATCGGCCGCCGTCCCATTCCCGACTGGATCGATTTCAGCACTGACGGACCGTTCGCCACCAATGTTCAGGACCTGAGGCTGTTGCTGCAGGTAGAGGCCGGTCCGGTCCGCGGCGATCCCGAGTCGTTCCCGCTCCCGTGGACGGCATCGCCGCAGCGGCCGGAAGTCCTGCTCGCGGCTCAGCGCACCTCCGACCTCGGCCCGCTGCCCACGGCGGTGGCGCACGCCTTCGACAGTGCCGTCGCGGCTCTGGCCGACGTCCTTGCCCTGCCGGTTCGCTGGATGGAGCCAACGGAGATCTTTTCCGACGGCGATCCCGACCTCGACTGGTTCACCCTCGCGGCCCCCGAGCACGTGTCCGCGCTGGGCCGCGACTGGGTGCACGACAGCCTCGACCGCATGCATCCTGGGGTGGCCGCCTTCCTCCGAGAGGGCCTCGAGATCGGGATCGATGACTACCTGGGGGCGCGCCGGCGCAGGTACCGCTACGTCGACCGTCTCGACACGCTTCTCGGCACCAGCACCGTACTGCTGACACCCACCGTGGCCGCCGAGGGCTGGCTCGCGGACGGCCGCCTCACCGCCGATCAGCCGGTCGGCATGCTGCCCCCCTCGGTATACTCGACCGCCCTGCAGAACATGACCGGCCACCCTGCGATCTCCCTCCCCGCCGGACGCTCCCCGAACGGCGTGCCCTTCGGGCTCCAGGTCACCGGCCCGCGTTTCGCTGACGCAATGCTCCTCGACATCGCGGACCGTTGGCAGCAGGCGAACCCCTGGCCGCGCACCGCCCCTGGCTACTCTCCCTTCGAGACCGTCATCAGCTAGCCCTGGCCGCGTGGAGGCGGTCAGGGCAAGGCCAGGTGAAGCCTGACATCCCGCCCCGGGCATGCTGAAAGGGTGAACGGGGCGGAAGTGCGGATCGATTTCGCCGCTGAACTATGGCTGTTTCTGGCGTCACGCGACCGGGGCAGGCAGCTGAGGCTGGTCCACGACGGCACGTCGTCGCTGGGGCACGTGATCGAGTCACTCGGTGTTCCGCTCCCTGAGATCGGCCGTCTCGTTGCCAACGGCCGGGAGGTCGAGCCCGCCTATCGGCCCGGCCATGGCGACACCGTGTGGGTTCCTTCGATACAGCGGCCACAGGGGTTGCCGTTCACACCGCCGCGGTTCGTCCTTGATGTCCATCTCGGCACGCTTTCCCGGCGGCTGCGGCTCGTCGGTATCGACACCGCCTACCGCAACGACCTCGACGATGATGCGCTGATCGCACAGGCGAATCTCGAACGGCGGGTGCTGCTGACCCAGGATCGTGGCCTGCTGCGCCGCAGGAAACTGTGGCTCGGTGCCTACGTTCGCGGCGCGCTCCCGGATGAGCAGTTCGGCGACGTTCTTGATCGGTTCGCTCCGCCGCTGGCGCCCTGGAGCCGGTGTACGGCGTGCAACGGGTCACTGTCACCGGTCGGCAAGGACGAGGTCGAGCCATTCCTGCAGCCGGGCACCCGCCGTTGTTACGATGTGTTCACGCGATGCAGGGCCTGCGGTCACGTCTACTGGCGCGGCGCGCACTACCGTCGGCTGGAAGCGATCGTGGCCGCGGCCACCCAGACGGACTCCCGCACCTCACGACACTCGGACGGATCATGACCCGACGAGATTCTGGGCGCTGCGCGGAGTCTCCCCGGTCGCCAGGATCGACCGCGGCTTACTGTTGAAGTGACGGCGGCGGGCACGCTTGTGATCGCGGAGATACCGCCCACGGTCCCTGACCTCGGGTGACAGGGAGATGAGCCATGGTTACGGAGATCGAGGTTGTCGTCGAGATCCCCAAAGGATCTCGGAACAAGTACGAGATGGACCATGCCCTGGGGCGGATCCGGCTGGACCGGATGCTGTTCACCTCGACGCAGTACCCGTGCGACTACGGGTACGTGCCCGGCACACTCGCGGAGGACGGCGAGCCGCTGGACGCCATGGTGCTGCTGGAGGAGCCGACCTTCCCAGGCTGCTGGATCACGGTCCGGCCGGTCGGGGTGTTCTGGATGTACGACGAACTAGGGCCGGACGCCAAGATTCTGACGGTACCGGCGCGCGATCCCCGGGTCGCCGGCCTGCGGGAGCTGTCCGACGTCCCTGAGCACGTACGGGCTGAGATCGCCCACTTCTTCGACATCTACAAGGAGCTGGAACCGGGCAAGGAATCCGACGTGCGCGGCTGGCAGGACCGCAAGGCCTCCGAGGAAGAGATCACCGCGTCCCTAGCCCGTGCCGCGGAACTGGAGGTCTCGTCGGTTCCCGGTCGGCAACCGTGAGGGGACGCTTCGACGAATCCGTCAGGCGCGTCTCCAGGACGTCGACGGCCAGCTCCCGTACTACGGCCTCGTCGACTTCGACGCCGAGACCTGGGCCGTCGGGCACATGAGCCATACCGGACTCGATTCGTACGGTCGGGCCGGCGTACGGGGATTCGATGAACTGCCGGCCGTTGAGATCGACGGGCGTGTCGATGCCGTACGCGGCGAACAGGTGCAGGGAGGCGGCGAGTCCCACGTCGGAGTCGGTGAGTCCGGAGCCCATGAGCCGCACCCCGCTGTCCTCCGCCAGCGAGCACAGCCGCCGGGACAAGGTGAGCCCGCCGCTGCGCTGAACCTTGGCGATGGCCACGTCAACCGCCTCGAGGCGGATGAAGGTCGCCAGGTCGGCCGGGTGGCGCAGGCTCTCGTCCAGTGCCACCGGGATCGGGCTGGCGTCGCGCAGGCGACGAAGTCCGCCGATGTCGTTGGCCGGCAGCGGCTGCTCGAACGCGATGACCCCGAGCCCGTCGAGCCGGCGTGCCATGCCCAATGCCGCCGGCACGGTGTACGCCTGGTTGGCGTCCACCCACAGCGCGGCACCGGGGGCGTTCTCCCGGACGGCCGCCACCACGGCCGCGTCGGTCTCTTCGTCGTGCAGCCCGATCTTGACCTTGAACGCGCGGTAGCCGAGGTCGCGGCCCTCGGCGACGCTGTCGGCCACCTCGGTGGGTGACTGGCCGGACACGATCCAGCCGAGGCCGATCCGGTCGGTGCGCCGCTGCCCCCACAGCACTCCCAGGGGAACGCCCGCGGCCCGGCTGAGAAGATCGTGCAGCGCGACGTCGACCGCGCTCTTGGCCAGCGGCGCGCCGATGCTGAACCCGCGGTTGATGGCGCGGTCGAATGCCGAGGTCACCCCGTCCAGATCCCACGCGGGCCGGCCGGTGACGGCGGGGGCGAGATAGCGATCGATCGTGGTGACGATCGACTCGGCGGTCTCGTACGTCCACGCGGGGATCGGAGTCGCCTCGCCCCACCCGCTGACCCCGTCCGCGCTGACCTTGACCAGTATCCGCAGGCTCGGTCGTCCCGCGACGGTCACCGCTCCGCCCGCGACGCCGAAGGAACGCCGTGTGGGCAGCGCTACGGCGAACGTCTCGATCCGCTCGATGGTGAGATCGTCGAGGCTCACGACGCGTCCCCGGGGGAGCGTACGGCGGTGCTGGCGCGCAGGATGACCTTCCCGGCGATCCGCTCGACGCGGCTGCGGCTGCCGCGCGGCTCGCGCAGAGCGAGATCCACGACGCGCTCGCCCATCTCGTCGAGCGGGAGCGCGACGGTGGTCAGCGGCGGAACGAGATCACGGACGATCGGTATGTCATCGAAACCCGCCAGGGACACCTGGCCGGGCACATCGACGCCGTGATCGCGGAAGGCGGCGAGTGCGCCGATCGCCATCACGTCCGTGACAGCGAACACACATGAAGCGCGTAGCCTGCGGCCGAGCAGTTCGGCGGCGGCCGCGTATCCGCCGTCGCGGGTGAACGCCCCCTCGACCACCTGATCGGCGGCAAGCAGCACACCGCCCTCGGCCAGGGCGTCGCGGAAGCCGCCGAGCCGGTCGGACACGGTGGTGAGGGCGTGCGGCCCGGTCAGCACCGCGAAGTCGCGGTGCCCGAGGCCGAGCAGCGCGCGGGCGAGCGCGGCCGCTCCTTCGCGGTTCTCCGGCTGCACGGTGTCCACCCGCAGACTGCGATGACGGCTGATGACCGCGACCCGGCCGCCGACACGGATGTACGGTTCCAGCTCCGCGTTCATCGCGCGTTCCCAGTCGCGGTCCTCGAAGCCGGAGCCGATCAGCAGGATGGCGCGGGCACGCTGGGCGCGGAGCATCGCGATGTAGTCGACCTCGCGTGCCGGATCACGGAACGTGCTGGCCAGCATGACGAGCAGCCCATGCTCGGCGGCGGCCCGCGCGACGCCCCGGGCGATCGTGGCGAAGTAGGGGTCGCTGACGTCATGGCAGATCAGGCCGATGGCCTGGCTGGAGGCGCGGGCGAGGGCCTGCGCGTGCGCGTTCGGAGCGTAGGCGAGCTCGGCGGCCGCGGCCAGTACGCGTTCTCGCAGACCCGGCCGGACCTGCGTCGTTCCGTTCAGCACGCGTGACGCGGTCGCGAGAGACACCTCCGCCCGCCGCGCCACGTCCTGCAGGGTCACGTGAGTCTGTTCGCCCGTGTCGTCGCGGCCCGCCTCTGGCGCGCCCTCCCGAACGGGCTTCCCGAGCCGGCTCGGCCGTTCGTCCCCCACTGCCTGTCCTCTCGGTCCAGCTTGTGCCGTGAGTCTTCGGCTCACGCCGGGATCGCTGCCCTCTTGACTGCACCGTGTGTCATCCATACCGTACAACAGAAAGCGCATTCAGAAAGCGCTTTCTGAAAGCGCTTTCCAAGTCTGAGCACGGAGGACTCATGGTGAGTCAGAGCACCACATCCAGTGTGCCAGTGGCCGGAGTGGCGGAGCGTGACAGACCCGGACCGGGCGAGCGCGCCCGCGACGCGATGAGCCGGTCGTGGCGGCCGGTCGCACTGCTCTTCGCGTGTTTCGCCGCCTGGTGGGGGATCACCGCCATGCGGCTGGTCGAGCCCTACCTGGTCCCTTCGCCGACGACGACCTTGCGAGTGATGACCGACAAGTCGGCCTACATCTGGCACCACAGCTGGGTGACCACGTACGAGACGCTGCTGGGCTTCGCGATCGCCGTGGTCATCGGCGTCTTCGTCGCGGTGATCATGGTCTACTCGACCGCCGTCGAGAAGACCCTTTACCCGATCCTGCTGTTCGCCCAGGTCGTACCGAAGATCGCGATCGCACCGCTCTTCGTCGTGTGGCTGGGCTTCGGTATCGCTCCGAAGATCGTCATCGCGGTGCTCATCGCCTTCTTCCCGGTGGTCATCTCCATGGTCACGGGTCTGAAGGCGGTGGATCCCGAGATGATCCAGCTCTCGGCCACCATGGGCGCGGGGCCGCTGCAGACATTCGCCAAGATCCGTTTTCCGGCATCGCTGCCCCACTTGTTCTCGGGGCTGAAGGTGGCGGTGACGCTCGCCGTCACCGGCGCCGTCGTCGGCGAGTTCGTCGGCGCCAACCAGGGCCTGGGATACGTGATCCTGCAGGCCAACGGAAATCTCGACACCCCGATGCTCTTCGCCGGCCTGCTCGTCATGTCGCTGATCGGCGTCGTCCTCTTCGTCTTCGTCGAACTCGCCGAGAAGCTGCTGCTCCCATGGCATGCCAGCCGCCGAGGCGACGCCGTGACCACCTATTGATGGAGGCTGGACATGAAACCGCGCAAACTCGTCATCGCTCTCGTCCCGATCATGGCGATCGCCGCCGCGTGTGGCGGGAGTGCCGAAAAGACCAAGAGCGCCTCGGGCAAGGAGCTGGACAAGGTCACGCTGACGCTCAACTGGTACCCCTACGGTGAGCACGCGCCGTTCTACTACGGCAAGAAGCAGCGGATCTTCGAGAAGCACGGTCTCGATCTGCAGATCAACGCGGGACAGGGCTCGCAGAAGACCGTGCAGGCGATCGGCGCAGGCCGGACCGACTTCGGCTGGGCGGACACGCCGGCGCTGCTGGCCGGCGTGAGCACGGGCCTGCCGGTCAAGAGCGTCGGCGTGTTCCTGCAGACGACGCCGGCGTCCGTGCAGTCCTTCACGGACAAGGGCATCAAGAAGCCCTCCGACCTCAAGGGCAAGCACATCGCCGGTACGGCCGGTGACGCGTTGTCGAGGACGTTCCCGGCGTTCCTCAAGAAGAACGGCATGAGCGAGTCGGACCTGCGGATACAGAACACCGACCCGGCGGGCAAGATGGCCGCCGTGGTGTCCGGCCAGACCGACGGCTTGCTCGGCTTCGCCAACGACCAGGGCCCGACGATGCACAACAAGTCCGGCAAGCCAGTGTCCTACCTGCGCTTCGCCGACTTCGGGCTGAGCTTCTACTCCAACGGACTGCTCGTCGGCGACCGGAAGCTGAAGAGCCAGCCCGACCTGGTCAAGCGCATGACCGCAGCCACCAGCGAGGCCTGGGCGGCGGCGGAGCGGGATCCGGCGGGCGCGGTCGCGGCCATGCAGGGGGCGTCCCAGCAGCTCCCGCCGCCCGCGGTGCTCGCGGAGCAGTTCAAGACCACGCTGACGCTGCTCCACACCGATGCCACCAAGGGCAAGGCGCCCGGCGTCAACACCGAGGCCGACTGGCAGCAGACCATCGACCTCTTCGCCCAGACCGGCGTCATCAGCAAGGCACAGCCACCGGCGACGTACTGGGACGCGGCGCTGGCCCCGCAGGGCTGAAGGGCTGAAGGGCTGAAGGGCTGATGACGGTGGCCGGGCCGAGGAGCACGCGAGAACGAGGACGAGTGACTGATCAACGAGGAGAGGGCCCGCCGGAGGCGAGCCGCGGCGGCACCGTCGAACTGGACGACGTGGCCGTGCGCTTCCGAACCAAGAGAAAGGACGTCACGGCGCTGCGGCAGGTGTCGCTCGACGTGGGGGAGGGCGAGTTCGTGGCGATCGTGGGGCCGTCGGGCTGCGGGAAGTCGACGCTGCTCAAACTGGTGGCGGGGCTGCTGAAGCCGTCCTCCGGCGGCGTCCGGCTCCGCGGCGAGGCGGTCACCGGCCCGCGGCGCGACATCGGGTACGTGTTCCAGCGGGCCGCGCTCCTGGAGTGGCGTAGTGCCCGGCGCAACATCCTGCTGCAGGCCGAGATGCGCCGCATGCCCGCCGCGCGAGCGCGCGAACGGACCGCACAGCTGATCGAGATGACCGGGCTCACGGGGTTCGAGGACGCCTACCCGCACGAGCTGTCGGGAGGTATGCAGCAGCGGGTCGCGCTGTGCCGGGCGCTCCTGCACGAACCGCCGGTCCTGCTGATGGACGAGCCGTTCGGCGCGCTCGACGCGCTCACCCGGGAGCAGATGAACGTCGAGCTCAACCGTATCTGGAGGGAGACGCGTACGACCGTTCTGCTGGTCACTCACTCCGTCGCCGAGGCGGCGTACCTCGCCAACCGGATCGTGGTCATGACCGAGCGGCCGGGCACCGTCGCCGAGATCATCGACGTCGGGCTGCCCGACGATCGGGACTACGCGAAGACCATGGCACGGCCTGAGTTCGCCCGCGCCACCGGCCGTATCCGCCAACTGCTCGGCGCCGTCTCAGCCGCCGACTGAGATGCAGAGACCTGGAAGCTCCGGCCGCCGCGAGCGGTCACCCGATGACAGAGGGGGAACATATGGGGATGGCACGCAGGTCCATCGGGATCGTCATGAACGGCGTGACCGGCCGGATGGGATACCGCCAGCACCTCGTGCGCTCGATTCTGGCGATCCGCGAACAGGGCGGGCTGCCCGCGGCCGACGGCACGGTGCTCTGGCCGGAGCCCGTCCTGGTCGGACGCAGCGAGCGCAAGCTGCGCGCTATCGCCGACCAGCACGGACTCACCGAATGGTCGACTGATCTCGCCGAAGCGCTGGCCCGGCCCGGCGTCGAGATCTACTTCGACACGCAGATCACCGGTGCCCGGGAGGCCGCGATCCGCACCGCGATCGCAGCGGGCAAGCACGTGTACACCGAGAAGCCGCTCGCGGAGGACCTGGCCGCCGCGCTAGAACTCGGCCGGCTCGCGGATGAGGCGGAGATCAAGCACGGCGTCGTGCAGGACAAGCTCTTCCTGCCCGGCCTGCTCAAGCTGAAGCGGCTGGTCGACGGCGGCTTCTTCGGTCGCATCCTGTCGGTTCGCGGCGAGTTCGGATACTGGGTTTTCGAAGGAAACTGGCAGGAGGCACAGCGCCCGAGCTGGAACTACCGGGCCGAGGACGGCGGCGGGATCATCGCCGACATGTTCTGCCACTGGCGTTATGTACTGGACGACATCATCGCGCCGGTGCGGTCGGTCCAGGCCCTCGGCGCCACGCACATCCCCGAGCGGGTGGACGAAGACGGAAAGCCTTACGCCTCCACCGCCGACGACGCCGCATATGGGATCTTCGAGCTCGACGGCGGCATCATCGCCCAGCTCAACTCCTCCTGGACGACCCGGGTCTTCCGCGATGAGCTGGTGGAGTTCCAGGTGGACGGCACCGAGGGCAGCGCGGTCGCGGGGCTGCGCCGCTGCAGGGTCCAGCACCGGTCGATGACGCCCAAGCCGGTGTGGAATCCCGACCTGCCTGCCACCGAGGACTTCCGTGCCCAGTGGCAAGAGGTCCCCGACAACGCCGAGTTCGACAACGGCTTCAAGACCCAGTGGGAGATGTTCCTGCGGCACGTGGCCGACGACGCGGAGTTCTCATGGGACTTCTACGCCGGCGCGCGCGGTGTCCAGCTCGCCGAGCTCGGCCTGCGCTCCTGGCGGGAGGGCCGCCGCATCGAGATACCGGAGCTGACACGTTGAAGATCAAGACCAGACGGTTCAGCCTCAACCAGTGGACAACGCGGTACTGGCCGATCCCGGACATGGTCGCAGGTGCCGCCTCCGCCGGGATCTCAGGCGTCGGACTCTGGCGCGAGCCGGTCGCCGAGTACGGGCTCGCGCGCTCGGCGAAGCTGATCCGAGACGCCGGGCTGACGGTCACCTCGCTGTGCCGGGGCGGGTTCTTCCACGCCCCGAACGCCCTCGAGGACAACCGGCGGGCGATCGAGGAGGCCGCCGAACTCGGCGCGCCGGC
>JAOPYO010000414.1 GCA_025964575.1 Actinomycetes bacterium
CCAGCCCAGCGCCGACGACTGAGACAGCAGGCAAGCCGTACGGCCCGGGGCATTGCGCCTCGGGCCGTTTCGCGTTCCGGGTTCCGCTCAGTTCCGCCTGTGTTCCGTTGGACACCCGAATACGACCAACGGCAACCAACCATGACCCACCATGAAAAGCCAGGTCAGCACGCGTGTCCCGGGGGTCGTCCCAGGTGGGCGCCAGTGGCGCAGAAGAACTGGGCGAACACCTGCACGCGGCGGCACCGGGCGTGCCGGTCGTACACCTCCAGGCAGGCCCGGCCGTCCTGGTCTCGGATCGCCGTCACCGTGACGCCGAGCGCGGTCAGGTGCTGATGAAGCTCGGCCAGGCAGGTCTCGATCTGTATCCGTGGTTCGGTCTCGGACATCGCCACTCACCTCGGTTCGCATGGCGGTGCGTAGGGGGTTGATTACGTTAAGTAATGCTGACATGACGCGGCTGCCAATGCAACTGCATAGTTGAATTCGCGGGAAACTACTTGCCGGTAATCCGGGTTCCACAGCAGACTGTGCGTGTCGACACGAGGGGTGACACCGTGAGCACGGAGCAGAGTCCTACGGTCAGAAAGCTGCGGCTCGGCATTGAGCTTCGCAGGATGCGGAACAGATCGGGCCGCACCATGCTGGAGGCCGCCGACCATGTCGCCCGCACGGACTCCGCCGTCAGCCGCATGGAGACGGGACAGGTCGCCGTCAGCCACCTGGTATTGGAAAAGCTCCTCGACCTGTACAACGCCGTACCCGAGGAGCGAGAAGCCCTCCGCATCCTGGCCACCGAAGCCCGCCAGCGTGGCTGGTGGCACGCCTTCGGCGACGCCATGCTCCCCGGCTTCGATGTCTACCTGGGCCTCGAGGCGGAGGCGACAACTCAATGGATCTACGAATCGGCGGTCATCCCCGGTCTCTTCCAGACGGAGGACTACACGCGTGCAATGTTGGCGGCAGAGCCCTCTCCCCCCTCAGGCGAAGAACTCGACAGCAGGGTGGCCCTACGGGAGGCACGTCAGCGACGGCTGATCACGGATCGCGGACCGGCGCTCCGGGTGATCTTGCACGAGGCCGTCCTCCATCACCAGATCGGCGGCGGCGAAATCATGGGCCGCCAGCTCCGGCACCTGCATGCGCTCTCCAGCAAGAGTCCAGTGACCCTACAGATACTTCCCTTCGCAGCAGGTGCGCACCCCGCAATGCAGGTCGGCGGCTTCACTGTGCTGTCGATCCCCCTTGGTGGCGACATCACGTACGACATCGCCTATCTGGAGCATCGGACAGGAGCCCTCTATCTAGACAAGCCATCCGAAGTCGATGAACATAAGCTCGTCTTCGACCACCTGCGCACCAAGGCGTTGGATCGCAAAGAATCCCAAGCCTTGATCGCCGCGGTGGCGGACAAGATGACCTTCGAATAGAGGAAGAGCGGGATGACTGACTTCGACCTGTCCCGCATCGAGTGGCGGAAGTCCAGCCGGAGCGGCGGCAACGGCGGGAACTGCGTGGAGATCGCTACGGCTCGGCGCCCGTCGAGTCACGGCGGGAGCACCCGCGGCGACTGCGTCGAGGTGGCCTCGGTGGAGCGGGTAATCGCCGTACGCGACAGCAAGAACCCCGACGGCCCCGTGCTCGTCTTCGCCTCCCA
Source organism: Actinomycetes bacterium (assembly GCA_025964575.1). Classification (GTDB taxonomy): domain Bacteria; phylum Actinomycetota; class Actinomycetes; order Streptosporangiales; family Streptosporangiaceae; genus Actinomadura_E. The sequence continues at coordinate 1,658 of JAOPYO010000414.1, forward strand.
CGCCTGGCGCGCCTTCACGACCTCCTTCAAGGCGGATCCGCCGGCCCACTCGTGATCTTGCAATTCGTGTCGACCTGAACCGCAAGATCAACATTGGCGGGTGTGCTCACAGATAGCGGCGGTTGACTCGGATGAGCGGGTCGCGGTCCGACGACGCGTAGTCGACGGTCAGGACCTCGGCGACGAAGAGCACATGGTCTCCGGCCGGAATTCGCTGCCGGGTCTCGCACTCCAGCGCCGTCAGTCCGTCGTCCACGATCAGGGCGTCGCTGAGCGGACCTCGGTGGTGTGGTTCGTTCGCAATCAGCAGACGGGCGCTCGGTCGTCCCTCCGCGGCGAAGCGGCCGGCCAGCGCCCGTTGCCCACCCGAGAGCACGGTGGCGGCCCAGCGGTCCTGCCGGTGCAGCACCTCGCTGAGGTACGACTCCACGTCCACGCCGATCGCGACCATCGGCGGGTTCGTCGACACCGACATGAAGGAGGTGACCGTGATGCCGAGGTCGTCGCGGCCGTCCCGTACCGTCACCACGACTACCCCGGTCGCGAACCCCGACAGGGCGTCGGTGAACTCCAGTGGGTTCAGCGGATGTTCCAGTTGCCGGGGAGCATCAGCGGGCCGGCAGAGGGCAGGCCCAGCTGCGCGGCCAGCCCGGAGATCGGCCCCCAGGCCTCCAGCCGGGCACGCGCGGCGGTGCGGTCCTCGCTGGAATCAGCGGACCGAAAGCGCTCCAGCGGGGAACTATGCGGATAGGACCGTACGGGAGCGTCGGCCGCCAGCCCTGCCTTCTTGCGGGCCAGTTCGAACGCCAGCTCCAGCCCGCCCAGCTCGTCTACCAGGCCGTTGTCCTTGGCGTCCGCACCCGTCCACACCCGGCCGCGGGCCAGCTCATGGATCCTGTCCTGCGGCAGGTTCCGGCCCTGTGCGGCCTTGGCCGTGAAGTCGTCGTAGATCCGGTCCAGGAAGAGGTCGAGCCGCTCCAGCTCGCTGGCGGAGAAGTCGCGGGTGGTCGAGAACATCCGGGCGTGCGCGCCACTCTCGACGCTGCCCATCTCCACACCGACGCGTGATAGCAGATCGTTGATCACGGGTTTGCCGACGAACACGCCGATCGAGCCGGTCAGCGTGCCCGGCTGGGCGACGATGACATCAGCGCCCATGGCGACGAAATAGCCGCCGGAGGCCGCCACATTGCCCATCGAGACGATCACCGGCTTGCCGGCCTCGCGGGCCAGGACGACTTCGCGCCAGATGGCGTCCGAGGCGACATAGGACCCGCCGGGGCTGTCCACCCGGAACACGATGGCCTTGACCCGGTCGTCCTTCACCGCGGCCCGGATGGCCGCCGCCATCGTGTCGGAGCCGATCGCGCTGCTCTGACCGGGCAGCGGGCTGCGGCCGCTGCGGCCGAGCCGGATCGGGCCATGGCCCTGGACCAGGGCGACGATGTTGGGTTGCTTGGTGTGCGGCAGCCTGCCGACCAGCCCGTGGGTCCGGTTGTAACGGGAAACATAGCGCAGCAGCGCGCCCTCGCCCGTTTCCTTACGCACGTCGGCGTAGACCTCGTCGCGGTAGCCGAGCCTGTCGACCAGCCCCGCCTCGAGCGCCTCCGGGCCGAGAAGCGGGCCGCGGTCGATCAGCTCGCGGACCTTGTCCTGGGTGAGGCCCCGGGCCTCGGCCACACCGGCGACGATCTGCTCGCCGATCGAGGCCACCAGTCGCCCTGAACTCTCCGCGTGCTCCGGAGTGTAGGAGGTCTCGGTGAAGCTGTTCGGCGCCGTTTTGTACTCGTGGCGCTTGACGAAGCGGGGCGTGACACCCACCTTGTCCAGTGCGCCCTTGAAGAACGGCTCCTCCAACGAGATGCCGGTGAGCCCCACATCGCCGGACGGCTGCACATAGATCCGCTCGAACGCGGACGCCAGGTAGTAGGGAACCGTGCCGAGCCCGGTCTCACCGAACGTCTCGGTCCAGGCCACGGTGAGCTTGCCGGACTCTCGGAACGCCTGGACGGCCGCGCGCAGCTCCTGAGCCCTGGCCAGCCCGATCCCGCCGCCGATCTTGACGACCAGGGCCTTGACCCGCGAGTCGCCACGGGCTCGGCGCAGCCCGTCGAGCACATCGCCCAAGTGCGGTTTGCGCATGGTCAGCAGCGCGGCCAGCGGGTCCGGTGGTGCGCCCTCGACCAGCCCCTCGGTGAGATCGAGTTCAAGGATCAGCGGGGCGGTGCGCCGCTCGCGCGCGTCCTGAAAAATGTGAACGACTTTGCCGGGATCCAGATCCACCATGAGCAACAGCCTATTCCGTCGGTCGGACACATCAGCGGCGGGCGAAACCTGATTCGCGGTGGCCTGGGCGACCAGGTTCAGCCCCTGTGCAGCGTGCCACTGGAGGTCTCGCCCCTGCCGGAGAGCTGGTAGGAGAGGGTCCCGTCCGCACCGAGCTGAAGATTCACAGTGCCGGTGGGGCACTGCGTATCGCCGGCGAGATCCAGGTAGATTCCGGATCCGGAGCCTCTGGTCAGGTTCAGGTCTCCGTTGCAGGAACCCTCCGAGAAGGTGCCCTTCGACGACCCCTTCATCAGCGTGATCTTCACAATCCCGTTGACCGGAAAGATCGCTCCGCCTGTGACGCTGCCGGTCCATGAGCCCGCGTAGGCGGTCGTGACCGCGTCGACGTTGCTGCCGCCATTGGAAGTGCCCCCCTTGCCGAGGTAGAACCAGCCGCCGACGCCGCCGGCGATCAGGACGACGAGCACCAGGAACATCAGCCCCCAGCGACCACCTCCCTCGCCCTCGTGCCGGGCTCGTTCGTCGCGCTCACGAGGCTCGGGCGGGCGGGTCGGCTCACTGTGCGGCCTGGCCACGGGCGGATGTGTCTGCTCGCTCACGGGCGGCTGCAGGGGCACCTGACGCCAGTCCGGTGCGGGTCCCGGCGGTGGCCCCGGTGGAGGCACCATCTCTGGCTGATACACCGGCGCGGGCTCGTGAGAGAACGACGGAACCCGCTCCTGGCCAGGGAAGACGTAGGGTTCCGCTGCGGGGGGTTCGTACGCCGGGATCGACGCGGCGCCCCCGGCCTGGGTCACGTCACGGACTGGCGTCGGCAAATTCAGCACGCCTTTGGCGACCCTGGCCACCTGGGCGACGGCCTCTTCCCTGCCCAACCCCACGGACGGGTCGAGCAGGCGGTCCAGCAGGGCCCGGGCGGTCGGCCGCTTCGCCGGATCCTTATCGAGGCAGGCCCGGATGACCGTGAGCAGTTTGTCCGGCACGCCTGTCAGATCGGGTTCCCGGCTGACGATGGCGGCGATGATCGTGGAGAGGGTCTGGCCCTGGCCGAACGGCGCCCGCCCGGTGGCGGCGAACACCATGGTGCCGGCCCAGGCGAAGACGTCCGAGGCACGCGAGGCGGGCTTGCCGTCCAGCTGCTCAGGAGCCATGTACAACGGCGTCCCGATCAGCTGCCCGGTGATGGTGTCGGAGTCGGCCTGCCGGGCGATGCCGAAGTCGACCACGACGGGCCCGTCCGGGCCCAGCAGCACGTTGGCCGGCTTGAGGTCCCGGTGGACCACCCCGGCGGCATGGATCGCGGTGATGGCGGTGGCGGTGCCGACGGCGAGCCGGTACAGCCTGCCCGCGATCAACGGGCCCCTCTCGTGTACCCGGTCGTACAGGGAGGGTCCATCGACGTACTCGCTGACGACAAAGGGCTGAGGGCCGTCGACCGAGCCGTCGAGCACCTGGGCGGTGCAGAACTCGTCCACCTGCTGGGCGGCGGCCATCTCCTTCTTCAGCCGGGCCCGCGCCTCCGGGTCCGAGGCGGTCTTGAGCACCTTGACGGCGACCTGCTCGCCGTTGTCAGGGTCCACACCGAGGTAGACGATGCCCTGGCCGCCCTCTCCGAGCCGGGCGGTGATCCCGTACCGGCCGAGCTGGCGGGGGTCCTGGGGCTCCAGCGGAAGCACGGGCATGGCGGTCTCCTTGACATCGGGCGAACCTCGGGCTCGCGCCGCCCCCGACGGCTCTCCCTACCGTAGTCAACAACCCGGGGTTGAAGCGCCGGGCTCGCGGCTCTTGTTCCTGTCTGGCTGACAGGCATAAGCCGCTCTGAGTCTCTTCCCGCCCGTCCGGGCAGGTGCCGACGACTAGGGTTTCGCGCATGGGAGACGGCGATGGCTGGGCTCAGTGCGATCTCGGCCATAGGCACTGGGGCCGGTACGGTGCCGCCGGGCTGCTGGCCTTTCACCGCGAGCCCGCCGGCGGACTGTACATCCTGCTCCAGCAGCGGGCCTGGTGGGGCAGCGGTGGTGGCACCTGGGGGATGTTCGGCGGCGGCAGGCACAGCCACGAGGACGCGGTGACGGCTGCGCTGCGGGAGACGTCCGAGGAGTGCACGCTCGATTTGACGGGCGTACGGGTCCATGGGTTCACGCTCGACGACCATGGCGGTGGATGGGGGTTCACCACCGTGATCGCCTCCGTGGCGAGCCTGCAGGACGTCAGGCCCGCCTCGATGGAGACCCGCGACGCCTCCTGGGTGCCCGCCACCGAAGTGACGGGTCTCAGGCTCTTCGCTCCCTTCGAAGCCACCTGGCTTAAACTGAGTAGTGCTATGTCCCGATTGGTCTTGGTAGTCGACGCCGCGAATGTCATGGGCTCCCGCCCTGACGGGTGGTGGCGTGACCGCGCCGGGGCCGCCGAACGGCTGCGCGACCAGCTCGTCCCGCTGGCCGACTCCGGAGTCACCGGATTGCCTGAGGGCGTCCTCCCGTACGACCGGTGTTTTCCCGAGGTGATGCTGGTGGTGGAAGGTGCCGCCCGTAACGTCGTCGGCACCGAAGGGGTACGGGTCGTCGCGGCGAAGGGCAGTGGCGATGACGCGATCGTCGATCTGGTCGCCGCATCAGAGCCTGACGCGACCTACCTGGTCGTGACCGCCGACCGGGAACTCCGAGCCCGCTGCGAGGCCGAGGGGGCCACCGTCACCGGCCCTGGCTGGCTGCTGGACCGGCTTGGCTAACCCTGCTTGCGGAGCGTGCCGGTGACGGAGGAGTCCAGCCCGGGTGACACATAAGCGAGCGCGCGGTCCTTGAGGGTCAGGGTGATCCTCCCTCCGACGCAGCTGGCATTAGACCCGGGGCTGACGCTCTCCTGGATCTCCAGGACCGTTGGCGAGGCGCTGGTCACCTGCAGGATGGTCTTGCAATCCCAGCTCGTGTACGTCGCCAGGCCCGGGGACGTGCCACTTCCGAAGATCATCGTCAGGCTGCTGGTGCCGCCCGCCGAGAGCGCACCCGCTGGTTGCGTGACGCTGCCCGTCCAAATTCCCTTGAACGCCGCCGGAATGGCGGCACCCGACAGCGGCCCTGCCGCGGGTGCTGAGCCGGATTCAGTGGCGATCACGGACGGCGCGGAAGACTGGACCCGGGCGCCCGTCTTCCCGGAGCCGGTGAACAGCCACACACCGACCCCGCCCCCCACCGCGACGATCAACGCACCGGCCAGCGCCGCGAGCAGGAGTCCGCTGCGACCCTGCCTGGCGGGCACGGGCCTGGCACTGCCGGCGCCGAAGGATCCTGGTGAGGTCGGCGGCCCGAACGGAGCCCGTGTGGTGCCCGGCCCTTGGCCCATCGCGGCGGGGAGGCTCTCCGGGTAGGGTGCGTTCGGCCTCACAGGTGCGTTCAGGGCCTGGCCGGCGGCCTGCGCCACCTCACCGCCGACATGCCGTTCGACACCGGCCGAAGGGTCGACCAGCCGGACCAGGAGGGCCCGTGCCGTGGGCCGCCGGGCGGGGTCCTTCTCCAGGCACTCGGCGAGCAGCCCGTGCAGCTGCGGCGGCACCCCGCGCAGGTCCGGCTCGAAGTGCGCGATGCGGTTGAGCACCGAGGGGATCGTGTCCTGGCCGAACGGCGCCCGCCCGGTGGAGGCGAACACCATGGTGGCGGCCCAGGCGAACACGTCCGAGGCCGGTGTCGGGGGTTCCTCGCGCAGCTGTTCGGGCGCGAAGTACGCGGGTGTCCCCACCAGCCCGGTCAGCGTGCCCGCGTCGATGGCGCGGGCGATGCCGAAGTCGACGACCCGGGGTCCGTCCGGGCCGAGGAGCACGTTCGCCGGCTTGAGATCGCGGTGGATGATGCCCGCGCCATGGATGGCGGTGAGCGCGGTCGCGGTCCCGACGACCAGTCGGTCCAACTCGCCTTCTCGCAGGGGCCCATGCTCGGCCACCCGCTGCTGCACGGACGGCCCGTCCACGAATTCACTGACCACGAAGGGCCGGGAGCCATCGACCGATGACTCCAGCACCCGGGCCGTGCAGAACGGCGCCACCCGCTGAGCGGAGATCATCTCCCGGGCCAGCCGCTCTCGCGCCCGCTGGTCGGCGCCGGTCTTCAAAACTTTGATCGCCACATGCCGCCCGGCCTCGTCCTCGCCGAGAAAGACGATGCCCTGGCCGCCCTCACCGAGCCGTCCGACCAGCCGGTAACGGCCCAGCACATGCGGGTCGTCCGGTTCCAGGGGCACGACAGGCATCAGCCATCTCCTCGCGTATACGACAGCGCCGACCCCCGAACGGCGTTCTCCACGGTACTGGGATGCCCAGATCGTTCGCCTGGTTCGACCTTCCTCAATGAGCCTTGACATGGGCAGACCAAACCACACTGAACTACACAAGAACGGCCAGGACAGCCCACAGGCCCTCCGCTATCTTGCAGTTGGTGCCGACACCAATTACAAAATCACGGCGACGATCAGGAGAACACATGTCATTCGTCGTGCACGTCGCGGACGCCGAACTGATGCCGGACGAACTGGATCCGTCAAGCGTGCTCGCGGGCGACCCGAAGACCTCAAGCGCCGTGCTCCATGTCGACGACAAGGTCGAGCGCGGCATCTGGCAGATCACGCCGGGCACCGTCACCGACGTGGAGACCGACGAGGTCTTTGTGGTCCTCGACGGCAGGGCCACGATCGAGATCAAGGGCGGCCCCACGCTGGAGGTCGGCCCCGGGGATGTGTGCGTGTTCGACCAGGGCGCCGAGACGGTCTGGACCGTCCACGAGACGCTGCGGAAGGTTTACCAGATCACTTTTTGAGCTCCGCCGGCAGGCGTTCCAGAAGGCTACGCAGGTCGTCGGCGTGCTCTTCCTCCTGGCTGAGGAGGTGCTCGAAGATCCGCCTGGTGGTGGTGTCCCTGTCACCCAGCCACTGCACGATCTCGGTGTACGAGGCGATAGCCACCCGCTCGGCGACCAGGTCCTCCTTGATCATGTCAAGGAGGTCAGGGCTCGCGTCGTACTCGGTGTGCGTCCGGGTCGAGAGCGTGTCGGGATTGAAGTCGGGCGAACCGCCGAGTTGCACGATGCGCTCGGCCAGCAGGTCGGCGTGCTCCTGTTCCTCGGTAGCGTGTTCGAGGAACTCCGCCGCCACCGGTTCGGCGTGAATCCCGGTCGCGGTGTAGTAGTGCCGCTTGTACCGCAGTACGCACACGATCTCCGTCGCCAGGGCCTCGTTGAGCACTTGGATGACCCGCGGCAGATCGGCACCGTAGGCAGCCGTCACGGGACCCTTGTCGATCTCTACCCGGGCCCGTTCGCGCAGTGTCTTGATATCGGTCAGGAACTCAGCCATTATGTCCTCCCTCGGAAAGCCGACGAGGAGGCTCATACCCGGTTGGGCGGCTCCCCACCAATCGGCCAGAGCCGCGCCGCCCCTATGGTCAGTGGACGCGCGTTCCGGCTTTCCAGACGGCCGCGACCTGCGGGACTCCCGGGCGGTAGGCGAGGTGGATGTAGGACGGAGCGTCCAGCGCGAGCACGTCCGCCCGGGCGCCGATCCCCAGGTGTCCCACGTCGGTCCGGCGCAGTGCTCGTGCGCCGCCCGCGGTGGCCGCCCAGACCGCCTCAGCCGGAGTCATGAACATGTCCCGGACGGCCACCGCGATACAGAAGGCCATGCTGGAGGTGTAGCAGGAGCCGGGGTTGCAGTCGGTGGCCAGCGCCACCGTGGCTCCGGCCTCCAGCAACTGCCGCGCGTCCGGGTAGGGCTGCCGGGTGGAGAACTCGACCCCCGGCAGCAGGGTCGCCACCGTGCGGGACCCGGCCAACGCGGCCACGTCCTGGTAGGACAGATAGGTGCAGTGGTCCGCTGAGGCCGCGCCATAGGCGACCGCGAGCTGTACCCCCGGGCCGTGACCCAGCTGGTTGGCGTGCAGCCGCGGCGTCAGCCCCGCCTTCACTCCGGCCTCCAGGATCTCCCGGGTCTCCTCGGCGCCGAACGCGCCGTTCTCACAGAACACGTCGATCCACCGGGCATGCGGTGCGCAGGCGGCCAGCATCTCCCCGGTCACCAGGGAGACGTACGACTCCGGGTCGTGGGCGTACTCGCCGGGCACCACATGCGCGCCCAGATAGGTGACCTCGTCGACGATCTCCGCGGCGATGCGGACGGCCCGTTCCTCGTCGGCGACCGTCAGCCCGTACCCGGACTTGCATTCGACGGTCGTGGTGCCCTGCCGCGTCATCTCCTCGACCAGCCGCCGTACGTTGGCGCGCAACTCACCGTCGGTGGCGGCCCTGGTGGCAGCCACGGTCGTACGGATGCCGCCCGCGGCGTACGGCTCGCCGGTCATCCGGGCGGCGAACTCCCCGGCCCGGTCCCCGGCGAAGACCAGATGGCCGTGGGAGTCCACGAACCCCGGGAGCACCGCGCGGCCGGCCGCGTCGTAGGCATGATCGGCGGCGGGCGCTTCGGCGGAGGCGCCCACCCAGGCGATCCGGCCACTCTGGATGATCAGGGCGGCGTCGGGCAACAGCCCGAGAGTGCCCTCTCCCAGACCGGGATCGTTGGTGACCAGTTGCCCGATGTTCCTGATCAACAGGCTCACAAGCTGCTCTCCTCACATAGCGGCTCGGTCGCCGATGAAACAGGCCCCCGTGCTGAATGGTTCGCGCCGCTCATGGGGCATCCCCCGTCACGGCGTCGATCGCTGTGGTCAAAGCCCTGGGGACGTCATCGATGAGCAGGTGATGGCCGTCGCGGACGATCTGACGGCCGGAGACGACCACGTGCCGCACGTCCGCCGCGGTGGCGGCGAAGACGACCGACTCGGCGGCGAACTCCCGCTTCGTCCCCGCGAGCCGCACGGAATCCAGCGACACGGTGACCAGGTCGGCGTAGGCGCCCGGTTCGAGCCGGCCCGCCTCGGGCCAGCCGAGTCCATAGTGGCCGTTCGAGGTGGCGGCGGCCAGCAACTCCCCTGCGTGCCAGTGACCGCGCTGCCGGGTGAGGAGCCTTTCGTCCAGCTCCACGGCCCTGGCCTCCTCGAACAGGTCGATGACCGCGTGCTGGTCGGAGCCGAGGCAGATGGGCGTTCCCGCGCTCCTCAGCCGGCTGGCGGGCCCGATGCCGTCGGCGAGGTCCCGTTCGGTCGTCGGGCACATGCAGACACCGGTCATGGTGGCGCCGAGCAGCCCGAGGTCGTCATCGGACAGGTGGGTGGCGTGGACGGCGACGGTACGGGCACCGAGCGCGCCGCTCTCGGCGAGCAGTCTGGTCGGGCTCATCCCGTACGCCCGCAGGCAGGCCTCGTTCTCGGCCGGCTGCTCGGAGAGGTGGACGTGCAGCGGTGTCTCGTGTTCTCTGGCCCAGACAGCGACGGCGTGGATCTGCTCACGCGGTACGGCCCGTACGGAGTGGATCGCCGCCCCGATCCGGGCGTGCGAGCGGCCGACCTTGCGCGCGTGGTCGTAGAGGGTGTCGAGCCGTCGCGCCCAGTTGCCCGCCGACCCGTCGCCGAACCGCAGCTGCGGGCCTTCGAGCGGTTGCTCGATGCCGCCGGCGAGATAGCAGGCGTCGAGCAGGGTGATCCGGATCCCGGCGTCGGCGGCCGCCGCGATCAGCGCGTCGCCCATCACGTTCGGGTTGTCGTAGGGCACGCCACCCGGCCCGTGATGCAGATAGTGGAACTCGCCCACGCAGCTGATCCCGGCCAGTGCCATCTCGGCGTAAACGGCCTTGGCCAGGGCGTGGTACGAGTCCGGATCGAGCCGCGCGGCCACCCCGTACATCTGTTCGCGCCAGGTCCAGAAGGTTCCGCTCCCGACCTGGGCGCGGCCGCGGAGCGCCCGGTGGAAGGCGTGTGAGTGAGCGTTGGCAAGGCCCGGCAGGGTCAGTCCGGGGAGCTTGATCGCCCCGTCCGGCGCGGAGACGCCGGAGGTGATGGTCGTGAACCGCTCGCCGCTCGCCTCGATGAGCACATCCGCGGCGACCTCGTCTCCCAGCCACGCGAGGTCGGCGTGCCACTTCATATCACCCATCATGCGCCTGTCCGGGGCTTTCGTCGCAGGCCAGATCCTGCAGCACGGCGGCGAGTGCCTCGACTCCGGCCAGGCAGTCCTCGGGCTCGGCATACTCCTCGGGCGCATGCGACACCCCGGTGGGGTTCCGGACGAACAGCATCGCCGTGGGGAGGTGCGCGGACAGAATGCCGGCGTCGTGACCGGCCCCGGTCGGCAGCACCGGAGGTCGGCCGGATCCGGCATTTCCGATGACGTCGACGAGCCGGTCCCGCAGGGTGGTGTTGAACGCCACCACGGCCGTGTAGGACTCCTCGCTGAGTCCCGCCGTGACGCCATGGACCTTGGCCGCCTGTGCCGCGGCGTGGCCGATCTCCTCGACGGTCTGGCGTACGGCCTGGTCATTGGGCCCCCGGGCGTCCAGCCAGGCGGTCACCCTGGACGGGATGGCGTTGACCCCGCCCGGGACGACCGCGACCTTGCCGACGGTGGCCAGGCTGTCATGACGTTCCGCCGCCGCCCGGGCCTCGAGCACCGTGTGGGCGAACGGCAGCATCGGGTCCCGCCGGTCGCCCAGCCGGGTGGTGCCCGCGTGGTTGCCCTGCCCGGCGAAGTCGAAGCGCCACCGGCCATGCGGCCAGATCGCGCTGGCCACCCCGACCGGGACGTCCATGGCCCGGCCCTGCTCGACATGCAGCTCGACGAAGCAGCCGATCCGGCTCAGCAGTTCCTCGTCCGCGCCGATCCCCTCCGGGTCCAGGACACCCGAGGCGAGTGCGGACCCGGTCGCCCAGCCGCCATCGTCGCGGGCCAGTGCCTCGCCGAAGCTGATGCCGTCGGCGTCGCGGAGGCCGCGCGCCCGTTCCGGGTCGATCGCACCGCTGAGCAGCCTGGATCCCAGGCAGGCGACTCCGAAGCGAGCGCCCTCCTCCTCAGCGAACACGGCCACCCCGAGCGGGCGTACGGGTCGTACTCCCCGGGCCCGCATCAGATCGATGGCCGCCAGCGCGCTGACCACGCCGAGCGGGCCGTCGAACGCTCCCCCACCCGGCACCGAGTCCAGGTGGCTCCCCGTCAGGACGGCTCCTCCGGTGGTGGGGTCGGCGCCGGCACCGGCCGCGTGATCACGGGAGTTGCCCGTGGGGTTCCACCAGGCGAAGAGGTTGCCGTTGCGGTCCTGCTCGATCTCCAGCCCGCGCTTGCCCGCCTCGCTGAGGAACCAGGCCCGGCACTCCAGCTCGGCCGACGTCCAGGCGAACCGGTGGTAGCCGCCGGTTCCCGTGGGCGCCGTGGTGCCCCGCCCGATCGGCAGCAGTTCCGCCCACATCTCCTCGAAACTCACCGGCTCGGACCATCCCCTCCGTGATCACGCGATCGTTCGTCGGTTGATTGCATGATCACGAAGAGGATTCGTTCATGGGGATCCGGACTCCCCGCTCGGCTGCGACGTCGGCGGCCAGGTCATAGCCCGCGTCGACATGGCGGATGACGCCCATTCCGGGGTCGTTGGTGAGCACCCGGTTGAGCTTCTCTCCGGCCAGCGCGGTGCCGTCTGCGACGCAGACCTGGCCGGCGTGGATGGACCGGCCGAGGCCGACGCCCCCGCCGTGGTGGATCGACACCCAGGAGGCACCGGAAGCGGTGTTGACCAGCGCGTTGAGCAGCGGCCAGTCGGCGATCGCGTCGGAACCGTCCGCCATGCCCTCGGTCTCCCGATAGGGGCTCGCCACGCTTCCGCAGTCCAGGTGGTCGCGGCCCAGCACGATCGGGGCGCTGACCTCGCCGCGCGCCACCAGGTCGTTGAAGAGCGCCCCGGCCTTGTCCCGCTCGCCGTACCCGAGCCAGCAGATCCGCGAGGGCAACCCCTGGAAGCGCACCTTCTCGCGGGCCATCCGGATCCACCGGGAGAGCGGCTCGTTCTCCGGGAACAGGTCGAGGATGGCCTGGTCGGTGCGGGCGATGTCTTTGGGATCACCGGACAGCGCGGCCCACCGGAACGGACCTCGGCCCTCGCAGAACAGCGGCCGGATGTAGGCGGGCACGAAACCGGGGAAGGCGAACGCCCGCGGGTAACCCGCCAGCTCGGCCTCGCCGCGGATCGAGTTACCGTAGTCGAAGACCTCGGCGCCCGCGTCCTGGAAGCCGACCATCGCCTCGACGTGGACGGCCATGGACTCCCGGGCCCGGGTCGTGAGCCCTGCCGGGTCCTTCTCCCGCTCGGCCGCCAGGTCCTCGAAGGCCATCCCTCGCGGGAGGTACATCAACGGGTCGTGCGCGGAGGTCTGGTCGGTGACGATGTCGATCGGCGCACCACGGCGCAGCAACTCCGGTACGACATCGGCGGCGTTGCCGAGCAGCCCGATCGACAGCGGTTCCCGGGAGGCCTTGGCCGACTCTGCCAGCCGCAGTGCCTCGTCGAGTGAGTCGACCCGTACATCGCAGTAGCCGTGCGCGACCCTTCTGTCGATCCGTGAAGGATCACACTCGACACAGATCGCGACGCCGCCGTTCATGGTGATGGCCAGCGGCTGCGCACCGCCCATACCGCCCAGCCCGGCGGTGAGCGTGATGGTTCCGGCCAAGGTGCCCCCGAACCTCTTGGCGGCCACGGCCGCGAAGGTCTCATAGGTGCCCTGCAGGATGCCCTGGGTGCCGATGTAGATCCACGAGCCGGCGGTCATCTGGCCGAACATCGTGAGCCCGAGCGCTTCCAGCCGCCGGAACTCCTCCCAGTTGGCCCACTGCGGCACCAGGTTGGAATTGGCGATGAGCACCCGGGGCGCCCATTCGTGCGTACGGAAGATGCCGACCGGCTTGCCCGACTGGACCAGCAACGTCTCGTCGTCTTCGAGGTCCTGCAGCGATCGGACGATGCCGTCGAAGGAGGCCCAGTTTCGGGCGGCCTTGCCGGAGCCGCCGTAGACGATCAACTCGTCTGGGTGCTCGGCGACCTCGGGGTCGAGGTTGTTCATGAGCATGCGCAGGGCGCCCTCCTGCTGCCACCCCTTGGTGGTGAGCCGGGTGCCGCGCGGCGCGCGTACGGGACGGGGACCAGAAGTCATCGGAAGCGCTCCCTAGAGCAGAGGGCCGGTCACGGATTCGGCGGCGGCCACGAGTGAGCCGTCGCGGACGAGATCGACGGTGGCCGTGATCTCAGGGGCCAGGAACCTGTCGGGCCCAGGGCCTTGGACCCGTTCGCGGAGCGCCGAGACCACGGCGCCGGTCGCGGGTCCGGGACGGAGCGGGGCGCGCATGTCCAGGGCTCGCGCCGCCGTCAGGATCTCGATGGCGAGCACCTGGGTGAGACCTTCAAGGGCCCTGAGTAGCTTGCGGGCCGAGCTCCAGCCCATGGAGACGTGGTCCTCCTGCATGGCCGAGCTCGGGATGGAATCGACGCTGGCCGGGTTGGCGAGCCGCTTGAGCTCGGACACGATCCCGGCCTGCGTGTACTGCGCGATCATGTGGCCGGAGTCGACGCCGGGGTCGTCGGCGAGGAAGGCCGGAAGCCCGTGCGAGCGCGCCTTGTCGAGCATCCGGTCACTGCGGCGTTCCGACATGGAGGCCAGGTCGGCGACCGGGATGGCCAGGAAGTCCAGGACATATGCCACGGGTGCACCATGGAAGTTGCCGTTGGACTCCACCCGCCCGTCGTCCAGGACCACCGGGTTGTCCACTGCGCTGGCCAGTTCCCTGCTCGCCACCAGTTCGGCATGTGCGAGCGTGTCCCGGGCGGCACCGCTGACCTGCGGCGAGCAGCGCAGCGAGTATGCGTCCTGGACGCGGGTGCAGTCGGGTCCGCGGTGCGACTCCATGATCGCCGATTCGCCGAGCAGCGCCCGCAGATTGGCGGCGCTCGCGGCCTGCCCAGGGTGCGGGCGCAGTTCTTGCAGGTCCGCGGCGAAGACCCGGTCGGTGCCGAGCAGCGCCTCGACGCTCATGGCGGTGGCGAGATCTGCGACCTTGAGGAGCTTGCGCAGATCCGCCATGGCCAGCACCAGCATGCCCAGCATGCCGTCCGTGCCGTTGATCAGCGCCAGGCCCTCCTTTGCGGCCAACGTGACCGGCTGGATGCCCGCGGCCTCGAGAGCCTGGGCGGCGGGCATCAGCTCACCGCCGGAGTCCCGCACAGGCCCCTCTCCCAGCAGCGCCAGAGCGCAGTGTGCGAGCGGTGCGAGGTCACCGGAGCAGCCCAGGCTGCCGTATTCGTGGACGACCGGCGTGATGCCGGCGTTGAGCAACGACGCCAGGGCCATCGCCGTGGCGGGATTGATCCCGGTATGTCCGGAAGCGAGCGTACGCAGCCGCAGCAGCATCAACGCCCGGACCACCTCGCGCTCGACCTCGGGGCCGCTGCCTGCGGCGTGCGACCGGATCAGCGACACCTGGAGGCGGGCCCGCAGCGCAGGGTCGATGTGCCGGGTGGCCAGCGCCCCGAAGCCGGTCGAGATTCCGTAGACCGGGGTCGACTGTTGGGCCAGCGCGTCGACGTACGCCCGCGATCTGGCCATGGCGGCCAGTGCCGCACTGGTCAGCCCGATCGGCGCTCCGTACCTGGCCACCGCCACGACCTGCTCGAAGGTGAGCGGTTCCGGGCCTACTTCAATGAGCGGTCCCTCCCGACCAGGCAGAGCTGTTTCCCCCATGCGGATCTCCATACCCGCTATTGCAACCCGGCAGGCGTCCACGCGGACCGGCCCCGACGAGGATTGTGTCTGGGATACGAGATAATGGCAGATGTGAGTCAGGTGCCCGCCGCGCGCAGAGCCCTTGCGCTGTTGCGGCTGCTGGCCTCCTCCGCGGAACCGCTGGAGGCCTCGGCGATCGCACGTTCGCTGGAACTGCCCAGATCCAGCACGTACCACCTGCTCACCGAAATGGCCTCCCAGGGTTTCGTGACGTACCTACCGGAGGAGCGCCGCTGGGGCCTCGGAGTCGCGGCCTTCGAGATCGGCTCGGCCTATCTGCGCCAGGGACCGCTCGAACGGCTGGCCCGGCCACTGCTGCACCGGCTGGTCGACCGGACCGGCGAAATCGCCCAGCTCGGAGTGCTGCACGGGGCCGAGACGCTCTATCTGCTGAAAGAACAGCCCCGGCATCACGCCACCCTGGTGACCGACGTGGGCGTACGGCTGCCGGCCCAGCTCACCGCCAGCGGCCGCTCAATGCTCGCCCATCTGCCCGCCGCCCAGGTCCGGGCGCTCTTCCCCGGCCGCTTCGTGGACCGTACGGGTCTCGGGCCCCGGTCACTGACCGAGCTGCGGCGGCTGCTCGCGGAAGACGTACGGAGGGGATGGTCGATCGAGGACGGCAACGTCACCGAGGGGCTGGCCAGCATCGCGGCCTGCTGCTTCGACCACACCGGCCGCCCTGCCGCCGCCATCACCGTGACCTTCCGCCGGGACACCCGCCCGGAGGAGTCCTGGCCCTCGCTGGCCGACCAGGTCCGTACGACCGCCGCCGACCTCACCCGCCGCCTCAGCGGCCACGCCCCCTGACCGTCAGGGCTCCCAGCGGACATGTACGGACTGGGGCTTGCGGAAGACGAGGCCCTCGGGTGCGCTCGGGTGTTCGGGGTCGAGGCGGAGTCCGGGGAGCCGGTCGAGGAGTCCGCGTAGCGCGGCGCGTGTCTCGAGCCGGGCCAGGTGCGCGCCGAAGCAGAAGTGCGGGCCGTGGGCGAAGGCCACATGCTCGGCGGCGTTGCCGCGCCGTACATCGAATCGGTCCGGGTCTGCAAAGACCTCCGGGTCGCGGTTCGCCCCGGTGATGGAGACCCGGACGAGCTCACCTCGCCGGATCCTCGCGCCACCGAGCTCCACGTCCCGCGTGGCGTACCGGTCGATCACCGCTGCCGCAGGCTCCAGCCGCAGCGATTCCTCGATCGCGTTCGGCAGCAGGTCCGGGTCATCGCGCACGAGGGCGAGCTGGTTCGGATGTCCCAGCAGATGCCACACGCAGTTGACGATCATCCCTTCCGTCGTATCGATGCCGCCGAACATCAGCACCGCCGCGTTGGACACGATCTCCACCAGGTCCAGGCCGCCCTCCCGGGTCGCCACGTCGGCCAGCAGCGACGAGGACCTCCGGTCCGCGACCGCCGCCTGAACGCTCGCCCGCAGTTGCTCGTACGCCTCGGTCGCGTCCCCATCCCGTCCTGCGGTGATGTCGGAGATGGCGACGACGAAGGCGTCGTACCAGGATCGGATGGTGGCGGCGTCGGCGTCTTCGAGCCCGAGCGCCTCGGCCACCACCGCCACGGCGAGCGGGCCGGCGAACGCGCCGCGCAACTCGGCGTGGCCGACCGGATACAGAGCCTCGATCAGCCGATCCACCTCCGCCTCCACGAATACCGTGAACCGGGCCCGGGTCTGCGCAGGCCGGAAGGGACGGGCGAACGGTTCACGGTGGCGGGTGTGCTCGGCACCGTCGAGGGAGAGCATGCTCGGGCCGATCAGCGTGGCCGTCGAGAAGCGAGGGTCGTCCACGGTGAACGTCACGGAGTCCCGCATGACCTGGAATGCCAGATCCCGGCGGGTGACCAGCCACCCGTCGAGCGCCGGGAGCCACGAGACCGGCTCACCGGCGCGCAGCCGCCGGAGGAGCGGATGTGGATCGGTGTCCAGCTCGTGGATCATCGCCGCCGCGCCGACGGGGCTGGAGCCAACCGGGAAGACCATGATGAGCAGCCTAAATGACCTCGAGGTGAACCTATGCAGGACCAGTCCCGCACTGGGCTGGAACGCGACAGGGGACCTGTGCCGACCGAGCCGACACGGGTCCCCTGGCTGTCCCTGGAGGATCAGGCGAGGCCGGCCGTCTTCAGCCAGTCCTTGGCCACGGTCTCCTGGTCGGCCTTGTCGATCGCGATCTTCTTCATGATGTCGAGCAGGTCCGTGGTCGTGAGCTTGGCCGACACGGCGTTGAGCGCCGCCTTGGCGGTGTCGTTGACCGCCGCCTTGTAGACCAGCGGTGTGACGTTCTGCGAGCTGAAGACATGCAGCGGGTCCTCGAGCACGACGAACTTGTTGGTGGTGATGGTCGGGTCGGTGGTGAACAGGTCGGCTGCCTGGATCTGGTTGTCCTTGAGCAGCTTGACCAGCGTGGCCTGCGCCCCGGCGTCGAACGGCTGGAACTTCTTGAAGTCCAGGCCGTACTTGGTCTTGAGCCCGACCAGACCCTGCTGACGGGTCTTGAACTCCGACGGTCCGGCGATCGCGAGGTCCTTGGCGGCCGTCTTGAGATCGCTGATCGTCTTAAGGCTGTACTTGGTCGCGGTCTGCTCGTTCACCGTGACCGAGTCCTTGTCCTCGGCCTTGGCCGAGTCGAGGATCTCCACGCCCGCGGGCAGCTTGGCCTTGAGCGCGGCGTTGACCTCGTCGGTCGAGGCAGCGGTGCTGGTCTTGTCGACCGACGTGGTCAGCAGGGCGCCGTTGTACTCGGGGATGACGCTGATGCCGCCCTTGACCACCTGGTCGTAGTAGACCTCGCGGGCGCCGATGTTGAACTTACGGGTGACCTTGAGGCCCTTGGCCTCGAGCGCCTGGGCGTAGATCTCCCCGAGCACCGCGCTCTCGGGGAAGTTGGCCGAGCCCACGGTGATGGCGCCTCCGCCGCCGGCGGACGCACCGCCCCCCAGCGGGTTACTGCCCTTGTCGTTGCTCTTACTGCTGCCGCAGGCGGTCAACGCCAGGGCGGCGGTGAGGCCGACGATTGCGGCGCGGGCAATGCGTTTCATTCCTTGTTTTCCTCTCATGGAACGGGGGGGTCACGATGTGCGCGCCGAGCCCAGCAGACCTGGCGAAACGATGAGGCGCCGTAGCACGGTGAAGATCAGCTGGACGACGACGGCCAGCACGACGATGACGACGGTGCCCCCGATGACGAGTTCGTAGTCGTTACGGGCGAGGCCGTCCACGATGTAGCGGCCCAGCCCACCCAGGCCCGGCACGGCGGCGATCGCCGCGGTGGCGACGATCTGGATCGCCGCCGTCCGCAGGCCGAGCAGGATCAGTGGCAGAGCAATGGGGACCTCGACCCGCCAGAGCACCGCCCAGCCGGTCATGCCCATACCGCGGGCGGCGTCCTTGGCATCGGCGTCGACGCCGCGGATGCCTTCGTAAGTGTTGACCAGGATGGCCGGAATGGCCAGTGCGATCAACGCGACCAGCACCGGCGTGACGCTGAGGCCGACGACGGTGACGATGAGGACCACGAGCCCGAGCGTGGGCACCGCCCGCGCCAGGTTCGCCAGACTGGCGACGGCGAATCCGCCTCGCCCCGTATGGCCTACGACCAGGCCGAGCGCCAACCCGATCAGAGCCGCGAACAGCAACGAGAAACCGCTGTAGGTCAGATGCTCCACGAGCCGGTGCGGGATGCCGTCGTCGCCGTGCCACTGCGCTGACGAGGCCAGCCACTCCCCGAC
This sequence comes from Actinomycetes bacterium, assembly GCA_025964575.1. Classification (GTDB taxonomy): domain Bacteria; phylum Actinomycetota; class Actinomycetes; order Streptosporangiales; family Streptosporangiaceae; genus Actinomadura_E. The sequence goes on from JAOPYO010000414.1 coordinate 20,375, forward strand.
GAGCTTGATCTGATTCAGGAAATCGTTCATGTGCTCCTCCCCCGAGCCCGGGCCCACGGCGTGAGCAGCCACTGCACCAGCACCAGGATCGCGTCGGTGGCAAGGGCGAGGATGACGATCAGCACGGTCGCGACGATGATCGGAGTCGGGAAGTCGAGCTGAAGACCTCTGATGATGTAGAAGCCGAGACCACCCTGACCGATGAGTTGCCCCACCGCGACCAGGCTGATCGATGACACCGCCGCCACCCTGACTCCGGCGATGACGACGGGCACGGCGATGGGCAGTTCCACCTGGATCAGCCGGCGCAGCGGGCTGAACCCGATCGCGGTGGCGGCCTGCCGGACCGGGTCGGAGACCGAGCCAAGGCCGTCGACGACGTTGGGAACCAGCACTGAGAGCGTGTAAAGGGTGAGCGGGATCATGACCGTCGACGGGTTGAGCCCGGTGTACTGAACGAAGATCATGAACAGTGCGAGCGAAGGGATCGCATACAGCGCGTTGGCTCCGGTCAGGACGATCGGATACGTCCACTGCCAGCGGCGGCAGATCAC
>JAOPYO010000429.1 GCA_025964575.1 Actinomycetes bacterium
ACGAGACCGGCCTCGTAACCCCACACAACCGCTGACATCAACGACCCACAACCCGCCATGACTTCGAAGTGGTCGGATCCAGCTGTAGGTGCCCGGACCGTCACCGTGTTCACCGACGCCCTGGCCCGCCTGGTCGGCCACGAAGTCGACCACCTGTACGGGAACCTCTACACCGCCCGGATGCGCGACGGCGTCCAGCCCATCAGCGTCCAGGAGTACAAGGGCACCGGAACCACCTGGAACTACTCTCCTGACTAGCGACCACCTGCATTGCAGCTCAAGCCCCGAGTCCTGCTCGCCACCCGTGATCGCATAGGGGTCGCACGGGTCGTCCAGCCCTTCGGCGAGTTCGTCGTTCTGCTGCCGCAGAACGCGGGCCCGATCATCGGCTGGGCCGCCCAATAGCCAACCACTCGTCCAGGACAAGGTAGTCAGCGTGGGTGAGGCTCAGGCGGGCATCGACGCGATGCAGGAGGGCCCTGCCCCGGGCCCCTATCGGCGACGGCGCTGCGGCGGGTCGGGGGTGAACGCGACCGCTGGTGGAACCCGGAACCACCGGGAACACCGCCTCGCGGACGGTGTCGTCCGGGTGCTCGAGCGCGGCGTTCACCATCTTGGAGAAGATCCCGCGTTTGCCCTTCACCGCGGTCAGCTCGCCGATCAGCTCCTTCTCTACCTTCCGCTCCGCCCGAGCGTTGATCTTGTGGATCAGGCCGATCAGCAACTCGACCAGGCCGTCGACCAGCTCCGCCTGCCGTGTCCAGCACGACGCCGCCAGCAGCGTGTACCGGGTCGGCTCCGGAGCAGCCTCGGAGTCCGAGGGGTACATGCGCATCGCCCGCGCCCGCCAGGCCGCCACGATCAGATCCGACACCTCGGCGAACACCGTCTCGTCCAAACCGAGCGACCGGGTGGTCCTCAGCTTGCCGATCTCCTTCAGCAGCGTCTCCAGCCCCAGCGGGCCCGGGTCGGCCTTCAGCTCTGCTAGCACCTGCGGCTGGCCCAGCAAGTCCTGCAGCCGGCCGCACACCATCGGCCCTAGCCTGGTCAATGACTCCGCGGGGAAATAGTCCCGCTAACCCGTCCCGAGCAGTGCGAGGCCGACGAGGGAGGAAACCGATGGGCGACGTTCAGGCCATCGTTGATTGCTTCGAGATCGAGGCGCTGCGCGGCGAGTTCACCGACGCGGGGATGATGCGCGACTACGACCGCTTCGCGTCGCTGTTCACACAGGACGCATCGGATGCGATATGCGGTGGTTCCGGAATACAGCAGAAAAGAGGCCGCGGGCGGGGTCAGGTGAGGCTTTGGAGGAGGTAGAGGGTGGCGAGAGCGGTTGCCAGGGTGCCGTGGCGCTGTTGGCGTTCAGTGGGGTCGTTTCTTGCCAGCGTCGGGCTTGGTGAATGCTTGCCGGCTGTGCACGAGCAACTCACGCACCGCGGGACTGTGCGTGCTCTTCCAGATCAGGGAGAGCAGGGCGGGTGTTTCGACGTCGTCGATGGTGAGGGCGGTGAGTCGGTCGCGGTAGCGCGCGGCCATCGAGTTGCTGAGGATGGCGACGGCGAGTCCGCGGGTGGCGAGGTCGGCAATGGCATCCGCGGCGCTGGCCTGCAATGCGATCATAGGTTGGAGGCTCTGTGCCGCGCAGGCCTGGTCGAATACCGTGCGCAGGCCGGTGCCGGGTGGCATGCACACGATCGGGTAGGCGCCCAGGTCGCGTAGGGCGACCCGCCGCTGTTTCGCCAAGGGGTGACCGGCCGGGACTGCCGCGACGAGCCGCTCGCTGATGATCGTCAGCGCGCCCAGCCCGTCTGGGGTGGCGGTTGCGGTCCCGATGAGAGCCAGGTCGATGGTGCCGGCGCGCACCCCCTCGATGAGCCGGTCGGAGTTGTCCTCCAGCAGCGAGATCTCCACACCGGGATGCGCCCGGTGGAACGCGGCGAGGGCGTCGAACAGCGGCGTGACGGTGCAGCCGATGACCATCCCGACGGTGAGCCGGCCCCGGATCAAGTCGGTCACCTCGCCCACCGCCTGGCTGACCGCGCCGGCGGCGGCGAGCGCGGCGCGGGCGTGTTCGAGCGCTGCCTTTCCCGCGACGGTGAGGGTGGCGGCACGCGCCGACCGGTCGAACAGTTCGGCACCGAGTTCACGTTCCAGCTGGCGGATCTGGGCGCTGACTCCGGACTGGCTGATGTGCACCCGCTCGGCCGCCCGGGTGAAGTTCTGCTCCTCGGCGACTGCGACGAAGTATTCCAACTGCCTCAGGTCCATGACTGGAGATTCTAGCTCCTAGCAGATCCATCTGTTGGACTTCTGATCAGTGGGCGACCACGCTGGGAAGCGCTGAAGCCCAACGTCAGGAGGAAACCATGTCGGAGTACGAGAAGGCCATGCGGCCCGAAGACCTCACCCGCTTGTTCGTCGAACGATCCAACGCCGGTGACGCGGTCGGAGTCGCCGCACTCTACGAAAAGGATGCCGTGATGGCCTACCCGCCCGGCGGCCAGACGGTGGGCCGGGAGGCGATCCGCGCGCTGTGGGAAAAGGTGCTGGCCAACCGTCCCCGCTTCGAGCCGGAACAACCGCTGCCGACGCTGACAAGCGGCGACATCGCCCTCACCTCGACCCCGCCGAAGGACGGGACCGGCGCCCGCGCGCAGGTCGTCCGGCGCCAGCCTGACGGAAGCTGGCTACGCCTGCTCGACCAGCCCGAGTTCGTCTCCCCCACCCGCTGAACCACCCGCCTCCACCGCGAGAAACGTAGGTATCGACATGCGCAAGTGGCTGCCGCTGATGACGGTCTGCCTGGGCACGTTCATGCTGCTGATCGACGTCACGATCGTGAACGTCGCCCTGCCCGACATGGTCGGCGACCTGGGCGCGTCCTTCGGGGCGCTGCAATGGGTCATCGACGCCTATGCCCTCGCGCTGGCCGCACTGGTGCTCGGTGCAGGCTCGATCGCCGACCTCGTCGGGCACCGCCGCGTCTACATCGCCGGGCTCGCGATCTTCGTGACCTCGTCACTGATGTGCGGTCTCGCACCCAACCCGGGCGTGCTGATCACCGCGCGCACGGTGCAGGGCATCGGCGCGGCGGTCATGTTCGCGACCACGTTCGCGCTGCTCAACAGCGCCTACGCCGGCCGCGACCGCGGTAGCGCCTACGGAATCTGGGGTGCGGTGGCAGGCGCCTCGGCCGCAGTGGGCCCGATCCTCGGCGGACTGCTCACCGAGGGCGCATCGTGGCGCTGGATCTTCTTCGTCAACCTGCCGGTCAGCGCCATCGCCATTGTGCTGTGCGCTACGACGCTCGCCGACGCCCACACGCCGGCCCGCGGCAGGGTGGACATCGGTGGCATGGCCAGCTTCACCGCTGCGGCAGCCTGCGCGACGTACGCGCTCATCCGCGCGAACGAAGACGGCTGGGTCCAACGCCGGAGTCTGGTGGCTGCTCGTACTGGCGGCGGTACTGCTGGCCGTGTTCGCCGCGCTCGAGGCGCGCTCGCAACACCCCATGCTCGACCTCGCGCTCCTGCGCAACCGCTCATTCGTCGGAGTGCTGCTCGCCGGATTCCTGCTGACGTTCGCAGCCTTCGCCACGTTCACCTACATCTCGATCTGGCTGCAGTCAGTGCTGGGGCTGAGCGCGATAGGTGCGGGGCTCACCGGTCTGCCGATGTCGATCACGGCGTTCGGCGTCTCGGCGGTACTGGGGCGGGTGCTGCACGGCCGGCGGCCAGATCTGGTGATCGGCGCGGGCCTGCTGTTCATCGGCCTCGGCGGTCTGCTCACTGCTGCGCTCGTGCACGGTTCGGCCGGCTGGCCGGCGCTGATGCCAGGCTTCGCCCTGATCGGCATCGGCGTCGGCCTGGCGACGCCGATCCTCGGCTCGGTCTCCATGTCCCTCGTGCCCGCCGAGCGCGGCGGCATGGCCGCTGGCGCGGTCAACACCACCCGCCAGCTCGGCTTCGCCTTCGGCATCGCCGCACTGGGCAGCGTCTTCACCGCCCGCGCGCAGAGCAGCCTGTCCGGACGTGGCATCCCGGACGCGGCACATGCCGCTCACGCCATCGCCGGCGGACAGACACCCGGCCTGCTGCATGCCGCCCCGTCAAGCGGGCGACAGCTCCTCGACAGCGCAGCACACGGCGCAGCAGCAACCGGCGTCCAGGCGACCTTCGTTGTAGCCGGAGCCGTCGGCATCCTCGCCAGCCTGCTCGTGATCGTCCTCATGCGACCCGCCAGAGCTCACGTCGCCCACCAGGACGAGCGCCCGCCCGTTCCGCAGCCGACGCGGCGCTGACGTGGGTATCCGCACTACCTCAACGGCACCGTCCACTGCGCACGCCGTGACTCTTACCTGAACTACATGCTCCTCACAGGCAACGGCGGACACGACGAATACTTCGTCTGCTCCGGATGCCACACCGGCCGCAACTCCTGCGACCTGCCCTACCTCCCCCAGGTGCCGGGGGTACTCGCCGGGCGGCGGCAAACGGCTCACTGGTGGTCTGTTAGGCGGGCGGCTCTGGCGTGGAGGTAGCGCTGTTGTGGGAGGCTGGTCGTTCGTCGGGCCGCCAGTTCGTAGGAGTCACGCGCCGCCACGCGATCACCGGTCATCTCCAGCAGGTGCGCACGGACCGCGTGCAGCCGGTGGTCCCTGGCGATCCGCTCGTCGGCCTCGAGCTTTTCGAGCAGGTCAAGGCCCGCGTGCGCGCCCCGGACCATGGCCATCGCGACGGCGTGGTTCAGCCTCACCACGGGGTTATCGGAGATCCGCATCAGCAGCTCGTACAGGGCCATGATCTGTGGCCAGTCGGTCGCCTTGGCGCTTGGCGCTTCGTCGTGGATCGCGGCGATCGCCGCCTGGAGCTGGTACGGGCCGATTGCTCCCCGAGGGAGCGCGTCGGTGATGAGCGCCACGCCCTCAGCGATGTAGTCGGCGTTCCAGAGGCTTCGATCCTGCTCGGCCATGGGGATCAATCGACCGTCCGGTCCGGTACGCGCCGGCCGGCGCGCGTCGGTGAGCAGCATCAGCGCCAGCAGCCCCGTCACCTCGCTATCGTCGGGCAGCAGCCGGTGGACCATGCGGGCCAGCCGGATCGCTTCGGCCGACAGCTCAGCGCGCTGCAGGCTCGGCCCTGACGTACTGGCGTAGCCCTCGTTGAAGATCAGGTAGAGCACGTGGAGAACCGCGCCGAGCCGTTCGGTGCGCTCCGCGTCCGAGGGCATGCCGAAGGGAATACCGCTGTCCTTGATGCTCTGCTTGGCCCGGCTGATCCGTCGGGTCATGGTCGCCTCCGGCACCAGAAACGCGCGGGCGATCTCCGCGGTGGTCAAGCCGCCGACCGCCCGCAAGGTAAGCGCGATCTGCGATGCCGGCGACAGCGCGGGGTGGCAACACATGAACAGCAGGATGAGCGTGTCGTCAGACTCCGATGCCGGCCTGTCGGCGCCGGGGGTCAGCCATTGATCGGGCAGTGTCCACCTGGCGACGGTGTCTTCACGGCGTTGGCGAGCCTGCTCGCTGCGCAGCAGGTCGGTCAGCCTGCGCGAGGCGACGGTGATCAGCCAACCTCGCGGATTGTCCGGGATGCCATCCTTCGGCCACCGCATGGCGGCCGCGAGGAGCGCCTCTTGCGCGGCGTCCTCGGCGGTGTCGAAATGCCCGTAACGCCGTACCACCGCGCCGAGGACCTGCGGCGCCAGCCGGCGCAGCAGGTCCTCGACCTCGGTGTCAGGCACGGAAGCGATCAAAGCTCCAGATCGGCCTGGGATTCCGCGATCGGCCGTATGTCCGCGAAGGCGCTCGCGGCGACATGATCCGGAGCCGGGCATTGCTCCAACCGAGCGGCGATCTCAGTCGCCCGATCGAAGCTTTCACACTCCACGACCCAGTAGCCGGCGAGGACCTCCTGGGTCTCGGCGTACGGCCCGTCCGTCACGACCGGAACACCGTCTTTCGACCCCAGCCTCCTGGTGTGGACCGGAGCGGCCAGACCTCGCGTCTCAACGAGTTCCCCGGACTCCTCCAGGTCCTTGTTGAACTTCTCCATGAACGCGCCCATCGCCGCGAAGTCCTCCGCGGACCAGGCCGGCTTGTCGGTGGCCTTCCCGGCCATGCCGTCGTAGTCCTGCTGCGACCCGTACGTCAAGATCATGTACTTCACGATCTCTCCTCTCTGCTGGCACCTCTCCGGTGCCTCTCACCAGAGACGTCGGGGCCACGGGCCCACCTCGGACATCCACCCGCAACCGCGTCGCAAATTAGTGCCACCCGGTGGAGAACTGGAACTCCGCCAACAAGGACCTCTTCTACGGTAAGGCTGAATTGTCGGTCGTCGCGGTGATGATGGACATGTGGCGGGCCCCGACCCTGCTCGGATCGGTCGGGGCCCGTCCTGGTTGTGTCAGGCGTCAAGACGCCTGGCCTGCGCTATGGGGATCCGGGCGGGACGCCGACGAGCTTGGTGAGGAATCGTTCGACCTGCTCCTCCAGCGGCGGCCACGGGAGGTCGGGCTGGTTGACGCGCATCGACACGGTGCCGTGGACGGCCGCCCTCAGGTCGTGTGAAACCGCTGCGGCGTCGTCGGCGGGAGCAAGCCCGGCGTCCATGCATCGCTGGACCGCCGTGGTGGTGCGCTCGGCAAGCTCCTGCTTGAACGGCATGTCGGTCCGCTGGTTGAGGGTGCTCTCGTGGAGCACCTTGTACAGGCCTGGGTGCTGGTGCGCCCACGTGCCGAGGAGGAGGGTACGAGCGCGCAGCTTGGCCACCGGGTCGGCGGAGATGGCCTCGGCCTGGTCGACGGCACGCATGAGGTCACGGTGACAGCGCTCCAGGGCGGCGAGCACGAGGGCGTCTCGGTCGGCGAAATGGATGTAGACGGAGGTCGCAGCGATACCGACCTCACGCGCCACGGCGCGCAGGGACAGAGCCTGGTCGTCGGCGAGCTCGTCGAGCAGCCGGAGAGCGACGGAGACGATGTCCTCGCGCAGCCGTTCGCCCTGGCCCCGCGGGTTGCGACCCCGGGCGCTCCCCTGGGCCGAAGAAGTCACGTCCATGATCCGTATTGTATCGGAACATTCGTTGCGCTACGGTCGTAGCGCAACAGTCGTTCAGTAATGGAGGAACGTCATGGATACCCCATCTCCGACCCAGGTGAGCCAGTCGGGCGGCTTGCCGGATCCGAAGCTTGAAATGAACAAGCAGACCGTCCTGGCCTTCTACGAAGCCGGCATCAACCGGAAGGACTTCGATGCCGCGTCGAAGTTCATCGGTGAGCGCTATGTGCAGCACAATCCTTTGATCGCCGACGGCGTCGAAGGCTTCAAGCGCTTCGTCAGCTACATCAAAGGGACGTTCCCCGAGTTGCGCGCCGAGATCAAAAACATCTTCGCGGAGGGCGACTTCGTCATCGGACATGTGCACGGAGTGCGTGTGCCCGGGCAACGCGGCACGGCCATCGTCGACATCTTCCGGCTCGACGAGGACGGAAAGATCGTCGAGCACTGGGACGTTATGCAGCCGATCCCGGAGGACGCCGAAAACCAGAACGGGATGTTCTAACCCGTCTTGTGCGCGAGCGTGCGTTCGCCATGATGACGTCGACGTCCTCCACCGAACGCACGTGATGCGCGCCCACAGCGCCGCCGCCACACCCGACGATGTCCGTACGGTTCTCCGCCCAGATCGGCCTGACGAGGGTGTGACGACGCACCGAGGCACTCAACGCACTAATCCCCGAAACCCGCGCGCCGCCCATCTTCGCCTGACCCCTAACGGGCGGCCGCGGCGCCGGCCGTCCCTGCCGTGGCCGCCCCGACGGTCATCCTGACGCGAGAGCGCCGCCACATCGGACGGTCACGATCCCTCCCCTGCGGCGCCGCACCCTCGCGCCGGTTGTGGCGGGACAGTCATCGAATGCGTCAGATCAACGCTCAGCGGCGGCTCCGGCCAGCACATCGGTCTCGTAGGTCGTCAGGGCCTTATCGTTCGCCGTTCCAACGTTGGCTTAGCCAATCAATTCCGTGAGGTGTGCCATGACCACAGCAGTCGGCTCCGCCCGACTCCCTTCCGACCCCGCCGCCCCCGACCCCCGGCGCTGGTGGGCACTGGCCGCGGTCGCGACGGCCCAACTGATGATCGGCCTCGACCTGACGATCATGAACATCGCGCTGCCGTCCGTGCAGAGATCACTGGACCTGTCGGATCCGAGCCGCCAGTGGGTGATCACGATCTTCGCTCTGGGCTACGGCGGCCTGCTGCTCCTGGGCGGCCGGCTGTCGGACCTCATCGGCCGCAGGCGCAGCCTGATGATCGGGCTGACCGGGTTCGCCCTGGCCTCCGCGCTCGGCGGTACGGCGGTCGCCCCGGCGATGCTGCTCACCTCGCGGGCCCTGCAGGGCGTCTTCGGGGCGCTGCTGACTCCATCCGTACTGGCGACCCTCGCCGCCGCCTTTCCCACGCCTGCCGAGCGCGGTAAAGCGTTCGGGATCTACGGCACCGCCATGGGCAGCTCCTCCGGCCTGGGCGTCGTACTCGGCGGGGTCCTCACCGACTACCTCGACTGGCGCTGGTGCATGTACGTGAATCTGCCGATCGCGGTCGCCGCCGCAGCCGGAGTGCTCTACGCGGTCCGCCCCGTGCCCCGCGCGACCGGGGTACGAGTCGACATCGCCGGGGCGCTGCTCGCCACCATCGGCCTGATGGCCCTGGTCTTCGGCTTCGCCCGAGCCGAGCCCGACGGCTGGGGCGCGGCGATCACCGTCGGGCCGCTGGCCATTGGTGTCCTGGCGCTGGCCGCGTTCGTCTGGGTGCAGGACCGGGTCGCCGGACCGCTGCTGCCGCTGCGGGTGATCCTCGACCGGCGTCGGGGCGGGTCCTATCTGGCGGTGCTCAGCCTGGCGGTGGGCATGTTCGCCGCGCTGTTCTTCCTCACCTTCTATCTGCAGAACGTGCTCGGCTATTCGCCGGTCAGGGCGGGCCTGGCCTTCCTGCCCCTCGCCGCCGGGCTCATGGTGGGCGTACGGGTGGTGAGCCCACTCCTGATGCGCGCGCCGGTACGGTCGCTGCTCTGCCCCGGACTGCTGACGATCGCGGCCGGGCTCGGCCTACTAGGTCTCGTACGGATTGACAGCGGCTACTGGCTGCACGTGCTCCCGGTGTTCATGCTGGTCGGTCTCGGCACCGGGTGGGTGCTGGTCACCGCCAACAGCACCGCGACCCTCGGCGCGGGGGCCGACACCGCCGTGGCCGGTGCCACGGTCATGACCTCGCAGCAGATCGGCGCGTCTCTCGGCACCGCTCTGCTCAGCACGATCGCCGGGACGGCCGCCGCCGACTATCTCCACGCGCATCCCACGTCGGCCGCCCGGGCGGCTGTCCACGGCTTCAACGTGGCGAGCCTCGGCGCGGCCGGGTTCCTCTGCCTGGCCGCGCTCACGGTCTTCCTTATCACCGGCCCGAGGAACTCTCAGCGTTAGCGGTGGCGAAGGTCGTTGCGACCCACCGGAGGCACTTCAACGATGTTGCGCCTGATGCAAGGTAGGTGTTCCTGGGTCAAGTGCCGATTCGCCTGGTGCGGTGCACCCGGAGCTCGTCGACGGGGTCGTTCATCTCGATCCCAAGCCCGCGTTGTTCCAACTCGCCACAGAACTGCCCGCCGCGATCCTGGTGTCCCTGGAGCAGGACCTGCAGTGCTGTCCCACCGGCCGGGGTCTTACTCGGCGCGCTCGTAGGACAGCGGATCCGCTCAGCGGGACGGGGCACCCGGCGTCGGTCAGCGGAGTACGGTGGCCGACGCGGGTCGGCGGTGTCGGCCTGGGGCCGGGGTGCTGTGTTCGGCGTTCGGCCGCGTTGGCAAATGCTGCCGCGCGACGTTCTCTCTTCGGATCTTGTTACATCAAGGAGGTTTGGTTCGTCAGTGTTATGACGAATGGGCGACCGAGGAACGTGACGAATGGACGAGCATGGATGGCTGGCTGAACGATTCGAGGAGCACCGCCGGCATCTGCGGGGTGTCGCCTTCCGGATGCTGGGCTCTGTGCACGAGGCGGACGACGCCGTACAGGAGGCGTGGCTTCGGCTAAGCCGCTCCGACACGAGCGGCGTGGAGAATCTGCGCGGGTGGCTGACAACGGTGACCGGGCGGGTGTGTCTGGATATCCTGCGTTCCCGGGCCTCACGGCGTGAGGAGCCGCTGGATTGGCATGTACCCGACCCGATCGTGAGCCAGGCCGACAGCGTCGATCCTGAGCAAGAAGCGTTGCTGGCCGAGTCAGTTGGTGTCGCGCTGTACGTCGTTCTTGAGACACTGGCTCCTGCTGAGCGGCTCGCGTTTGTCCTCCATGACATGTTCGCCGTCCCGTTCGAGGAGATCGGAACAATGCTGGGGCGCTCGGCGAACGCCTCCAAGCAGCTTGCAAGTCGCGCGCGTCGCCGTGTGCAGGGAGCGGGTGCCGTCCCTGATGCCGATCTGGGCCGCCAGCACGCGGCGGTCGACGCATTCTTCGCGGCAGCACGGGGCGGTGACTTCGACGCACTGGTCGCGCTTCTCGACTCGAACATCACCCTGCGAACCGACGCAGGGCCTCTGGGTAAGGACATCTCTGCCGTGATTCGCGGCGCTGCTGAGGTGGCGGGTCGTGCGCTGATGTTTGCACGGCCTGACGCACGCGTTCATCGGGCCCTCGTGAACGGCGCTGCCGGGGTTGTCGTCACTGTCGATAATCGCCCGGTGTCGGTCATGGGCTTCACTGTCACCGACGGGAGAATCGTCGCGATCGATGGACTGATCGACCCCGAACGTCTCAGCGACCTCGACTTGTCGGTGTTCGTAGCAGACTGAGCTCCCAGCCTGCCGCGACACTGGCGCCGAATCTTTCGCTCGCCGAAGCACGCGCAATCATGTTCCCTAGCGAATGGTTGCTAACGGTACGTACGCCATTGCGCCGGCTGGGCGGGGAGGCCCAGCCGGCGAACGATCAGACATAGGGAAGCTAGCGCAGAGGCGGCAACGGGCCACTGCCTGACCGCGGTGGAGCGGAAGATGTCGATACGACGCCGCTCTTCACCCAGTCGCGAGCGGCCCCCTCAGAAAAGACGGTAGGACCCGAGGACGGTCAGCTGGTCAGGGAGTGGCGGCTCGATGATCCACTTTCTGAGGTTCTCCTGGAACTCCCTGAATTCGGGAACTGCCAGTAGGGGATTGTCGATCCCATCGTCTAGTGCAAGCAGGACCACGAAGGTCACGCCGTCGGCAAGCTTGCAGGACGCGTAACGAACGCCTTCGGGTTTCGCCTGTTCGATCGCTGCGAACATCTTCTCGACGGCGGCCTCGAGCTCGTCAACACTCTCGGTCTTGACCGTGGGGCGGATCATCATCACATTCATCAGATAGCTGCCTTCGTTGTCATGGTTAAGATCTCGTGCCGTGTTGATCGCGGGTGACTCCGTAGGCCACTCTGCGTTTTCGCCGATGCCGTCGGCGAATCCCTGAACTGCTGCTGGCCGACATTCCGGTCGAAGCGGCTGGACCTTGGTGGCTGGACAGTCCAGCCGCCCAGGTCTAGTGATCGCCTGCAGTCGTGGTGTCCGTGTGACTCGGCCGACGACCAGCCCAGTACCGCTCAGCCCCAGTTCGCGCCGGCCGGCTCCTTGATCGTGGCATTGATCCGGTTGAAGAAGTTGGTCGTGGCAATCATGAGGATGATGGCCGCAAGCTCCTGCTCGGTGTAGTGATGAGCGGCTGCATTCCAGATCTCGTCCGGCACCTGGTCACCGCGATCGCTCAAGCGAGTCGCTGCCTCGGTAAGGGTCAGCGCTGCGCGCTCGGCGTCTGTGAAGAAGGGCGACTCGCGCCATGCGGGCAGAGCAAACAGGCGTTCGTCGGTCTCTCCTGCCTTCTTTGCACTGGTGACGCCCGCGTACACGCATGCGCTGCAGCCGTTGATCTGGCTCGCCCGCAAGTGCACGAGTTCCAGTGTCTGTTGCGGCACGCCGCCCTTGCTCATGGCCTTGTACAGGCTCTGGATTGCACTCATCGCGTCGGGAAGGACCATCGCTGGGTTCTTCATCCGTGCTTCCATCATCTGTTCTCCTTCGGTGGCGCCTGATTTCGGCTCGATTTCACTCGTCACCGCTATGACGGATGAAGTCGGCGGAAGGTAACAGAGGACGAGCAGGAATGAGTCGCGCAGCAGATCGTCGAACCCGACCCGCCCCATGATTTCCACTGCACCCATCCGGAATTGCCCATTCCAGCGGTGGCTCGCGGTAGTGGGGCGCAGGTGCGGCTGGTCACACGGACCCGAGTAGAGGGCCTCGAAGCCGAACTCGCCAAACTCGACACCGGCGGCTCCCCTGCAGCCATCGCATGGCTACGACGTGCGCGCCCGGTTGCGGCAGGCACTCGGCCCGCTCGGGGCCGGGATGAACGCCGGGCAGACCTCCACCTCGGCCTGCTTCAGCTGGCCTGCTCCCTGATCTGCCACCGACAACTCACAACATCACTATGAAACGGTTCTCAGGCCACAGCAGGTCCGTGCGAGGCCACCGGACCTCATGACACGGTTCGAGCGAGTCGGAAGCCGAGGTCGTCTATTGCGAATGAGGGGTGACTGCGGCGACGCACGGAGGCACCGCAGCCCCGCATCGACTCAGCCCAGCCCCCACCGCGGAAGATACGATAGGAGCCGTAGATTTCCTCGTCGTAGAGATCCCAGCACCACTCCCAGACGTTGCCCAGCATGTCGTGCAGCCCCCACGGGTTGGGTGCCTTGCCACCGACGTCGTGGACCCGGCCTCCGGAGTTGTCCGCGTACCAGGCGATGTCGTCGATCTCCCCGTACCGGTACCCGCTGGTACCTGCCTTGCAGGCGTACTGCCACTCCGCCTCGGTCGGCAGGCGAT
>JAOPYO010000449.1 GCA_025964575.1 Actinomycetes bacterium
GTGCACCAGATGCAGGCGCTGGTGCAGCGGCCAGGCCCGTCCCGGTCTCCTTGTCGCACCACCGATGAGTTTCCGCGTGGCCTACGTTTCACCTGTTGGAACTTCGGTGACCTAACCGATCAAACCAAGGAGGCTGCATCGTGGAGTGGAAGCTTGAACTCGTGGTGGTTCCCGTCTCGGACGTGGACCGCGCCAAGTCCTTCTACAGCGAGCAGGCCGGATTCGTCGTGGACGTCGACCACAGCGCGGGCGAGGACTTTCGCGTGGTGCAGATGACACCGCCGGGCTCGGCGTGTTCGATCACCATCATGAAGAACAAGGAGTCGGCGGGCGACGTCCAGGGCCTGCATCTGGTCGTCTCCGACATCGACGCCGCACGCGCCGAGCTCATCGAACGTGGAGTGGACGCCAGCGACATCTTCCACTTCGGAGAGGGCGGTCAGACACCGGGGCCAGACCCCGAACGCCGCGACCACGGCTCGTTCCTGTCCTTCAGCGACCCCGACGGCAACGGCTGGATGGTCCAAGAGGTCAAGCAGACCAGGGTCCAGGCATGACCGCCACGACCATGAACGTGACGTGTGGCGATCTCGGCGCAGGACATCCGAATCACGATGCCGCCGAACCCGTTCCATTTCGAGGGGCTCGAGACGATCGCGTCGCTCCTCGAACGCGCGTTTGGAGAGGACAGGGACGGCGATTGGCGTCTCGTGCCAACGCAAGCCAACCGAATGCCGACAGCCGCGAGCTACCTCCGCCGGCCGGGTGACTCCGTGTTCCGGGCGTTCAAGTTCGATGTCCTGCGCATCAAGGACGGCGAAATCGCGGAGATCACGACGTTCAGCGCCGCGCTGTTCCCGGTGTTCGGCCTACCGCCAACGCTCTGAGATCCCGGTACTCCAGCTGCTGTGTCGTCGCCGGAACGCGACCAGCACATCCTGCTGCGGACGCCGAGATTCATCCTGGACGCCGACGACGCCGCGGCTGAGCGAACCTGGGGCGCGAATGTCGCGTCAGATCTTGTGCAGTGTGCCGGCGAGCAGGTGCTGTGCATAGGCTGCCCATGTGGATGACGACACCGTCGGCACTGGGGTTTCCCTTGAGTTGGTGATTCTGGTCGGTTTGCAGGCGTCGGGGAAGTCGACGTTCTTCCGGCAGCGGTTGTCGGGTACGCATGTGCACGTCAGCAAGGATCTGTTCCCGAATGCCCGGCGGCGGCAGGCGCGTCAGCTGCGGATGATCGATGAGGCGCTGGGTGCGGGTCGCAGCGTCGCGGTGGACAACACAAATCCTTCGCCGGCCGAGTGGGGGCCGCTGATCGAGCTGGGCCACCGTCATGGCGCGAAGGTCAGGGGGCTTTGGTTTCCACCGGACGTGAGCGGTTCGCTGGAGCGCAACGCCGCCCGCCGGGTGAAAACCCGGGTGCCCGAGATCGGGATCTATGCGACGCTCAAGCGTCTGCGCCGCCCCGAGGGGTCCGACGGGTTCGACGAACTGCGCGTCGTCACGATGGATGGTGCGGGCGGGTTCGAGGTGGCCGCCATGGGCACCGGGGTGGAGGGCGAGGATGCGGGGCCGGGATCTTGAAACGGACATGCGGGCCCGGGAGTGGTTCCACTCCCTGACTCTGCTGCCCGGCGCCTGGACGATCATCCGGGTGGACGGGCGGAGCTTCTCCAGCTTCACCGAGCGGCGGTACGACAAGCCCTTCGACCCGCGCTTCTCCGCCTTGATGACCGACACCGCACAGGCACTGCTCACCCAATTGGGCGGGCGGTACGCCTACACCGAAAGCGACGAGATCTCGATCGCATTCGACCCGTCCTTCAACCTGTTCGGAGGCGAGGTTGAGAAGCTGGTATCGATCTCCGCGAGCATCGCCACCGCGGCGTTCACCCACGCCGCCGGCGAGCCCGTCTGCTTCGACAGCCGCATCTGGCTGGGCACCGGCCTCCAGGATGTCGTCGACTATCTATCCTGGCGGCAGGCCGACGCCACACGGTGCGCGCTCAACGGCTGGTGCTACTGGACACTCCGCGGGGAGGGTCAGTCCGTGCGCCAAGCCACCAGGGCGCTCGAGGGCACCACTGTGGCGGCCAAGAACGAGCTGCTGTACGCCCGCGGTGTGAACTTCAACGAGCTGCCCGCCTGGCAGCGGCGCGGGATCGGCCTCTGGTGGGAGACCTATGAGAAGACCGGCCACGACCCGATGAGAAACGTCGAGGTCACCGCCACCCGCCGCCGCGTCCACATCGAACGGGACCTGCCCATGAAAGACGACTACCGCGACCTCGTCCGCACGCTGATGGGAGCACCGCGCGAAGGACGAAGCCCGCAGCCGACTCAATGAGCCGATACTCACCGGATTCGTGCTGACAGGTACCATAGAAGAAAGCATCTGCAGTGGCGCGTGGCGGAGGTGAGAACCTTGGCGGTGACGCTGAACAAGCGGGCGTTCAATCACGCCCAGAGGCTGGTCAAGGAACGCAGAGTCGTCCTCGACGACCGGGACGACTGGAGTGAACACCGGCCCTCGACGGAGGCCGAGAACAAGTACCTCGAGGAGCACGGGTTCGCTGAATACCAAAAATGGTATTTGGGCATCGATGACGAACAGGGCGAAGAAACCAAGGGACGTTACAAGTTCCCCTACGGCGACTTTGAGAACATTCATCGGTGCGGTGTGCTCTCCGCGGAAGTGAGAGCCGGGCAGAACAAGTACACCGACATCGAACGTGCCGCAGCCCACCTGCTTGAAATGCTGGACGAATCGGATTGATCACGGCGTCTCCCCAGAATCCTATGTGAGGATGAACCGCCAGCGTGCGTTGAGTCGTGGCGTGTCCCGCGTAGGCGTCGGGCGTAATGCGGGACACGCCACGAGTCGACGAGAACGCCCGGTGTGACCCTGGCCTTTCAAGATCAGGGCGCCACTGGTTTTCGGCGCCCCGCACCACCACTCGGTGCCTGGGTACCTGAACCTCATTCCGATTCGTTCCTGTCCGTTCTATGGCATCTCTATGGCATCAAGCCGCGGAGCCGGTGGCTGACTTCGGATGAGGCAGCCGCTTCCGCCTGACTGACGACAGCCACAGCAGGGCGGCACCGGTCAGTATGGCTGCCACACCACCTAGTGCCGTAATTGTAGAGCTACGTCCCGTGACTGGGAGTCTGTGCTGGTGAGGGACAGGCGGGCTGACGTGGGCATGGGCATGGTGTCGGAACCTCGGCGGTGCGACATGGCTGTGGGATTCGTGGGATTCGGAGGACGAGTGGGATTTGGAGGACGAGTGATTGTTGTTGTCCTGATCGACTCCGACTTCCACCAACGACTTGTTCTTGCTATGGGATCCGTCGGAAGACAGATCGCCGTGCTCGGATGACTCTGGCCGGGACGTCGAGGCAGCGGTGGGCGCCCCGGGAAGCACCCGGAACGATACCGAGCTGGCTGCCGAGGGATCCTCGGCTCTGCCATGGACCGCCCGGTCGACACCAGCCCGTGCACTCGCGGCAGGAATCGACATAGCGGCGCAGAGGGCGAACATTGCTGCGGCCTCGACGGCGAACAGGGTCAATATGCGGTGACCACGCATCTTTTCTCTCCCAGAAAGGCAAAATTTGTTTCCGATGGGCGATTGAATCAGCCCTGACTACTTCGACTTACCCATTTCCCAGCGGCAATCACCTTTGGCCACAACGCTTTGACCGCCGCCCCGAAACTGACACCCTGCCCTTACTCAGGCTCTGCTGCACCAGAGCACCGGCGGGTCCTCGTCTGCCGAGGACCCGACCGGAGAATTCGCCCGAACATCCCACATTTCATATCCAGAACAACCGATCCATAGCTGCGCCGAAGGCGCTTTACCAGGAGATCGACTTCATTTACAGCACAACCCTTAATAGCGGGATGCTCTATTTTATTCTTGGACAGATACAGACTTTGAAGGCCCGCCGCCCGCGTCCCGAGCGCGTCGAGGTCATTGGCCCGGAACAGCCTGGAGGCTGTGGCCCAGCCGAAGGGTTCACGGACTGCGCGCTCAGGCGGCTTCAGCAGTGATCAGACGGATGACCTCGGCCCGGAGCTCACTCAGGTCGACTCCGGCGTCCACCAACACCAGGGCCGCCATCCCTTCGCCCTCGCGGAGCAGGCCGAGCAGGATGTGCCCGGTGTCGATGTAGTTGTGTTTGAGCGCGAGCGCTTCCCTAAGCGAAAGCTCGAGTACCTTCTTGGCCCGCTTGCTGAACGGGATGTGGCCGGTCAAGGGCTTGCGCCTCGGATCGAGCGCACCTGGTCCGAAGCTCGCCTCGGTCGCGCGTCGCACCTCGTCGAGGTCGATACCGATCATGGCGAGCGCCTCCTCGTCGAGATCGCTGCCCGACCGTCCGGCGTACCGGACGATCCGTTCGCGCAGATCCTCGACCCGTAGGCCGCGATCGCTCAGCGCACGGGCGGCGGGGCCGTGACCTTCGACGAGCAGTCCGAGAAGCAGATGCTCGGTGCCGATGGATGGGTGATGCAGTCGCCGGGCCTCCTCCTGGGCCAGTACGACGACCTGGCGCGACCCCGCAACGAACCGTTCGAACATCTCCTAGCGCTCCCTTCCGAGAATGCGGCGCCCGCCGCCGTGCTTCTTGTGGACCGCCTGCCGACTGACGCCCAGGCAAACGGCGATCTCTTGCCAGGACCAGCCCTGGTCTCGTGCGTTTTCGACCTGCAGCGCCTCGAGCCGCTCGGCCAGTGCGCGCAGTGCGCGTACCGCCCGCAGCCCGATCGCCGGGTCCCGGCTGCCCGCCGCCTGGGCGAGCTGGACTCCATCGTTCATAGTGTCAACATAGGTTGACGCGCACCCTCGTGTCAACCGTGGTTGACACAAGAGGCGATACCGAAAGCTGACGTTGCCGAAAACGCTGAGGAGGTCATGAGGAAGCGCCGGCGCAAGCCTTCGCACGGACGGACCGCGCGGCGAGCGCGGCCCCAGATAAGCCGCTTCGGTACCGTACGTTATCGATCGACTACCAACGATGCGGGGGAATCACATGTCGCTGATAGCACCCGGCTCATGGCCGCGCCGGTCGTACACCGTCGTACCCGCGCTGCCCGCGGGCACGAAGGCCGCAGGGCCGATCGCGACGGGCCGAGGGTCGTCAAGCGGTGGCTGAGGCCACCATGCGCGGGTTGCGCAGAGCGCGACTGTGCGCCTGGCTGCGAGCGGCCTTCTCCGCGGCCGTCGTGATCGGGCTCTTTTTCATGGTGCCGGTGCACCCGACCGATCTGCAGGGCAGGGAGTTGGTGGTCCGGGCGGCGCTGCTGCTCCTCGGGATCGCGGTGCTGTCGGTGCTGGTCACGTTCCAGGTGCGGCGGACCTTGCGCAGGCAGCGTCTGTTCGCCGAGCAGATCTCGATGCTGCTGACCGTCGTCAACGTGGTGATCGTCTTCTTCTCGCTGATCTACTACCGGCTCGCCGACCACTTCAACGGCGTCCACAGCCGGCTGGACGCGCTCTATTTCTCCGTCGTCACGCTGTGCACCGTCGGCTTTGGCGACATCACCCCGGTCAGCCAGACCGCCCGCGCGATCGTCATCGTGCAGATGCTGTTCGACCTGATCATCGTCACGTCGGCGATTTCGATCATCGTCGGCAGTGTCAGGGAGCGGCAGCCGAGCGACGCGAAGAGGCCGGAGGGCGGCGCACCCCCGGCCTCATAGCGTGCTGTCAGCGCGAGGCGGATGCCTGCGATGCCTGGGCGGCCTTGACCGCCTCCTTCAGTTGCTCCTCGGCATCGTTGCTCAGCGAGGTCTTGACGATCTCGCCGCCGTACTGTGCGACCTCCGGGATGACCTTGTCCGGGGTGCTTTGGACGATCAGCAGGAACAGCGCGGCACCACCCGGCTGCAGCTTCGTGCCGAGTTCCTTCATGAAGTTCTTGTCGACCCCGAGGTCGGTCATGGCGCCGCCGGCCGCGCCGGCCGCGGCACCGGCCGCCATGCCGAGGAACGGCACGAAGAACAGCATCCCGATCAGACCGCCCCAGACCGCGCCCCAGGCCGCGCCGCTGCCCACGGGACTTTTGACCTGATGCATCTTGATCTTGCCGTCCGGCCGCTTCTCCACCACGGCTGCGTCCTCCAGCGTGATGAGTTTCTGTCGCTGCATATCGAGCAGCTTGTCGCGAACCTGAATGGCCGTTTGCACTTCGGGATAGACGATCGCTACCAGATTACTCATGAAATCCCCCGATTCTTCGTCAAGCAATTGGACGGCCGTTAGCGGGAGCGATATCGAGGTGAGGCCGAATGGACTCCGCCCCGGTCAGGCCCCGACCGCTTTCGACGGTGGCGTGGTCAGCGCGTAGATGACCAGCACGCACAGCGCGATGACCAGGACCGACCACACCGGAAAGGCCACCAGGAAAGCCCGTCGATCACGTTGAACGCGCCGACGGTGGTACCGAGGATCCCCGCGAAAGAGAGCCAGGCCCGAGGCGACGTGGTCTCGGCGACCTGACTTCTGCCATGGTGATTCCTCATTCCGAAATCCGATGCCTTCCGGAACTGCCCTCTCCCCGGTGGGAGATAACCCTCATGCCGGGGAATTTGAGTTCCTCTAGACGGGGTCTTTATGGTGCGGCAGCTCATCGCTCACGGTGGCGGCGCAGATCGCATGGACCCTAGCCGCGCCGCTCGATGCGGGCTAGAAGGAGGTTGGGGTCCTTTCTGGTGGAGTAGGCGGCGCTGGGGACATAAACGCGGTTGAGGCCAGTTCGGTGCCGGTCGACCAGGCCGACTGGCGAGGTGCGCGCCTGGGTCAGACGGTGATGGCGACCCGGGAACCCGCGCGGTCCTTGTGGACCCGGAGCTGGGCGGGGATGCGGGTGCGGAGCTCGGCGACGTGACTGACGATGCCGACCGCCCGGCCTCCATCGCGCAGCCCGTCCAGGACGTCCATGACCTCGTCGAGGGTGTCCTCGTCCAGGGTGCCGAAGCCCTCGTCGACGAACAGGGTCCCGATCTCGGTGCCACCCGCCTCGGCGGTGACCACGTCGGCGAGCCCGAGGGCCAACGACAGCGAGGTGATGAAGGACTCGCCGCCCGACAGGGTGACGGGGTCGCGCTGCTGGCCGGTCCAGCCGTCGATGATACGCAGGCCGAGGCCGCCACTGCCGCCGCGCCGGTCACCGGCGGCCTTGTCGATGGTGTGCACGAGGGTGTAGCGGCCCCCGGACATCCGGGCGAGCCGTTCGTTGGCCGCGGCGACGACCTGCTCCAGTCTGGCCGCCAGCACATAGGCCGACAGCCGCATGCTGAGCCGGTTCATCGCCGACTGGCCGGAGGCGAGCCCGGCGAGCCGGAACGCGACGGTCTGGCGCTCGGCGGCCGGCCGCCATGCCTCGACCCGATCCGAGAGCACGGCCGACAGCTCGGCCAGCCGGGCGGAGCGCAGCCGGGACCGCTCGGACACGCCGGCCACCACCGTGTGCAGTTCCTCGGCCGAGGTCAGGGCCTCCTCCAGTTGTGCAAGATCCGGAGCCGGAGCAGCGGCGGCAGCCACCAGTGACGGATCGGCGAGCCGTTCACGGACCGCCGCTTCGTCATCGTCGAAGGCACGGATGCGCCCGCTCACTTCCGATCGGGCCCCGTCGGAGAGCGCGGCGGCCGCTACCTCGTCCACCGAGCCGAATCCCGCGGCCGCGGCCGCGTCGTCGGCGGCCGTACGGGCCAGTACGAGCTCATCGGCGGCGGTCTTGGCGGCGGACAGGGTCTGGACCGCTGTGTGGAGCAGCCCGGCCTCGTTGACCAGCCGGTCGATCCGCGCCTCGAGGGTCGGATCTACGCCGCGCGCCTCGTCCAGCCGAGCCCGTAGCCGCTCGGCCTCCGCGGTCAGCTCGGCCACCCTGGCGCGCGCCTGCGCCTGCGCCTGCACGACACCCTCGCGGCCGTCGCGGGCCTGCGCCAGTTCGCCCTCGCCGCGCACCAGGTCGGCCTCGATCCGTGCCTCGGTGCCGGCGATCACGTCGATGGCGTCCAGCTCCGCCTCAGCGGCGGTCAGCTCGATGGCCAGGGCCTCCGTGGCCCGGTCACCGACCTGCTCGCGTACGGACTCCAGCTCGGTCCGTATCTCGCCGACCCGGGTGGCGGCCTCCTCCCTGCGGTCCTGCGCCTGTGTGTAGGCCTGCTCGGAACGCTTCTCGTCGGCATCGCTCGGCACGGTCCCCGCCGACACCGCCGGAGCGGGGTGCGACTCCGAACCACAGACCCGGCACGCCTGCCCGTCGGCCAGGCCCTCCGCGAGCACGGCCGCCATGCCGTCCAGTCGGGCCTGCCGCAACTCCTGGAGCCGGTCCCGGGCCTCCTGCGCGGCATCGACGGTCACCCGGTGCGTTGCCTCCGCCTGGACCAACCTGCCGGTGAGCGTGTCGCGGCGGCGCGCCGCGTCCAGTCGCCGGCCCGCCTCCTCGACGGTGGTGACCGCGCCGGGCCGGGCGGCGGTACGGACCCGTACAGCCTCGAGTTCTGTGCGCAGGTCCTCCACCACGCCGGGCAGCTCGGCGACCAGCACGCCGAATTCGGCTTCCTTCTTGTCCAGCTGCTCCAGCCGGGTCTCCTCCGCAGCGCGATCCTTCTCGATCCGACTTTTCCGCGCCGCGTCATCGCGCAACTGCTCCAGCGCGGCGGCCTCGTCCTGACGGGCCCGTTCGGCCTTGCTCAGCACGTCCTCGGGCACGGCTCCGGGGACCAGGTCACCGGTGGCCGCACGCGCCGCGACCGCCTTCCGGCGGGTGGCCTCCGCGACCTTCGCACGCTCGGCGGCGCCCTTGAGCAGCGGCAGCACCCGGTCGGCGCGCTGCGCGGTTTCGAGCCGTACGGCCAGCTGCCCGCGTTCGGCGACGAGTTCGTCCAGGGCGGCGCGGCGGCGCAGGGCATCGGCGTGGCGGCGCTGCCGGTCGGCGAGGGCCCGGCCGGTCTCGGCAGCTGTACGGGCCTGTTCCAGCGCTGTGGCCGCCTCTTCCTGAAGGGCCACGGCGGCGTCCCGGACGGCGGAGAGCTGGGCGGCGATCTCGGTGGTCCAGGGCACGAGCAGCTCGCAGGTGGCGAGCTCGCTGTCCCCGGTGGGCTCGGTCCCGCGAGGTTCGGGCACTCGAAGGGCGCCGGGCCGTTCGACGCCCGCGGTCTCGGCGATCCGGTCGGCGGTGGACTCGGCGGCGGCCCGCAGTTCGTCGGCCGCACGGCGGGTCTCGGCCCGGTGGTCGGCCAGCCATTTCTCGACCCGGGTGAAGATCTCGGTGGCGAACAGCTTCTCCAGCACCTTGCGGCGTTCCTCGGCGCCGGCCCGCAGGAACGCCGCGAACTCCCCCTGCGGCAGCATCGCCACCTGGCAGAACTGCGCCGCGTTCATCCCGAGCAGGGTGCCGATCAGATCGCCGGCCTCGTCCAGGCGGGTGGTCTGGCCGATCCATTCGCCGCCGGTGTGCTCCTCGACGATCACCGAGGCCTGCTGCAGCGTGGTGCCGATCCCCTTCTTCTTGGGCCGTTCCCAGGCGGGCGAGCGGGTGATCCGGAACAGCCGGCCACGGATGGTCGCCTCCAGCACCACCTGCGGGCCCAGCTCGGGTGCCGCATGGTCGCTGCGCAGTGTCTTGACCGCGTTGCGCGCCCCTGGCACCTGCCCGAACAGCGCGAAGCAGATCGCGTCGAGCACGCTGGTCTTGCCGGCCCCCGTCTGGCCGTTGATGAGGAACAGCCCGGCGTCGGACAGCGCGGCGAAGTCGATCTCCTCCGTGCCGGGGAACGGCCCGAACGCCGTGACCCGCAGCATGTTCAGCCTCATGCTGTCTCCCTGTTCGCACGCCTGCCGGCGCCTCGAGGAACCGGCTTCCCTCGTCGGGCGTGGTCGCTGCGCTCCGGCGAGCCTCTCAGCCGAGCCGTCGCCGCGCCCTCCGGCTCGCTCATGTGGCGTTCTCCTTGATTCGGCAGTGCTGGAAGGCCTCATCGAGGAGGGCCCGTTCGGCGGCGTCGACGGGAGCGCCGGTGACCTCGGTGATGAAATCGCGGGCGAGGTCCTGTTCGGCCCGGCCGCTGATCCGCTCGCTCCAGGTGCGGTCCTCGACCGCCAAGGCGCCCTCGGGTTCGAAGCCGAGCACCAGCGCGTGCGGGAACCGGCGGCGCAGCCGCTCCATCGCACCGGCGGGCCGCGCCGCGTCGGTCAGGGTGATCTGTAGCCAGCGTTGC
Organism: Actinomycetes bacterium; assembly: GCA_025964575.1. Taxonomy (GTDB): domain Bacteria; phylum Actinomycetota; class Actinomycetes; order Streptosporangiales; family Streptosporangiaceae; genus Actinomadura_E. Next base: position 10,229 of record JAOPYO010000449.1, read on the forward strand.
TCGTACTTCTCGTACACGTCGGAGGTGAGGAGCTCGTCGATCCGGCCGCGCAGCCGGGAGATCCGGCGCGGCACCGGCGCCTCGGCGAACTCGGCGCTCACTCCGCCGTCACGCAGGTCGACCAGCCAGCAGCCCTTGCGCTGTCGTTCCTCGGAGAAGGAGTAGGCCAGCGGGGACCCGGAGTAGCGGACCCGTTCGGACATGGCCTGACGACCGTGCAGATGCCCCAGGGCCACATAACCGACGCCGTCGAAGACTCCGGCCGGGACGTGGAAGGCGCCGCCCACCGAGATGTCCCGTTCGCTTTCGCTCGCTTCTCCCCCGGTCACGAAGGCGTGTGCCAGCACGATGGAGGGGGTGCCCGCGGGCAGCCCGGTGACGTCGGCGCGGATCCTGCGCATCGCCTCGGTCAGCGCGGCCGCGTGGCTGCGCTCGTCCAGCTCCCAGGGGGCGCGGACCAGCTCCGGCTCCAGATAGGGGATGCCGTAGATCGCGGCGCCGTCGATCATGATGGGCTTGCCGACCGCCGCGAGGTCGGTGCGAACATGCACTCCCGCCGCGTCCATCAGGTCGGCGCCGAACCCGAGGCGCTGCGCGGAATCGTGGTTGCCGGCGATCAGCACCACCCGGGTCAGGTCCGCGAGGCGCTTGAGGGCCTCGTTGCACAACCGTACGGCGTCGACCGGCGGCAGCGCCCGGTCATAGACGTCACCGGAGATGAGCACAGCGTCGACGCTCTCCGCCCGGACGGTCTCGACCAGATGGTCCACGAAGGTGGCCTGGGCACCCAGCAGGTCCTCGCGGTGGAAGGACCGGCCCAGATGCCAGTCGGAGGTATGAAGGAAGCGCATCGCGTGGCAACCATAGACAGCACCCACGACACTTCCGTCACAGAAACGCCGAGAGGCCCCAAAGGATCACCACAAACACTCTTTCTCTATGATCACCCAGACGATCTGCGACAGCAGATTCCTATGCACCCGGAGACGATCATGAACAAGGCTCCGAAGCCCCGACTGGAAGAGATCGCCGAGCGGATCTACGCCTATATCCAGCCTGACGGTGGCTGGTGTCTCAGCAACTCCGGTTTCCTGGTCGGCCCGGACAGGGTGACGCTCATCGACACCGCCGCCACCGAGCCCCGGGCCAGGGCACTGCGGTCGGCCATCCAGTCGGTGACCTCGGCGCCTACCCGTACCCTCATCAACACCCATCACCATGGCGACCACACCTATGGCAACGGGCTCTTCCCCGAGGCCACGATCATCGGCCATGACGACTGTCCCGCCGAGATGATCGAGTCGGGGTTGGTGCTGACGCAGCTGTGGACCCATGTCGAGTGGGGCTCGATCGACATCGTGCCGCCCACGGTGACCTTCCCGGACCGGCTGACGGTCTACTCGGGGAAACTGCGGATGGAGCTGATCCATGTCGGGCCCGCGCACACCACCAACGACGTGGTGGCGTGGATCCCCGAGCACGGCGTGCTGTTCGCGGGCGATGTGGTCTTCTCCGGCGGCACCCCGTTCACGCTCATGGGATCCGTCTCGGGGTCACTGGAGGCGATCGAACGGCTGCGGGCGCTGGGCGCGTCCACCGTGGTCGCGGGGCACGGCCCGGTCGGCGGCCCCGAGCTGTTCGACGCGACCGAGTCGTACCTGCGCTGGATCCAGGATCTGACCCGCCAGGGCATCGAGGCCGGGCTTTCGCCGCTGGAGGTGGCCGGCGAGACGGATCTGGGCGAGTACCAGGATCTGCTGGACCGGGAGCGCATCGTCGGCAACCTGCACCGCGCCTATTCGGAGGCGCGAGGCGAAGCGAACGGCACCAAGCTCGACGATCTGACGATCATGCTGGAGATGGTCACGTACAACGGCGGCCAGATCCCCACGTGCCTGGCGTGATCCGGGAGGATTCTGCCCCGCTTTCTGAAGGAAAATCCTCCCGGATCATGAGCTATGGGCCGTCCGGTGATGGGATGTAATGGCACCGTGAGTGATCGCCCCTATGTGCTGCTGAGCTGTGCCATGTCGGTGGACGGCTATATCGACGACGCGAGCCCGGAACGGCTGCGGCTGTCCAATCCGGCCGACTTCGACCGGGTGGACGGAGTGCGCGCCACCTGTGACGCGATCCTGGTGGGGGCCGGCACCATCCGTCAGGACGATCCCCGGCTGCTCATCCGGTCGGAGTCCCGCAAGGCCCAGCGGGTCGCGCGGGGCCGGGCAGCGGATCTGACCAAGGTCACCGTGACCGGCAGCGGAGACCTCGATCCGGAGGCTCGGTTCTTCACCACCGGCACCGCTCCGAAACTGGTGTTCAGCTCCTCCCAGGCCGCCCAGGCCCTGGCGCAGCGGCTGGCCGACCGGGCCGAGGTCATCGACGCCGGCGACCCGGTGAGCCTGCCCGAACTGCTCGCCGACCTGAGCCGGCGCGGCATCCGGAGGTTGATGGTCGAGGGCGGCGGCGGCATCCACACCCGGTTCCTCACCCAGGGGCTGGCCGACGAACTGCAGCTGGCCGTCGCCCCGTTCTTCGTCGGCGACCCGTCGGCGCCGCGCTTCGTCCACCCCGGGGTCTTCCCGCAGAGCCCCGGCAAACCCATGAGGCTGGCCGAGGCCACCCGGATCGGCGACGTCGCCCTGCTGCGTTATCTGATCGGCGGCCGCCGTGGCTGAGGTCTCCCGGACGGACCGGAGATGGCTGGAGCTGGCCTGTGAGCTGGCGGCCCTCTGCCCGCCCTCGAACACGGCCTACTCCGTGGGAGCGGTGATCGTGGACGGCGACGGCCGGGAGCTGGCCCGTGGCCACTCACGGGAGAGCGACCCGATCGAACACGCCGAAGAGGCGGCCCTGGCCAAGCTGGAACCCGGCGCCGATCTGAGCGCGGCCACGATCTACAGCTCACTGGAACCCTGCTGCAGTCGGGCGTCACGGCCGGAGCCGTGCGCCGGGCTCATTCTGGCCGCCGGAATCCCCCGGGTGGTCTACGCCTGGCGGGAGCCGCCGCTGTTCGTCGACTGCGACGGCACCGAACAACTTCGCACCGGTGGCGCCACCGTCGTGGAGATCGAAAGCCTGGCCGACCGCGCCCGCGAGCCCAACGCCCACCTCCTGGGTTGATCTCTCCCAGCGATGACCGGCGAACTCGACTGAACGGTATGCATGCTCTGGGACGTATGCACGGATAGCCGGTAAGGTCCGGGACGTCGTTCTCTACGGGTGGCGGTGGTCGAGATAAAGACACTCTGGGTCGCATCTGCGCTGGTAAGTGCTCTGCTGCTGTGGCTGAGCGGGTGCGCGATCAAAACCGGGCCCGGGAACGAGCCGTCACGAGAGTCGTTGAAAGAGTCGCTGTCCCCGACGTCTCCGACGTCTCCGACGTCCCAAACGTCTCGGACATCTCAGACGTCTTCGACCACGCGAACCACCCGTACAGCGGGAGGCGCGACCTCGATACCCGTCCGGGTGACCATCGATCATGGAGCGACCGTGGTCATGGTCCCGATCAAGGTCAACGGCCGCGGCCCCTTCGAGTTCATCCTCGACACCGGCGCGTCGACCTCGACCCTGGATCGCTCCCTCATGAGCCGGCTGAAGCTTCCTCGTACCGGACAGACCGCTCGTATCCAGGGCGTGACCGGACGAGCCACCGTACCCGTGGTCCGGGTACGCAGCTGGACGCTCGGCGGGCAGTCCCTGAGCGGCCGTTCTCTGACGGTCATCAACATGGGCGACCCCAACATCGCCGGGCTGCTCGGCTCAGACGAACTGCGCCGATTCGGCCGGGTCACGGTGGACTTCCAGAAGAAGAGACTGATCCTGCGCGATAAGTGACGTCGCGAGAGCCAAGGCGGGACTCCAGTCCATCCTGGAGTCCCGATGGCGGCCGGGCCTCTTGTGGACACCCACCGCCCTCGTGAGAGAGTGTTCACCAAGCAAGCATTCGGTCAACCACCTCCGGCGTTTCACCCCGGGCAGGAGGCACAACATGCGCGAGCATGATCGGCTCTTCATCGGCGGCGACTGGGTCGCCCCGGCCGGCACGGCCACCATCGACGTCATCTCCCCGCATACAGAAGAGGTCATCGGCCGGGTGCCGGAGGGCACCGAGGCCGATATCGACAAAGCCGTCGCGGCCGCGCGGCAGGCCTTCGACCACGGCCCCTGGCCGCGGATGACCCCGGCCGGGCGGGCCGAGATCGTGGGCCGGCTGGCGGCCATCTATGCCGAGCGGCAGAACGACATGGCCGAGCTGGTCACCGCGGAGATGGGCTCGCCCGCGCTCTTCTCCATCTTCGGACAGGCCGCGATCCCGCAGATGGTGCTGCAGTACTACGTGGATCTGGCCGGCACCTACACCTGGGAGGAGGAGCGCCAGGGCATGCTGGGCCCGGTGACCGTGACCACGGAGCCGGTCGGCGTGGTGGCGGCCATCGTGCCGTGGAACGTGCCCCAGTTCACCCTGATGCTCAAGCTCGCCCCGGCCCTGATCTCCGGCTGCACGGTGGTGGCCAAGCCCTCCCCCGAGACGCCGCTGGACACCTACCTCCTGGCCGAGTGGATCAAGGAGGCCGGGATCCCGGACGGGGTCGTCAACATCGTCACGGCGGGACGTGAGGTCGGCGAGCACCTGGTCCGGCACCCCGGCGTCGACAAGGTGTCGTTCACCGGCTCGACCGCGGCCGGCCGGAAGATCGCCGCCGTCTGCGGTGAGCAGCTCAAGCGGGTCACCCTGGAGCTCGGCGGCAAGTCAGCGGCGATCATCCTCGAGGACGCCGACCTCGCCACCACCATCGAGGGCTTCAAGCTGGCCTCGCTGATGAACAACGGCCAGGCCTGTGCGGCGCAGACCCGGATCCTGGCCCCGCGAAGCCGCTATGACGAGGTCGCCGAGGCCCTGGCCACCATGGTGAGCGGCCTCAGCGTGGGCGACCCCGCCGACTACGCCACCGAGATCGGCCCGCTGGTCGCCAAGCGCCAGCAGGACCGGGTCGAGGGCTACATCCGGATCGGCCAGGACGAGGGCGCCAAAATCATCGCCGGCGGTCTCGACCGGCCCTATGACCGCGGCTGGTACGTCGCACCGACCGTGTTCGGCAACGTCACCAACGACATGCGGATCGCCCGAGAGGAGATCTTCGGCCCGGTGCTCGCCCTCATCGCCTACGAGGACGAGGCCGACGCCATCAAGATCGCCAACGACAGCGACTACGGTCTGGGCGGCTCGGTCTGGACGGCCGACGTGGCACACGGCATCGACGTGGCCCGCCAGATCCGCACGGGCAGTTGCGGCGTCAACCTCTATAGCCTCGACGCCAACACCCCGTTCGGCGGCTACAAGAGCAGCGGCCTCGGCCGTGAGCTCGGACCCGAGGGCCTGACCGCCTACCTTGAGTACAAGTCCATCCCCCGCCCCGCCTCCTGACACCGCGTGATCTCGCCGTCGGTGGCGGCACGCTCACGAGCTGATCGAAGGCGGGGCCTGGATGGCCGACCACCCAGGCCCCGCCACGGCCGCGTCGGCCCGGCTGTCACCGCCCCTCGTCGGGTGACAGACGCGCTCGCTCGATCAGCGCGCGGCGCAGGATCCGTCCACTGGATGATCGCGGGATCACCTCGGTGACATGGACGGCGTGGATCTGGTCGTAGGACTGCACATGGCTGTTCACATAGGTCAGCAAGTCGGCGGCGGAGACCTCTTCCCGCAGCACCACGAAAGCGTGCGGCACCAACCCGAGCCCTGGATCGGGCACGGCCACCACCACGGCTTCGGTCACCGCGGGGTGAGCCGCCAGCACGCCGTCCGGGGCGGTCGGCGGCGCGGACTCCGCCTCCGATATCCGGCCCATGATGTAGACGCGGCCGTGGTCGTCGGCGAAGGCCGTGTCCCCGGTCGGTAGCCACTCGGGCAGCGGCCGGTCCGGGACGTACCCGCTGGTCACCATCGGGCCGCGGATCCGCAGCTCGCCCGGCTGATAGGAGGGCAGGTCCGTGCCGGCCGGGTCGACGATCCGCCAGCCGGTCCAGGACAGACCAGGTCCCACCGAGTCGAGCGTGCCCTCCTCGATGGCGCGCAGGTTCAGGTGGGTGAGACCTGCCGTCTCGGCCAGCCCGTACGCCTGCCGCACCGGGCAGCGCAGCCGTATCGAGCAGGCCCGTGCGATCTCCGGCCGTAGCGGGCCGCCGGTGGAGATGATCGAACGCAGCAGGCGCAGGTTGTACCGGCTCACCATCTGCTCGTACGCCAGGATCTCGACCAGCTCCGGGGTGAGCAGGGCGACGGTCACCCGGTGGTCCTGCAGGGTGCGCAGCAGGTCGTGCCGGCCGGTGCCGGAGCGGGTGACGACGATGGCCCCGGCCTGCAGCGCCGGGTTGAGCACGCCGGCCAGCCCGATGACGTCGGCGAACGGGATCGCCGACAGCACGGTGTCGGTGTCACTGAGCGCGCAGGCACTCGCGAACTGCAGGAATCCCGCGACGAGGTTGCGGTGGGTGAGGCGAACGCCCTTGGGCGGCCCGGTCGTCCCCCGGGTGTACGAGATCAGCGCCGGCGACGTGGCGGGGGTGTGACCCGGATGCTCGGGCGGGCTCGCAGACCACAGCCGCGAGAACGGCTCGACATCGGGTTCGGCACCGAAGCAGAAGACCCGCTCCACCCGCGCCGACTTGACCGCCTCGAGCGCGATGTCGAGCAGCACCGGCCAGGTGATGACGGCGCGGGCCCCGGTCTCGGTCAGCTGGCGCGCCATCGTCTCGGCGGTGATCGTGGGCCGCGCCGGGGTCAGCACGGCTCCGGCCGCCATCACCCCGTGTGCCGCCACCGCGAACTCGGGGGTGTCCGGCAGATGGAGGGCCACGACCGTGCCGGGCCCCAGCCCCTCCCGGATGAGCCCGGCGGCCACGGACCACACCGCCGAGGTCAGGTCCGCGTACGACAGTGTCCGTCCGGACGTGGCATCGACCAGAGCCGGGCCGACCCTGCGGCGTTCCCCGAAGAGGACCTGGGTCACGCTCGCCTCGGGGACCGGAGCCGCTGAGGGGATCATGCTAGGAGGTCAGGGAACGGCGCACTGTTCACACGTGGTCCGATCTGTGCAGAACGATGGGAATGCTCTCCGCGCTCACGTACCCAGGGTCGACTCGGCGGCTTCCCGGTTCGGTCACTCTGAGTGTTGCATCAGTTACCTTCCGCTGTCCAAGGAATGACGACCATTCGTTTCGCCTGCGCCGGGCTCTTGATCTGGTGCGGTGGGCAGAGGGCGCGTGTCACTGATCCACTTGGTCAGCGTGCGGACCCGGTCGGCGTGTTCGTCATAGCCCACGACCACCGGCGGCTCGTTGTAGGCCATGGTGTCCGATGAGCGGCGCAGCTTGACGTACTGCCCGCACGCGTCGATCGCGTACGGCTCCATGTCGTCCTGCAGCGCGCCGATCACGGTGATGCCGTGCGTCTCGCCGATCTGCCGGAACAGCGCGACCGCCTCCTTACGGTGCTCCTTGCCCAGGTTGCGGCCGAGCTCGTCCAGCACCAGGCACAGTGTCGACCCCGTGCCAGGACTCTTGCGTCCGCCGCCGGAGCTGGCCAGTGCCGCCGCGCAGACGAGCTTCACGGCCTTCTCGTCCATGAGCGCGGTGTTGGCCCGCCGGTTGTACGGGACGTAGCGCTGACCCTCCGAGCGCCGCCAGCGGGGCACCACCCGCCAACGCCACTCCTGCTCCGGGTCGCCGGGGGGCTCGGGTGTCGGGAAGTCCAGCGTCGCGCCGTATCCGCCGTAGGCGAGGTCGAGCTTCTCGAACTCGTCCGACACCGCCTGGAGCCGGGCCCTGATGGCCGCGGTGAGCGCTGCGCGGTGCGCGGCGGCCGCGCCGGCGGCTTCACCTGCCCCCTTCTGTGCCTTCTCCAGATCGGTGCGCCGGCCGGTCAGCTGGATCTCGATCTGCCGGCGCTGGTGCTTCTCGTAGTCCTCCTGCTGGCGCAGATAGGTGTGCAGGCCCTGCGCGAGACGGGCGAAGGTGGCCTGCTCCCGCTCTGTCCGCCGGCCCTCTCCTTCGAGCCGCTCTGCCAGCAGGAATCGCAGTTCCTCCGGCATGTCCTCGTCGGCGGCGCCGTCCGGGAAGACCCGGCGCATGGCCTCGCCCAGGTGTTTCTCCGCCGAGTGCCACCACTCGTCGGGAGTCCAGGACCTTTCGTCCTCGGCCAGCGCGAGCAACCACTCCGCCGCGCCGTCGGGGGCTCCGCCCCACTCGTCCTGGAGCCGTTCCAGATCGAGGGCGGCCCGGCGATCGGCGAGCTCGGCCGCCTGCTCTCGCGCCTTGTCGCGGATCCGTTCGTGCGTCTCGCGGCGCCCCCGCAGCCGGTCGATCTCCAACGCACGGGTGTCGGCCTTGGCCTGCAGCCGCCGTACGGTCTGCTCGGCCGCACCTAGTTTCGGTCCCAGCTGCGACTCGGTGCTCGCCAGCCGCTCGAGGTGCTCGCGCAGGCCGGTCATCCGCTCCCGCAGCTCGGTGAGCTGCTCGCCGGCGCGCGCCCCGGCCAGCCGCCGCCCGGAGAGGGCCACGTCCGACACCGCGGCCGCGGCCCGCAGACGGGTCTGCTCCAGCATCTCCTGCGCGGCGGTCAGCGCCGTCCGGGCCGCGTGCACCCGGGCCACCCGGCCGGTCACCGGCTCGGGGAAGCCGCCCACCACGACGACCCCGGTGCCGCCGTCACCGGCGACCGCGACGAAGAACCGCTCCAGCGCGAGCCGGCATCGTACGCCCTCCGGCAGCTCAGCCCCGCCCTTCACCTCATGGATGGGCCGGCCGGCGGGGACGATCATCGAACCCGGGAGGGTGCGGAGCGCCGCGACGGCCGCCTCGACGTCCTCGTCCGCGACGACCACGGCCTCGCGGTATGGCCACAGCGCGGTCTCCCAGCGGTCCCGGACGGCCTCGTCGAGGTCGACGGCGTCGAGCAGGCCGGCCGCTGCGATCCCGGTGGCGGCCAGGGTGTGGATCTGGACCTGGGCACTGCTCTCGCCGGCCTCGGCGGCGGCGAGATCCCGCTCCGCCTGCGCGAACCGGCCTTTGGCCAGGCCGAGGTCCTGCTGGGCTTCGTCCCGGCGGGCCTCGGTGGCCGCCACCTCCTCTTCGGCGGCCGGCACGTCACGCCCGTCCGCCTCGCGCCGGCGGTCCTCCAGCGCGGCGATCCGGCGCCGGAGCTCCTCCAGCCGGTTCCGGTCGACGGCCTTGTCCTCGCCGAGCTTCTCCGCCCGCCCCTTCAGCTCCGCCAGGGCGCCCAGCGCCTCCGCGAGCCGGTCGTCCAGTGCCCCCTCGGTGAGCTGATCGATCTCGCCGTCGATCGCTTTGATGGCACTGCCGGTCTCCTGCGCCTCGGCCCGCAGCCGCTCCTGTTCCGAGGCGTGCGCGCTCTCCCGCTCGGTGGCGTCGACCAGCTGTCGGGCCTGCCGGGTGCGCCAGTAGCGCTGCGCCGCGGCCACCTCGTCGCGGGCCCGATCCCGGCGATCGAAGGTCTTCAGCAGCGACTCGGCCTCGCTCTCCCACTCGGTCAGCCGCAGCTCCGCCTGGGCGGCCTTGGCCCGCTCCCGGTGCTCCTCCCCGCGGGCCTTCCGCTCGGCCTCCAGCTCCCGGTCGAGGCCGGTCAGCGCGGCGATGGCGCTGAAGATCCGCTCCGGGCTGATCTCGTTGAGAGGCTGGGACAGCAGGTTGGTGGCGACCTTGGTCCGCACCGAGGTGGACAGGAACGACACACAGCGGATCCGTTCGCCGTACAGGACCCGGCCCAGGTCCTTGGCGACCAGGTCGCGCCGCCCCGCGGACCGGGGCAGCGCCGCCCAGAGCGTGTCGGCCAGGGCCACCCGGTCGGCCTCCGAGGGAGCCGAGGCCAGATGGACGCCCGCCCGCCAGCGGATCTCCAGGTGCGGGGCGTCCACGTTGACCCGCAACCACACCGTCAGGGCCGAGGCTTCGGTGTCCTCGGCGTCCGGGTCGGCGAAGACCCCGATGATGTAGCCGTGGCCGGCGCTGGCCCACTGGCTGTCGCCCTGCGCGGCCAGTTCCGCGTTGAACAGCAGCTCGGCGACGGCCCGCGCGCCGGAGGCGAACCGCCACTGCTCATCGCCGAGCAGCGCGGTGATCGCCGCGATGAACGATGATTTCCCGGCGCCGTTGGAGTCCTTGGGACCCTGCCCGGCCACCACGATCAGTGTCCCGGGGACCGTCGGCACCGGGTGGGTGGACAGCCGGGAGATGTTGACGGCCTGTACGGCGATGAGCGTCCGATCACCGACGACGTTCACCCTGTCCTCGACCCCGAGCAGTGGCGTGGCGGTCACGTGTCTCCCCTGATGTCACGAACGGTGTCACGAGTCTGGTTGCGGCGGCGCGCCCGTACGGCGGCGGCGAGCGGGGAGTCGGGCCCGGCGGCCAGGATCAGTTCTTCCTGCAACCGCCGCCGGGCCGCCTCGGTGAGCCGGTGGAACTGCGGCCCGGGCACGTATCCGCCGGCCGTCTCCGTGGCCGAGTCGGCGCTCACCCCGCCCGCCCGCACATGTGCCACCAGCCCGGCCGCGCGCAGTCGGCGCAGCGCCGACTCGATCTCGCCCACCGTGAGCTGCGATCTTCTGCGCAGTTCCTCGACGGGCGCCGGGTGCGGCGACAGCCAGGTGTCGTCGGTGATGAGGCCGTCGGCCCGTGGGATCGCTACCGAGTGGATGAGGATCAGGGTGAGCACGGCCCGGTCCTCCTCGGGCGGAACACACTGCGGTTCGGCCGCCAGTTCCCGGGCGACATCGTCGCGATAGCCGGAGATCCAGGACGTGCCACTGCGGATGAGGGTCCGGCCCACCAGTGCCAGCATCTCTTCGATCACACGGCGCTGGGAGGGTTCGCGCAGCGCCGGAAAGCCGACCTCTCCCACCGGCTCGGCCGCGTGCTCGACCGCCATGAAGGCCGCGACCAGCTCGGCCCGCCGCTTCTCGTCATACGGCCGCAGCACCGCCTCGAACAGCTCAATGCTCATGATCTGCGGGCTCCTCGGGCGGGTGCGGGAGCCGGCGGAGCAGGTCGCGGAGGGAGCCGAGGCTCTCCTCCGGCCAGGTCGCGACGCGCGGGCCGAGCCGCAGGCTCCCGGCCTCCTCGTCGAGCAGCAGCCAGCCGGAATCCGCGAGCCGGCGCAGATCACCGAGTGCCCATCGGCGCATCAGGTCGGCGTCGCCCCGGGACATGGAGATATAGACCTCCAGCGCCGCCGGGATCAGCGCCGTGCGGCCCGGCCAGGGGGCATCGTCCAGCTCGCTCCAGCAGCACCGCAGGGCCGCGGCGAACACCCGGCGGGCCTGCCCCGGCCGGTCCAGCGGGAACCCGCCGGTCTGATATTCCTCGAGCAGCGCCGGGGTGGCACCATCCGGCCAGGACGGCAGCAGCCAGACCCGAGCGCCGTCTGGGGCGCGGGTCATCCCCGGCGGAGTGGGATCGGCCGACGAGATCGAGACCGGTCCCAGGACCCGTGCTCTGGCCCGCGCGAGCACCGCGGGATCGACGCTCATCACATGGTCCTCTCGAAGCGGCCGGACGACAGCCAGGACGGCGCGTCGTCCGGCCGGACGATGAGCTCGTCCGACCAGACGATCCGGTAGGGCAGATCCGGGTGGAGGTGGGCGGCGGCGAGGTCGGCGAGCACCCTGCGCCCGGTCGCCCAGTCGCCCGTGCCGGTGAGCACCTCGGGCACGGCGGCGCTGTCGTTCCCCCCGAGCACCTGTTCGGCGACGGCTCGCAACCGTTCCACCGATTCATCGGCCCGGCCGGTGTCCTGCGAAAGCCCGGGATCGGGCTGCGCGGCACGCGGCGGGGCCGGTCGCACCGGCGCCGTCCGCGGCCCCTCCTCGACCGCCGTCACGATCGCGGCCGGGTCATGCCAGGGGGCCGGGGCGTCGAACACGAACCCGTCGAGGACGGCGGCGAGCCGTTCACGCGAGGCCGTACGGGCGAAGGTCCGCCACGTCTCCGGTGGCAGCAGGGTCAGGTTCCGTGTCGTCCCCGCCGAATCGGTCAGCCGGGCGGCCGCCCGCCGGGAGGCGTCACCGTAGGCGTAGATGGCCGCGCGCAGCTCGGTACAGGTGCGGTCCAGCTGCGGCCAGCGCCGCAGAATCGCCCCGTGCAGATGCTCGGCCCGCTCGATGATGTCGCTGGTCCCCCACAGTTTGGGGGCCTGCTCACGCAGCTCCTCGATCGTCCCGTTGGCCAGGGTGAGCAGCTCGACGCTCCACAGCCGGAACGCCCGGGCCAGCCCCTCCGCACCATCCCGGGCCTGGTCGGCGGTCATCCGCGGATCCGCCGCGTTGAGCTGCTCCAGGGCCAGCAGCCGGTGCATCTCCGACTGGCCGCCGTCCAGCATCATCCGGCGGACGAACATCAACCCGACCACGCTCGTGAACGACGCCCGATAACGCAGCTGGTTGGGTTTGGGAAAGACCTCGCGGATCGCACCCAGACCCTTGAGCACCCGCAGCCGGTTCTCGAAGACCTCGGCCGGGTAGCGGCGGCAGACGTACCGCATCTGCTCGTGGCCGAGGCCGTCCTCGCCCGCGTCGGCGAACGCGGCCAGCAGGGTCTCGGCGACGTCCACCATCTCCGGGTCGTCCACTACCGCGCCGCTGTCCCGGGCCAGCGCGGCGAACATCTGCCGGTAGACGCCGAGCACCGCCTCGCCGACGAGCACATCGTCGAAGCTCACCGGGGGGCTTGTCTGATGGGCGGGGCCGCGCGGAGGAGGAGACACGGCGAACTACGGTACGGCCCCGGAGGCGTGAGGGTGGAATCCGAGCGTTCCCTGGCCACAGGGGCCTACCAAGCGTTAGTTTGCCTGAATGCGCGTCATGGTGACAGGAGCATCGGGCTTCGTAGGGTCCTACACCGTCGCGGCCCTGCTGGCCGCCGGGCATCAGCCGCGAGCGCTGGTCCGCGATCCGGGTAAGGCCACGAAGGTGCTCGCCACGATCGGGGTCCCGGCCGACGCGGTGGAGTTCGTCCCCGGGGACATGCTCGACCCGGCCGCGGTCGACCAGGCCCTCGACGGCTGCCACGCCGCCATCCACGCCGCCGCCGCGATCGGGATCACAGGTGGAAGCACTGGCGGGAAAGGCGGCCTCATCGAGACCAACGTCACCGGGACCCGCAACGTCGTCGGCTCCGCCGTGGCCTGGGGCCTCGATCCGGTGGTCCATGTCTCGACGGTGGCGGTCTTCGTGCCGCCCGGCGCCCCCGTGATCACCTCCGACAGCCCGCTCGCCGGCCCGCGCACGGACTATGGCCGCTCCAAACTCGCAGCCGAACGATATGTGCGAGGCCTCCAGGACGGGGGCGCGCCGATCACGATCATCTATCCAGGCGGGGTGTGCGGCCCGCATCAGCCGGTGCTGGACGCCCTGAACGAGGGACTCGCCGCCGGACTCGGGCAGGCCTGGCCGATGCCCAAGGGCGGTTCCTCGGTGCTGGACGTCCGCGACCTGAGCGAGGCTCTCAGCCGGTCCATCGTGACTGGCCAGGGCCCACGCCGCTGGTTGCTCGGCGGGCACTACGTGACGTGGCCGCAGCTCGCCGACCTGTGCGACGAGCTCACCGGCGTGAAGTGCCGCCGCCTCATGGTGCCCGGCTGGGTGATGCTCGGGCTGGGCTCGCTGCTGGACACGGCCAAGCGGATCAAGAACTTCGACTTCCCGCTCACCCGCGATGCCGCGGAGATGATGATCACGCTGGTCCCCACCAACGATCGTCCGCTGCTCGATGCCCTGGATCTGACGCTTCGGCCGATCGAGGAGACTCTGACCGACGCGCTGCGATGGCTGGCCGCGGCAGGCCATCTTGACCCTGACAAAGCTGGTCTTCTGGCCTGTTGACTCCATACTTATATAAGGAGTGCACATATGACCGATGTCCGGCGCCCCACGCTGATACAGCGCACCGTGGGCCCGCTCTTTCAGCGGATCTCCGGCTCCACCTGGTTCTCCAAGGTCGGGCCGAAGATCGTGCCGCCGATGGACAGGGCCCTGCACAAGGTCTCGGGCGGCCGGTTCCTGCTCGGTCAGTCGCTGGTCCCGAGCCTGCTGCTGACCACGACCGGCGCCGTCAGCGGCGAGCCCCGGCAGGCCCCGCTGGCGTGCATGCCCGAGCCGGACGGCGGCTGGGTCGTGGTGGGCAGCAACTTCGGCCGGGAGAAGCACCCGGCCTGGACCGGAAACCTGCTCAAGCAGCCGAAGGCCCAGGTGAGCTTCCGCGGCCGGAGCATTCCCGTGACCGCTCACCTGCTCGAGGGCGCCGAACGCACTGAGATCTGGCCGCGGCTGATGCAGGTCTGGCCCGTGTACGACAAGTACGTGGAGCGTTCGGGCCGTGAACTGCGGATCTTCCGCCTGACCCCCATCTGACGGTCATGCGAATGTCTGTTCCGGCCGAAGGCTGCCAGTGGTCACTTCGGGGAACTGGGGGTTGGCAGGTTCGGGCGGTCGAGACGGCGGCGTTTGTTCGGAGTTAGTTTGCCGTTTCGGTGGGCGGGGTTCTGGTCGCCGGGATCATGGTGTCATCGGGTGTTTGCGCGCTCTGATGGCGAGCACGACCGGGGTGGGTCCGCCGCTTTCCGCGAACCGTTCGAGCCTCAGGCCCGCGTCGAGAAACGCATGCATCAGCTCAGGCAGCGGAAGGTGCGTGGCGCCGACCTTGGCCCGCACCCCCGCGTTCGTCCAGGACGCCTTCGTCCAGTGGCCGTCAAGGTAGCCGGGGCGGATCACCACCGCGTCGAGGTCGCCGCGGTCGGCAAACCCGCCGCAGAAGCAGGGGTGCACGCCGACGTGTACGAACGCCCCTCCAGGGCGCAGGACCCGGGCCGCCTCGCGCAGCACCGCCGGGTAGCCGGGCATGTCGGTGTGGACCATCATCGCGACGACGGCGGGCACGGAGCCGTCTCGGATCGGCAGCCGTTCGGCATCGGCCAGCGCGATGGGCAGGCGCCCCCGGGCGTGCCGCAGCATCCCTGCGGACAGATCGACGCCGACCGGAGTCCAGCCCAACTCACGAACCCGGGCAGCGTGCACGCCGGTGCCACAGCCGATCTCCAGACAGGTGCCGCTGCCCTCGCCGAGGAGGTCACGCAGGACACGGCCGAGGCCGAGAGGGTTGCCGTCCCCGGCCACCGCCCGCTGGCCGCCGAGAAACTCCTCCTCGTACCAATCCGCGATCTCGTCATATGCAGCCGCCGGCGCCATCGGTCTCCTCCTCCGTCTCGGATCTCCTGGTGGCAGCTTTAATCCGAACGTTGCTGCCTCGCTGGCAACCTAAGTCCGGAAACGGCAGCCTTCACCCGGACGGGACAACACACGACACCTGTCCAGTCCGCGCGAAAGTGGCAGGCCCCGTTCCCCTGACCTGCGAGGTGCCAGGTAGGTCTGAACACCGCTCGCTGATCTTGTTCAGACTTACTTGGCAGTTTCGGTGGAGCCGAGCTCCGGCCGGCCGCCGGGAGCGCCCGAAACGTACCGGCGCGGGCCCGCCTGTCCGGCCTCCTGTCGTTTCGCATTGAACCTGTCATTTGATCTTGGTGTGACCTGGTGGTTTGCCAGGTCGTTTGGGAATGCTTTGGGCTGGGTTCTCAGCCGATCTGGCTTTTGCGGAATCATGGATCAGGCCGGGGCTCAGGCTGTTCCGAGTAGCCGAGTCCGGATGGTGTCCAGTTCGTCGTCGCTGAGGTTGGCGGCACAGAGGTAGGACGCGGTGTCGATGGCTTTGAGGGTGGCGAGGATCGCAGTGCGAGCACTGGTGTTCTTTCGCTTGAAGACCCCTTCGATGTAGGGGCCTTGGTCGTCCATCCCGTACTCGGCGAACAACGGCGAGAGGCGAGTGGCACTCAGTTCGTAGTCGGCGACGATCTCCTCGGGCGAGACGCCGACGAGTGAGAGCAGCAGCAGTGTGATCAATCCGGTCCGGTCGCGGCCAACGCTGCAGTGGATGACCACGCCTCCCGGACGGGCGCGGGCGATCGCTGTGATGGCGGCGGCGCACCGCTCTGGCTTGTGCTCCAGGAAGGGCAGGTAATACAGGGGGGTGCCGTCCAGTTCGTTGTCCTGGATGTAGTCCCAGAACCTGTGATCGGCGGTGTCGTCCAGTGGAACGTGGACGGTGGTGACCTGGTCCGGTCGATGCTCGGCTGTGGCTGGGCGTTCGTAATCGTTGCGGAGGTCGACGATGGTGCGGACGCCGTAGTCGACAAGAGCCGACCACCCCCGTGGCGTGAGGCGGTCCAGGGAGTCGGCGCGGACGATCGCGCCTCGGCGAGTTTCCCTGCCGTCTGCAGAGCGCAGACCACCGAGGTCACGCACGTTGTGGCAGCCTTCCCAGTCCAAATGCCGATCGCTGGTCACTCTTAGGTTCCTCCGCTGGGCCAGGTTGCTGAGAACGCCTCAAACCGAACGGGAGCCGGTGAGAATCCGCCAACTCCAGTGGGACGGGACACCTCCCTGCCAGCTAGGTCCGGACGCTGTCATGTCCCCTGCCACCTAAGTGCGGAACCTGCCAAGTTCAAGCGGACAGTGTCCGTTCCGCGTGAAGGTGGCGGGCGCGGGGCCGGGGACCTGTGGGGTGTCAGGTTGGACCGGTCGCGGAGACGAGGTTCTGTTCGGATTTAGTTGGCATTTTCGGTGGATCTTGATGACGGGTGCGGGCCAGATCCTCCGGCAGGTGGTTGGGCGCCAGCCCCCTGTGCCCCACCGCTGGCGACGCCCACCGTCCACAACCCGCCGTGCCTGTGCGTGCAACTGCTCCCGCCCAGCCTTAACGTCTTGACGTGTTCCGTTTTCCGTTTTCCGGTGAACCTTCGGGTCAGTTTCGACGGGTGGGGGTCCGCTCCCTGGCGTCGTAGTCCCGCCGGGCCTGCTCCACCCTGCCCAGGTTGACCGACCAGTCGGCGAGCGCTGCGAACAGCGGCGCCAGGCTGCGTCCCAGTTCGCTGATCTCGTACTCCACCCGTGGCGGAACTTCGGGGTGGTAAGTGCGCACGACGAGCCCGTCGCGTTCCAACTGCCGCAGCCGTTCGGTCAGCACCTTGGGCGTGATGGTGGCGATTCGCCGTTCCAACTCCACGAACCGATGCCGCCCGTATTCATTGAGCGCCCACAGAATCGGAGTGGTCCAGCGGCTGAAGACGATGTCGACCACCGGGGCGATCGGGCACGCCTGCTCCGGGGCGACGTCGGTGCGAGACGCTGGAACCGTGTTGTTGGTCACAGGGGCCCTTCCCTCCATTACTTTCCTCTAGGTACCTACTATCACGGCGCCGGTAGCTTCCGTTGAACCCACAAGGACTCGACAACTGGGAGTGAACATGATTGTGGTGACCGGAGCCACGGGCAACGTCGGACGGCCGCTCATGCGAGCGCTTACCGCCGCCGGCGAACAGGTGACGGCGGTGTCCCGCCGGATCTCAGCACAGGACGTGCCGACAGGGGTGCGGCACCACCAGGCCGACCTGGCCAAGCCGGAAAGCCTCGCGCCCGCGCTCGACAATGCCGAAGCGCTGTTCCTGCTGACCTCCGGCGACTTCGTGGCGGCCGGCGGCAGCGTCAGCGACGTCCTCGACGTCGCGCGGGCCGGCGGGATCCGCCGGGTCGTCCTGCTGTCCTCCCAGGGCGTTGCCACGGGAAGTCACCCCTCAACCCTGGAGGAACCTCTCACGCAGTCGGATCTGGAATGGACCCTGCTGCGGCCGGGAGGGTTCGACTCCAACACGTTGCAAGGGGCCGAGATGGTCCGCGCCCAACGGATGGTCGCCGCACCGTTCGGTGACGTCGCGCTGCCGACCATCGACCCGGCCGACATCGCCGAGGTCGCCGCCGTGGCATTGCGGGAGCCCGGCCACGTCGGCAAGGCCTATGAGCTGACCGGGCCGGAACCAATCTCCCCTCGGCAGCAGACGGCGGCGATCGCCGACGCGCTGGGCGAACCGGTCCGATTCGTCGAGCAAAGCCGTGCGGAGGCTCGGGCACAGATGCTGCAGTTCATGCCCGAGCCGATCGTGGAGGCCACCCTTGACATCCTGGGCAACCCCAAACCCGGCGAGCAGCGGGTGAGCCCCGACGTCGAGCGGATCCTCGGCCGCCCGCCACGCACCTTCGCCGAATGGGCGACGCGTAACATCGCAGCCTTCAAATAACCCGTCCGGAGACGAAACGCGACACCGTTGCCGGCCTCGGCCATAGCCTTTCGGGCCGAGGCCGCACTGACCTGTCGTCACGTCCGATCCCGCCGCGCAGGATGGCGCCCACGTTCTCGTCCGGGACACCGACGTCGATCAGCACCGGCAGGATCACGTCCATCAGCAGCTGGCGGGCCTCGCCCTTCTTCGCCCGCTCCGCCAACGCGTCATCGGTCTTGGCCTTGGCGCGGGATTCCCGCGCTGAGACCGCCTGGTCGAACAGCGCGACGACCTCGTCCAGCTGGTCCACCGCAGACTGCGCGACCAGGGCGAGGAGGATCGGGAAGCGGCGCTCTCCACGCCGCTCCAACCCCTGTACTGTGGACCGCCGCCCGAGCGTCGCCAGAAAACGGCGCCGCTCGCGCGGCAGCGCCGACAGGTCCAGCAGGTGTGCGTCCATGCCGCGCAGGAACAGCAGCTTGTCGATCGCGGCCTTCACCGCCGCGGCCGTCGCCTCCACTGCCGGCGTCGTCAGCCACGTCAACCGAGTCGTCCCCAACCAGCAGGCCGTCCAGGTCGCGGCGCATCTGCGCCGTCAGCAGATGGTCGACCTTCTCCGACGTCAGCGCGCCCGCACCGTTCCGGGCGGTCGCGACCATCTCCATCAAGCTCACCACGCCGGGCCGCACCACGTGCGCGCTGACCAAGAACTCCGCCGCCTGGTGGAACAGCAGGGACGGGGTGTCGTGCTCCATCGCCCGGTCCAGCAGGAACTGCTCCAGCTCCTTCAACGGCTCCCCGCCGGTCGGCACCGGCTTCCAGTCCAGGTACTTCAGCACCAGCTTCAGGTGGTCGCTGCGGGTCTGTGCCCGCTGCCCGTACTGATCCAGCACGCCGGGGAACACCGCCAGCTGGTTCGCCAGCCGCGCGACCGCGGCCTGCATAACCGACCAGATGTCATCCGGGACGAACCCCAGCCACGGCAGCGTGCACAGCTGAACGGCC
Organism: Actinomycetes bacterium; assembly: GCA_025964575.1. Lineage (GTDB taxonomy): Bacteria > Actinomycetota > Actinomycetes > Streptosporangiales > Streptosporangiaceae > Actinomadura_E. The sequence goes on from JAOPYO010000449.1 coordinate 29,415, forward strand.
AAGCCCAATCTCGCGGCCGGGCCCCGGCCACTGCCCTTGCCCAGGTTGTCGACGAATCCCAAATCCTTCCGCGTCAGCGTGAAGAACCCGATCAACTCCTCCCGGCCCGATGTCCGGGTACGACCGCAGCCGCTCCACCTGCTCATCAGAGAAGAACTGAGTCGCTAACCCCCACCAACCTCCACGGAAGTGCCAGAACCGGTACGAACCGTAGCGACAGAGATCACCAGACGTCTCAAGAACCGGAATAACCGCAGGCCAGCTATAGGTTCGTTGGATTTTCCGCGATTGCTACGGGCACACATACCAGCGCTTGGTGACACCATGATCGATTTGGTGCGTGGTTCGAGCCGTACCGCTGCGGGAAGCGGCCAATTACTGAGCTGGCGCTTGCACTACGAGCGCGGGGTGCAAGGTTGACCGCGTCCCGGAGTTTGCTCCCACCAGTGCAGAAAGGCGCTCGTTGCGAATGCACGACGGCCGGTGTGCGGATCTCGGGTGTAGGGCGGCAACGGCCGGCCTGTGTTCTCGGCCGCATTCAACGCGCGGGTTATCGCACTGCGATGCACCTCCAGCAGCCGAGCCAGCTGGGCGGCGCAACGGGCGTCATCGGCGACCAGGTCCATGCGGGGGTGGTGCCCCCAGCGGCACCAAGTGCACCTCCGTGTGTCGCAACAATTGTTGCAGGTCGAACGCTCGAGCGTGCGGAGGATTCACAGCAGTTCCTTTCGAGGTGTCGAGGCGGCGGCGGCGGCGCCTGGCTGGCCGGAGCCGGAGCTGATCGCCGAGATCGAGGAGTTGTTCCTCGGGCATCGTTTCGCTGCCGCCCCCTATTGCGCTTGTGATCTCTGCTCAAGCTCGGCGGCGACCTCTGGCGGCAGCGGCGGCCCGGGTGTCGGTTTCTCTGTCAGCTTCTGTGTCGGTGTCCGCCGGCGCGGATCCGGCGTCGATCGCTGTGGTCGTCGCGGCGGGGTCGGCGCGACGAACCACAGCGATGTCGGACAACCGCATGCCGAACAGGGACTCACCATCGAAGACCCGCAGCCACGGCACGTCTTGCGGGCCGGTACTGCGCTCGTTGACCTCGGTCACCTGCACGCGGACCCAGGTCGGCTCGGGAAGGGTGCCGCCGGGACCGGCCCACAGCACGTTGACCTGCGGTCGGTCCCCGAGGAGGTCATGGGCCTGGCGGACTGCGTGCGGCGCATCATCGGCTGGGATCCACCACCCGGCCCGCGACCAGGCCTCGTCGGCGACCATCGCGATCGGCCCGGCGGCGTCGTACATCTCCCCGGCGACCTGGATCCGAGCCGCTTGCCGTAGCTCGTTGATGGCTTCGTTGACCGGGCTGGTCGCGCCCAGCGGCATACCGTCGCCAGCTGGTCTGGCGCTGCCGTCCCAGATCATCTCGGCGTCCGGGAGGCCGGGGATCTGGCCGAGCACGACGGCGACTTGATTGGCCCGGTCGATCTGGTTCGTGACGCGTGCGTCCGACCGTGACCGTGCCGGGCGGTCGTCGGCGGGTTCGGCGCCGTAGGTACGGCGTGGCTCACGAGGCTCGTCGCGCAGGCCGTGGCCCAGCAGCAGCGGGAACAGCAGGTGTTCCAGGAGTTCTTCGAGCCCGGATTCGACGTTGTTCGCGTCGCCGGTGACGACGGTGTGCGGATCTCCGACAGGCCGTCCCTGGTGGAGTCCACGACGTGGACGGGCTTGCGGTGCCGGTCCCGCTCGGCGGCCTGGGTGGTGAACGCCACTGCGTAGGCGACGGCCGCCGGCAACAGCGCCGGTCGCCACGCCACCTCCGCGTCCCGGCACAGTCGCTGGGCCTGCGTGGGCAACGTGGGGTCATGGCGCTCCAGCGCCTGGGTGATCGCGGCCAGGCTCGCCCCGGCGCCCAGGTGAGCGAAGGCCGGGTGCCGCTCCTGGCGTGGCAGCAGCCAGATCCAGGACTGGTCCATCGGCTGGTCCCACCGTTCCATGACGATGGGCCAGCCGCCGCGCTGGTTCAGTTCGCGTTCCAGCCGGCGGCCCAGGTTCGCCCCGCATGTCAGCGCGAGCACCACGGCGACCGCGGCCCAGCCCGCCGGGGCGGACAGGTCCTGGTCCACCAACCGGTCGATCTGCACCGCAAGATACGGCAGGTCGGCCCGCCAGTGCTGGTCGCCGTCCCAGACGCACGCCGGACAGACCGGGTCACCCTCGGGGCTGGTGGCCAGCAGATGGTGCTCGGGGTAGCTTTTCCGGACTACGGACCGGGCCACCGGGTCGGCCGAGATGAGGCGGAACAGCGTTCAGTGCGGCGGCCAGATCATCAGGGCGATTGTCCCGAGCCCGATGACGGCAGCCACGGCGGCAACAATGGTGCCGCGCCGGGTCCAGATCAAGATCTGGCGATCGACGGGGCGGCCGAGTCGCCGGGCCTTCCGGTTTGGGACAAAAACGGCATGGGCTCGGGAATCTCGTGGATACCGGGACCGCGGCCATGGGCTACCGCGACCGCCTCGGCGAGGTCGTCGGGCGTGGCCCGGGCAGCCTGCAGAGCCTCCCTGAGCGGAGACAGATCATCGGACGAGCCGTTCATGGACCCGGTATAGCTGGTCGGTGCCGGATGGGGCAAATCAGTATGATCCAATACATCGCCCCTGTTGGTGCACCGACGAAAGTCGGGTGAGCTGGTTGAGCCAGGTCGTCGACGGCTGGTTCTCCCGCGTTCGGATTGATCGTTTCCCAGGGTCGGGGTCGCCCCTGTTTGCTTGTCCAAGAATTCGTCAGGCCGCGACGCAGGGGCGGAATCGGGCCAGATAGGCCATGCTCGGGCCGCGGCGGGCGGTCAGGTGCAGCCCCTGGGTGTCGGCCAGGCGGTGCAGTCGGCCGAACGGGATCCAATGCCGGTCGAAGAACTCGCC
>JAOPYO010000454.1 GCA_025964575.1 Actinomycetes bacterium
GCAGCAGCAGCTCCGCGATCGCGGCAGGTCCCAGCGTCATCCCGAAACCGAGCGTAGGGCGACCCGGGGCGGTGTCGACGACGTGCCCTGTCACCGGGAGGTCAACCGAGGCGACGAGGTACTGACCACCCCCGTACTCATAGACGCGGTCACCCAGCGCCAAACGCTTGCCGCCCTGAGCGACGACCGCCAGCACCGTGCCGGACATCGAGGACTCCGGCGAAACAGTGCGGTCGACCTTGCAGATCCGGACGCCGTCGATGGCAGTGGTCCCATCGGGACGCCCATGGCGGTCCAGCAGTTCGCGAAGCTCGTCCAGAGACATGTCACTATTGCAACACAAAACTCGCGGTGACCGCCCGCAGCGAGAGGATCGTGCAAGGAGTCGCGAGTTCCATGAAAGCGTCCGCCGAGCCTATCGGGACACAATAAGCCTTTGCCGAGCTGGTCGAGCGGGTCCGCAGGTGTCCGGCGTAGCACCACCACGGATGGGTGAAGCGCCTGGTATACGGGTGATTGACTAGATGTGTGTCACGAACGCTGGGAGGGACTTGATGTAGGCAGAGTTTCTCGACGCGATGCTGCGCGGGAGATGAACCGGAAGGTATCCCCGGATGTTCGCGCACTGGAAGTGGGTTGCTTCGGTTCCGCGTGTCTGGTGAACAGGGTGACAGGAGCCCGGTGAATTGAGAGATTCACGCCGGGATCTGTGGGAGGCCGGGGGTTGAGATGTCCCGGCCACCCGACCACCACGCCTGACCGGGAATTTCTCGTGCTGTCCTCCTCCTTGGGGATGACCGGCATCTTGATCAACGTGTACATGCGAGCCGAATAGACGGAAGAAGAGAAAACCGCAGATCAGCGACCAGATCCGGGTTTCCGCACCCTACAGGGATCCAGCACTGTCTGGGCGGGCCCAGCTACCGCCCTAACAGACGTCCAGGCGCCACCACCGCTGGGCCCGACCCGCATGACCGGCTCCGGGCCGAGAACGTTCGCGCAAGTAGAAGTCGACACTTGAGGTTTGCGATCGCCCAGGGTGATGAGTATCGGTCTTACGCCCGGCGGAGTGGGCTGTCGCCTTCGGTGCGTGCGGTGAGTCGGGCGGCTTTGGTCTCCAGGTAACGTTTTTCCGGGAGGCTGGTGGTGCGCCGGGCCGCGGTGAGATAGGCCGAGCGTGCGGCGTCCTGGTCGCCGGCCATCTCCAGTAGGTGGGCTCGGACGGCGTGGAGGCGGTGCCCGCGGGTGATCCGGTCGTCGGCTTCGAGCGGCCGCAGGAGAGTGAGCCCGGCTTGGGGTCCTCGGATCATGGCGACGGCGATGGCCCGGTTCAGTGCGATCATCGGGTTGGGTGCGATGCGTTCGAGGAGTTGGTAGAGGGCGAGGATCTGCGGCCAGTCGGTGTCCTGGTGGTGGGGTGCTTCGTCGTGGACGGCGGCGATGGCGGCCTGTAGTTGGTAGGGCCCGAGTGGTGTTCGGGTCAAGGCGCCGGTGATGAGGGCCACGCCTTCTTCGATGTGCTGCCGGTTCCACGTGCCGCGGTCCTGCTCGGCCAGCGGGATCAGCGCGCCATCGGGTGCGGTGCGTGCGGGGCGGCGCGCCTCGGTGAGCAACATCAGGGCGAGCAGCCCGGTCACCTCCCCGTCGTCGGGCAGCAGCCGTCGCAGCCCGCGGGTCAGGCGGATGGCCTCGCCGGTGAGCTCGCCCCGGTGCAGGTCTGGTCCGGCCGAGGTGGTGTACCCCTCGTTGAAGATCAGATAAAGGACGTGCAGGACGGCAGCCAGCCGCTCGGCGAACTGGGAGGAGGGTGGTAGGTCGAAACGCAGTCCGGCGTCCTTGATGGTCTGTTTGGCCCTGCTGATGCGCTGGGCCATGGTCGCCTCGGGCACGAAGAACGCCCGGGCGATCTCCGCGGTGGTCAGACCGCCGACGCTGCGCAGGGTCAGCGCGATCTGCGATGCCGGCGACAGCGCGGGATGGCAGCACAGGAACAGCAGGGTCAGGCTGTCGTCGCGGTCTGTGAGGTGTTTGTTGTCGGCCGCGGGAGCCGCGGTGTCCTCGGGGCGCAGCCGATGTGCGTCCACGTCCTCGCGGCGACGGCGGGCCTGTTCACTACGGATTTGGTCGGTCAACCGGCGTGCCGCGACCGTGATCAACCAGGCCCGCGGGTTGTCCGGCAACCCCTCGGCCGGCCATTGCGTCGCCGCCGCCAGCAAGGCTTCTTGGACCGCGTCCTCGCACGCGTCGAAGTGCCCGTAGCGGCGGACCAGCGCGCCGAGGACCTGTGGCGTCAGCCCACGCAGCAGGTCCTCGACACGACGGTCGGTGTTCACATCTCCGCTCCCGCCTCGTGCAGGATCGGCCACACCTCCACGCCCCGAAACGACGCGAACGGCATGCGGGCGGCGATCTCCTGCGCCCGCTGCTCACTGTCGACGTCCAGGACGTAGTAGCTCGCCAGGTACTCCTTCGCCTCCAGGTAGGGGCCGTCGGTCACTGCTGGCACCCCGTCACGCACCCGGACGACCGTGGCCTGCTCGGCGTCGGCCAGCCCGTACGCGGCAAGGAGCTCGCCGGTGTCGAAGAACTCCTTGTTGAAGGCGTCCTGCTCGGCGATCGCCTTGGCCACCTCGTCCGGGCCGAACTGAGCCCAGGTCTCCTGGTTGGCGTAGATCAACAACATGTACTTCATGGTCTCCTCCTGGAGGGTCACGGCTCGCGATGCGGGTGTCTTACACCTGAGACGTCGGAGCCACCTCGGGCTCCTCTACACCGGGCGAGGACAAGTTTCACGCATTCTGCCCTCCGCCGATCGAGAACGGAATTCGCGGGCGATGTCGTGACTCGTCCCCGGGTTCCGACGTAGCAGGTGAATCGGAGCCACCCCGGCATCCGACGCCCTCGGAAAACGGAGACGACATCATGACCACGACCACCGCGACCACCCGCCACACGATCCTGACCACCGGCCCGGTCTGGCGGGTCGGCGCGATCGCGGGCGCCACCGCCGCCGTCGTGCTCTACGCGTACGGATCGGCCGCGAGCGCCCTGTCGGTCCCGATGAAAGCCGGACAGATCGGAGCCCGCGCCGCGGCGACGATCACGCCGGGCAACTTCGCCGTGGGAACCCTGATCTGCTCGTTCTGGGGCACCGTGCTGGCCGTCCTGCTCGCCCGGTGGGCCGCCCGCCCGGCTCGGACCTTCCTGTACTCGACCATCGCGCTCACCCTCGTCTCGCTGGTTTCCCCGCTGGGCGCGGCCCACACCGCGGTGACGACCAAGGTCACCCTCGTACTCGCCCACCTGCTCGCCGCCGCCATCGTGATTCCCGTCCTCACGCAACGGCTCGCCCACGTGTCGAGGTCGTCCTTCGTCGAAGGTCGCATGTGAAGACCGGCTGTAAAGATCCTCGTCGTGGGGTCTCGGCGCTGTACACGCTCAGCCCGGCTCGCCAGACTTGGCCCGGCGAGGGATTGGGAGCGACGCAAAATGGCTGCCTGTCAGGATTCCCCTGCTTGGCTGGGAAGTCGGGGGGGAGAACACCCGGTTCGGCCAGAAAGGTAGTTCGTAGGTGAGCTGGGCCCCGCGCCCCGCAGCGACCGCACCAGGGGGACGGCTGATGTGCGCACTGGAAGCCGGGTCCCCGTTCGGCATTGCGGCCGCCCTCCTGTTACTGGTCCTGGTGGCCGCCACACTCGCCGTGATCGCGATGACTGCGGCGCGCGCATCCCGCCCGCCGGTGCCGGCCGCGTGGACGCCGATCGAGATCCTCAAGGAACTGTACGCGCGTGGCGAGATCGACCATGACGAGCGGGACCGCAGGCTCGGCCACCTGCTGCACTCCGGCGACCCCGGCCATTGGCCCTGAACCCTCGCCGGTATAGGCGTGTCGGCTCTTCCCCGAATCTCATCGTGCTACCGGCGGCGCTTTCAGAACGAAAGTAGCGTAGCCATGTCCTGATGAGATTGACGTGGTATCCGATCTCGACGGTCGGCTACCACCAGGATCACATGCCGAGTATCTGCCTCGTCAAAAAAGCTGATCGCATCCTCGTGAACCCAAACCGGGGGAAGCGGCGAGACATCCCTGACCCAGTTTCCGGATGGAAGGCCACGGATGAGATGGCAGTGCATGCTCCGGCGCCGCCGATGAACACGCTGCTCAGCGACGACGCGGTGCTGATCGAGGAGTCGTTGCGGGTCCCGGAGGTGTTCGCGGAGCTCTTCGACCGCTATTCCGGGATGCTCTACCGCTATGTGTCGAGGCGGCTGGGGCCGGAGATCGCTGAAGATCTGGTCGGTGAGACCTTCCTGATCGCATTCCAGAAGCGCAAGAGGTACGACCTGACGTACGTGGACGCCCGGCCCTGGCTGTTCGGCATAGTCACCAAGCTGATCTCCGGGCACCACCGTTCTGAGGCTGCGCGCTATCGGGCGTTGGAGCGGTCGCACCGGGAACAGTTCGTGGATTCTCCAGCCGACCAGGTCGCGGCGGCCGTGGCGGCGAGTGCTTCGCGGCCGGCGCTGGCCGAGGCGCTGGCCGGGCTCTCGGCGGGGGACCGAGATGTTTTGCTGCTGATCGCCTGGGGCGACTTCTCGTACGAGGAGGTCGCTCGTGCCCTGAAGATCCCGATCGGCACGGTCAGGTCCCGGCTCAACCGCGCTCGCCGCAGGTCCCGCGCCGCTCTCGGCGATACCAATCCGATGGACGAGGAGTGAACCCCGTGTCTCTGAACCCGATGGGTGACATGAACGCCCTTCGCGACCTTGGCCGCGAACTGGAGCATGAACCGCCCGCCAGCCTGGCGCGGCAGCGCAACCTGCTCCTTGCGACATCCGATCGGCGTCGCAGACCGAAGAACTGGATGCTCTTTGGCGCCGTCGCTGTGGTCACCATGACCGCAGTGCTCGTGCCGGCGGTGCTGCTGAGCCGCCATGAGGGTGCTACCGGCGCCGGTCAGATCGGTCTCGGGGGCACCGGGACGAACGACAACCGGGACCTCAACGTGCTGATCATCGGTTCCGATGAGCATGGGAGCGATGCCGTGGCACGCTCGGACACGATGCTCATCGTGCATCTGCCCCGCAACCGTAAGAACATCACGGTGGTCAGCATCCCGAGGGATTCCGTGGTGAAGATTCCTGCCTGCGAAACCCGAGGCGGCAGGATGATCCCTGGCAGCACCGGAAGGATCGGCAGCGCCTTCGTGATCGGCGGAATGGACTGCGTGCACAAGACCGTGGAAGGAATGACCGACGTACGCCTCGACCATGTGGTGGCGATCAATTTCGCCGGGTTCAAGAACATGGTCAACGCTCTCGGCGGGGTGCAGGTCACCCTTCCCACCGCGGTGAAGGACCTCAATTCTGGGCTGAACCTGCCGAAGGGCAGGCAGGTTGTGAACGGCGAGCAGGCCCTGGCCTATGTCAGGGTTCGGCACGGTCTGGGCGACGGATCGGACCTGGACCGGATCAAGCGTCAGCAGCAGTTCATGGCGTCCATGGCGGCCAGGGCCCACGGAAAGATCAAAGATCCGGTCGCACTCGTGCAATTCGTCAACACCGCGACCAAGTACGTCAAGACCGACAAGGGCCTCGGCCTCTCCCAGTTGGTTTCGATCCTGGGCAGTCTGAAGGACACCGACACCGGGCAGATCCGGTTCGTCACGGTCCCGTGGCAAGCGTCGAACACCAATCCCACCCAGATCCAATGGCGGCAGCCCGCCGCCGACCAGCTTTTCGCCACACTTCGCTCGGGATCGTGATGCTGCCGTCTTGATCCTCCCCTTTGCGGCGCGCGTGTGGCTGGTTACGCGTGGATCGTTCGGGCCGACCTACGACGCGGCCGGGGGGGCCGAACGGGTGAGATTCAGTTACGTGAGGCTTCGGTCTGGCGTATTCCCTGTCCTGCCCTGGAGCACGTCTAAGCCTGTGGCTTGTGGGTTCACCCGAACAACCAGGGGCGGCCATGCGGAGACCTTCAGGTTCCGCCTCCGGCTGAGATCGCGTCCGCACCGGCATCGTTCACCATGCTCGCTCAGTTCGATCGCTCCAGGTCGCTGGCGTGGATCGCCGGATGCTTTATCGCGTCTGGAGTTGTTCGCGCACTCGTGGTGCGACCTCGGTGCCGAAGAGCCTGATGTTCTCCATGAGGGTGGCGTGGGGCATCGGGCCCATGCCGTACTTGAGATCGAAGCGGTTGGCGTCGAGGGCGGTCATGGTCTTCACGATGCGTCGTGCGACGGTCTCGGGTGATCCGACGTACAGCGAGCCGTACTCGACCTCGTGTTCGAAGTACTCGCGGGTGATCTTCGGGAAGCCTCGCTCCTTGCGGACGTCGAGTAGGAAGGTCTGGTAAGTGGGCCAGTACTCTTCTTTGGCCTGTT
>JAOPYO010000458.1 GCA_025964575.1 Actinomycetes bacterium
AGGTACTCGCGCCGTACGTCGTCGACCGGCGATCCGGTGAGACGGGACTGCGTGGCCCACTCCGCGGCCACCATGTCGGTGTGAGCGGTGCCAGGGCAGACGGCGTTGACGGTGATGGCGTCCGCCGCCAACTCCAGCGCGGCGGTCTGGGTGAGCCCGACCACGGCGAACTTCGTGGCAGCGTAAGCGCCTAGGTAGGGAGCGCCTTGAACGCCGAGGTCGGACGCGACGTTGATGATGCGCCCACCGCCGCGGCCGCGCAGCACCGGCACCGCGGCCAGGATCCCGTGCAGCGAGCCCAGCACGTTGACGGCGAACATCCGCTCGAGGTCGGCGGGCGGGGTGCTCTCGACTCGTGCGAGCACGGAAACTCCCGCGTTGTTGACCCAGGCGGTCAGGTCCCCGAACGTGGTGAGCGCCGCGTCGACCAAACGCGCTGCAGTGGCCGGATCGGTGACATCGCCCCGGACGGCCACCGCCCGAGCACCGGCGCCGTACACCGCCTCCACAGTCGCTTTGGCCGCCGCCTCGTCGCTCGACCATCCGACGACGACATCGAAACCAGCTTCGGCGAGTGCGACCGCGATACCGCGGCCGATGCCACGCCCGGCACCGGTCACAACGGCTACGGCGCTCGTCGCGCCGTCGCCCTGTGCTGCCTCTTCGATCATCCTTCTCTCCTAAAGGTCCAGGAGGTAGCGGTCGCGTTCCCAGGGCGTGACCTGCGCGTGGTACTCGTCCCACTCCTGCCGCTTCATGTCGATGTACTCGGTCACGAAGTCGGCGGGGAAGACCTCATGTACGAGCGGGTCCTCGGCGAACGCGTCGACCGCCTCCAGCAGCGTGCGAGGCAGGCGGACACTGCTGGCGCTGCCGCCGTCCGTCTCGTAAGTGAGCTCGTCCACCGGGTCGCCGGGATCCAGGCTCTGCGCGACACCTTCGAGGCCGGCCGCCAGCAGGAAGGCGGCTGCGAGATAGGTGTTGGCGGCCGAGTCGACGGCACGGTTCTCCAGCGCGGGCCGGTTGTACGGCAGCCGCATCATGCACGACCGGTTGTTGTGGCCGTACGCCGACCAGACCGGTGCCCACGAGGCGGTGCCGTCGGCCAGCCGGGGCGACAGTCGCTTGTAGGAGTTGACCGTCGGGGTGGTGATCGCGGCCAGGGCCCTCGCGTGGCGCATGATGCCTGCGGTGAAACCGTAGGCCACCTTGCTCCAACCCTTGCCCTGGACGTCCTCGCTGTCCCGGAACAGGTTCTCGCCGGTCTCGACGTCGGCCAGGCTCATGTTGTAGTGGTGGCCGGAGCCCCAGGCCGACGTGTACGGCTTGGGCATGAAGGTGGCGAGCAGGCCGCACTGTTTGGCGATCTGGCGAGTCATGAGCCGGAAGAATGAGATCCGGTCGGCCATTTCGAGCGCCGGCGCGTAGTCGAAGTCGAACTCGAACTGCCCGTCACCGCCCTCGTGGTCGAAGCTGTACACCCCGAAGCCGGTCTCCTGCATGGCGGCGACCATCCGGTCAAGGAAGGGCATCGCGTCCAAGGTGCTCTCGAGGTCGTAAGCGGGCGTCAGCTTCATCGACCCACTGCGCCACCCGGGCTGAAGGTAGCCGTCAGTGCGTTCCAGAGATGCGGGGTCGAAAGCGTAGAACTCCGTTTCGATACCGAGGTTGAATGTGAACCCGGCATCGGCCGCAGCCGCAACCTGGCGCTTGAGGATGGAGCGCGGGCAGTGCGAGAAAGGCTCCCGACCGCCGAACATCAGGTCTGCCGCCATCCAGGCGAAGCGCCGGTCCCAGGGGAGCACTCTGAGGGTCGACAGGTCCGGCACCGCCACGGACTCGTCCTCGTTCGGGGTCATCTCTCCGAGACCGCTGATCCCGCGAGGGGTGTAGCGCTCCGAGCCGGCGAGCAGGTTGGGCAGGTGGTTGACAGGCACGATCTTCGACTTGACGCGACCGTTGACGTCGATCCACCCACCCAGGGCGTATTGCACGCCGTCCGCGGCGAGCTGTTCGGCGAGAGCCTGGTGCATCGGATCGATGTCGCTGACGGTGTCCATGTGACGGGTACTCCTTTTTACGAAGACAGGAATGGGACAGGAGCCACGCCCAGCGGGGGCTCCTCGGTGCGGCCCGCCTCGACGCGGGCGGCGACGGCATCGGCGATGAGGTCGAGCAGTTTCCGGCCGAGCTCCGGGGTGGCCTGGGAGGGACGTCCTGTCACGCCGTTGGTCGAGAGAGCGGGAGCGGTGTAGCGGAACACGAGATCGCCGGTGCGGTCAGGGTCGTCGCCCTCGGAGCACCGCTCGATATGCACGAGCGACGGGGCGACAGCGAGCATGAGGGAGGTCTCTGCACGGTTCGCGTGGATGTCGGTGCCATCCGCCGTGCACTCGGCGGTCACGACAGGGTCGATGGAGAACCAGTCCAGGACGCCCACCCGCAGGTCGGGGCGGAAGAGGCGCAGGTGATCGGTGGCCGTACCCAGGGCTGCGGTATTGCCGAGATGGGCGTTGAGGAAGAGCAGGCGCCGCAGGCCGGACACCGCGGCCCACTCCGCGTACTGCCTGATGACCTGCGCGAGCAACTCAGGGCTCAGCGACAGCGTGCCCGGCAGCACCGTGCCGTGCCCGTAACTGCAGCCGACGGGAATGGCGGGCAGCACGAACGCGCCGCATCGAGCCGCGGCCGCTTCGCAGATGGCCGTGGCCAGGATGGTGTCGGTGCCGGTCGGCAGGTGAGGCCCGTGCTGCTCGATCGCGCCGACGGGAACCAGACCGACGTGGTGGCGTCCGTCCGTCGTCGTATCGAGATTCTGCAGGTCCGGCCACGCCAGGTCCGCCCACAACATTGGGTCTCCTTCCAGGGACCGCATGTGGTGCCATCAGCTCCCTTCAATTCCGAATCCGTAGTCGTGTCACGCAGCAGCTTCGATATACGAAGGTAAAAACGTAGATCGCTACGAGATTCGAGATTAGGTTCGGCTTGTGTCCGCGATGTTTCACGATCGAGAAATGGGAGTTACGGCGCTGGCGGCCGCGACGACATGCTGGCAAGCCTGAACCGGAGGGCGACGGAGGGGGCTTGAGCGCGTCCTGGTGCAGCCAGCGGCGCACCGTGGACGCGGAGATGGTGCGGCATTATTCACGCCATGCTCGATGACGTTGTCCTGGCCCAGCGGGCGGCTCTTGCCGGCGCCGCCTGGAGGAGGACGGCCGCAGAGCTTCCTCAGGTACGTCCGTTGAGCCAGGGATACCGGGCGGTATCGGTGCTGGCGTAGTCCGGGTCCAGGTAGATGAACACACGCTGGATCTTCCAGTCCCGAATCTCGAAGACGTCGCACCAGCGTCCGGCGCCCCATTCGGGCAGCCCCGCCCGCCACTGCCCGTCGCGGTGCTCACCGTGGCTGGTGCCCTCGCACACCACCACATCACTGCCGGAGA
>JAOPYO010000468.1 GCA_025964575.1 Actinomycetes bacterium
CGCGAGAGTGCGCCGCCCAGCACGCCGTCAGCGATGTTCAACGCGGCCATCGAGCCCACGTCGAACCGCAGGCCCGGATAGGCCTGTCGAGCCAACTTGATCATCGCGGGAGAGGCATCAACGCCAAACGCCGTCAGCCCCAACTCGTCCAAATGAGCGGTGATATGGCCAGGTCCACACCCCAGGTCCGCGACCTGACCGTCCCCACTCGCACTTACGATCTCGGCGAAGGCACTCAAGATCGCGCGGTCCAAAGGCCTGTCACGCAGCTCGTCGCGGAACCGCTGCGCATAGGTGGGGGCAGCAGCGTCGTAGGCCTCGCGGGTGGCACTGCGGGCATCGTGTTCGACCATGCTCGCGACAGTAGTTCCTGGCGCTGAGGCGAGCCGACAGAATCACGATCTTCCCTCCCGCCCGTTCACCCGGGCTATCGCTGGTTCAGAGAAGCACGAATGCTCGTGTCGGCAGGGTGTTCCGTAGGCGCGGCCGCAGTCGCCGAGGGCGACCCGCCGACGCTCGAAGTGACCGAGGAACTCCTCCCATTCGGCATCGGTAGGTGTTCGATACTCCTCGCTGGGGCGGAGGTTGCGGCGGCGAGCGATGAAGGAGCGGTGGCCGTTGATCGCCTCTTCGGGATAGACCGCCTTGCGGCCCATCGTGGTATTGATGTCCTTGTGCCCCAAGATCAACTGTGCGATGTGGGGCGACACCCTTGGACGGCTGGAAACCCGAGCGGGTGGGGAGTCATCCGCCGGGGTGAGACGGTCCTGCCACTGCTGGCCATCACGAACCGGGACCCGGAGACCTTCCCCGATCCCGATCGCTTCGACCTGCACCGGGCCGGCAGCCCCATCTGACTTCGGTCACGGACCGCACTTCTGTGTGGGCGCCAATCTGGCCCGCTTGGAGGTGGAGGTCGCCCTTGACGTCCTCACGCACAGACTGCCCGGGCTGGCTCTGGCCGTGGAGCCCGCGGACGTCCCATGGATGAAGGACGGGCTGGTCCGGGGCCCGCAGCGGCTCCCCGTCACCTGGCCCTCCACCTGACGAATCAGGCGACGGTGAGGGCTGCGGCGGCCATGGTGTGCAGGAGGCCGGCCATCGCGTCGCGGCCGAGCCCCCCGGCGCTGTGCGGTGTGGAGTTGAGCAGGCCGAAAGTGGCGTGCACGGCCGCGCGAGCCCGGTCGTCGGCCAGTGCCGGGTCAAGGAGCCGCAGCACGCGGACCCACTCCTCGACGTAGGCCCGCTGCAGCCGGCGAATCTTGCGGCGCTGCGGCTCCGGCACATTGTCCAGCTCACGTTCGTGCACGGTGATGAGCGCGGGATTGTCGAGCGCGAAGGCCACATGCCAGCGCAGCAGCGCATCCAGCGCCTGCGCTGGGCCGGTGGCCTCGGCGGCGCGGCGCGACCCCTCGGTCAGCAGCCGCTCACTGATCTCGAGCAGCATCTCGGCCAGCACGGCGTCCTTGCCCCGGAAGTGCCGGTACAGCGCGGGCCCGGTGAGCCCGACCGCCCGGCCGAGATCACCGATGGAGACTCCGTGGTAGCCACGCCGCGCGAACAGTTCCGCCGCCGCGGCGAGGATCTCCGCTTTGCGCGGAGACTCAACTCGCGCCACGGGGGGATGAACCTCCGGATACGACTGGGCAGGCTCGGTCATGAGCAGAAGTCTAGACGAGTGGTGTTAATGTTTATTAACATCGGTGGAGTTAATGAACATTAACTGATGAGGGGTGGCATGAGCGCACCTGTGCTGGGGACCACCGCGGATCCCACCGGCGAAGCGTACAAGCGCAACGCCGAGCTCAATCACACCCTGGCCGCCGAGCTACGGGACCGGCTGGCGCACGCCCGCCGAGGCGGCCCCGAGCGCGCCCGGGAAAAGCACGTCGCCCGCGGCAAGCTACTCCCCCGGGACAGGGTGGACGGGCTGCTCGACCCCGGCTCACCGTTCCTGGAACTGTCCGCGCTGGCCGCGTACGGGATGTACGACGACGACGCACCCGGCGCCGGGATCATCACCGGAATCGGCCGGGTCGAGGGCCGCGAATGCGTGATCGTCGCCAACGACGCCACGGTCAAGGGCGGCACCTACTACCCCCTCACGGTGAAGAAGCACCTGCGGGCGCAGGAAGTCGCACTTCACAACAACCTGCCGTGCGTCTACCTGGTCGACTCCGGCGGCGCCTTCCTGCCCAAGCAGGACGAGGTCTTCCCGGACCGCGAGCACTTCGGCCGGATCTTCTACAACCAGGCGACCATGTCGGCGCGGGGCATCCCGCAGATCGCGGCGGTGCTCGGCTCCTGCACGGCCGGCGGCGCGTACGTCCCGGCCATGAGCGACGAGGCCGTGATCGTCCGAAACCAGGGCACGATCTTCCTGGGCGGCCCGCCGCTGGTGAAGGCGGCCACCGGTGAAGTCGTCACCGCGGAGGAGCTGGGCGGCGGCGAGCTGCACTCACGCGTCTCCGGGGTCACCGACCATCTCGCCGACGACGACGCCCACGCGCTGCGGATCGTCCGGAACATCATCGGCACCCTCGGCCCTCGCGCCCCGCGCCCCTGGGAGGTGATGGCTCCCGAAGAGCCCGCGGTCGATCCCGCCGAGCTGTACGGGGTCGTACCCCCAGACTCGCGCACCCCGTACGACGTCCGCGAGGTCATCGCCCGGGTGGTCGACGGCAGCCGGTTCCAGGAGTTCAAGAAAGAGTACGGCGCCACGCTGGTCACCGGCTTCGCGCGCATCCACGGCCATCCCGTCGGGATCGTCGCCAATAACGGCATCCTGTTCTCCGAGTCGGCGCTCAAGGGCGCGCACTTCATCGAGCTGTGCGACAAGCGATCCATTCCGCTGGTGTTCCTGCAGAACATCAGCGGCTTCATGGTGGGCCGGGAGTACGAGGCCGGCGGCATCGCCAAACACGGCGCCAAGATGGTCACCGCGGTCGCCTGTGCCCGGGTGCCGAAGTTCACCGTCGTCATCGGCGGGTCCTTCGGCGCCGGCAACTACGCGATGTGCGGACGGGCCTACTCTCCCCGCTTCCTGTGGATGTGGCCGGGCGCCCGGATCTCGGTCATGGGCGGTGAGCAGGCGGCGTCCGTGTTGTCCTCGGTGGGCAACACCGACCCGGAGACCATCCGCAAGCAGTACGAACACCAGGGCAACCCCTACTACGCCACCGCCCGGCTCTGGGACGACGGCGTCATCGATCCCCTCGACACCCGCAGGGTGCTCGGCCTCGCGCTGTCCGCCGCCGCCAACGCCCCGCTGGAGCCGGTCGGCTACGGCGTCTTCCGGATGTGAGTCATATGTTCTCTGCCGTCCTGATCGCCAACCGGGGTGAGATCGCCGTACGGATCATCCGTACGCTCCGCGAACTGGGCATCCGCTCCATCGCCGTCTACAGCGAGGCGGATGCCGGTGCCCGTCATGTCCGGGAGGCGGACGAGGCCATCCGCATCTCCGGGTATCTCGACATCGAGGCCGTCATCGACGCGGCCCGCGCGACCGGCGCCGAGGCGGTGCATCCCGGGTACGGCTTCCTGGCCGAGAACGCCGCCTTCGCCCGTGCCTGCGCGGCGGGCGGGCTGGTCTTCGTCGGCCCGCCGCCCGAGGCGATCGAGGGCATGGGCGACAAGATCCGTGCCAAGCAGACGGTCACCGCCGCGGGAGTGCCGGTGGTCCCGGGCCGTGACGAGGCCGGGTTGTCCGATACAGAACTGGCCGAGGCCGTCCGGGAACTCGGGTTGCCCGTGCTGCTCAAGCCCTCGGCGGGCGGCGGAGGCAAGGGCATGCGCCTGATCCAGTCTCTGGACGAGATTCCCGACGCGATCGACTCGGCCCGGCGGGAGGCCCGTGGCGCGTTCGGTGACGACACGATCCTGGTCGAGCGCTTCATCGAGAACCCCCGGCACATCGAGATCCAGGTCTTCGCCGACCAGCACGGCAACCTCGTCCATCTGGGCGAGCGCGAGTGCAGCCTGCAGCGCCGCCACCAGAAGATCATCGAGGAGGCGCCCTCACCGCTGCTGTCAGAACGGCAGCGGGCCCGCATGGGCGCCAGCGCCATCGACGCGGCGCGTGCGGTCGGCTATGTCGGTGCGGGCACGGTGGAATACATCGTCCCCGCCGACCGGCCCGACGAGTACTTCTTCATGGAGATGAACACCCGGCTCCAGGTCGAGCACCCGGTCACCGAGCTGGTCACCGGCCTGGACCTGGTCGAACTCCAGCTCCGGGTGGCCGGCGGCGAACCGCTGCCCTTCGCCCAGGACGAGGTACGGCTCGACGGGCACGCCGTCGAAGCCCGCGTCTACGCGGAGGATCCTTCGCGGGGCTTCCTTCCCACCGGCGGCCGGGTGCTCGCTCTCTCCGAGCCTTCCGGCCACGGGGTCCGCGTGGACTCCGGGATGACGACCGGAGGTGAGGTCGGCAGCTCATACGATCCGATGCTCGCCAAGGTGATCGCCTGGGGCCCCGACCGGACCGCCGCGCTGAGCCGCCTCGACCGGGCGCTCGCCTCGTACACCCTGCTCGGTGTGCCCACGAACGTCGCCTTCCTGCGTTCCCTGCTCGCCCACCCCGACGTGGTGGTGGGCCGCCTCGACACCGGCCTGGTCGAGCGTTCCCAGGACGGTCTGGTCCACGACGAGGTCCCCGACGAGGTTCTGGCGGCGGCCGCGCTGGCACGGACGCTCGCCCTGGAGACCGGCGACCCCGACCCCTGGGCGACCCATGACGGCTGGCGACTGGGCGAACCCGCCTGGACCACCTGGCGCCTCAGCGTCAATTCACGCGAACCGGTGGACGTACGGGTGAGAGGGCGCGGCTCCGCCACCGAGGTGACGGTGAACGGTGGTCCTCCCGCGGCGGGGGATGCGACTGCGTCAGGCGGCGAGCTGGCCGTGACCTACGCCGGCCGTACGGTTCGGTACGCCCGCGTACAAGACGGGGACGCGCTGTGGCTCGGACATGAGGGCCGGGCATGGGCGATCAAAGAGGCCGCGCAAGGTTCGGCGGGCGCCGGGACCGTCGCGGCGGCGAGCGGAGTCGTCCGCAGTCCGATGCCCGGCACGGTCCTGGCCGTCAAGGTCTCCGAGGGCGAAAAGGTCACGACCGGGCAGCCGGTGGTCATCGTCGAGGCGATGAAGATGGAGCACACCGTCACCGCTCCCATCGACGGCGTGGTCACCCGTTTGCCGGCCGGCACCGGCGCCCAGGTCGCCCTCGACGCCGTACTCGCCGAAATCACACCTGAGGAGCTCTGAGCATGAGAGTGCCGCTGGAAGGCCTGCCGGAGCAGGTGACGATCTATGAGGTCGGTGCCCGGGACGGTCTGCAGAACGAGTCGGCGATCGTGCCGGTCGAGGTGAAGGCGGAGTTCATCACCCGGCTCTCCGAAGCGGGGCTCGCCACCATCGAGGCCACCAGCTTCGTCCACCCCAAGTGGGTGCCGCAGCTGGCCGACGCCGAAGAACTCCTCGGAGTGCTCCCCCGTGCCAAGGGCGTCCGCTACCCCGTGCTGGTGCCGAACGAGCGCGGGCTGGACCGGGCGTTGAGCGCCGGAATCGAGGAGATCGCGATAATCGGCAGCGCCACCGAGACGTTCGCCCGGCGCAACCTCAACCGGACGGTCGATGAGTCGATCACGATGTTCGCCCCGGTGGTCTCACGCGCCCGGGCCGAGGGCATGACGGTCCGCGCGTACGTCTCGATGTCCTTCGGAGATCCCTGGGAGGGCGACGTCCCGATCGACCAGGTCGTGTCCGTCGCGACCCGGCTGCTGAACCTCGGCTGTACCGAGCTCAGCCTGGGCGACACCATCGGCGTCGGGACCCCGGGGCACGTCACCGCCCTGATCGGAGCGCTGAGGAACGCCGGGGTCGACGTCGGCCGGATCGCCGTGCACTTCCACGACACCTACGGGCAGGCACTGGCCAACACGCTCGCCGCGCTGCGGTGCGGCGTAACCACCGTCGACGCCTCGGCCGGTGGACTGGGCGGCTGCCCCTATGCCGAGAGCGCCACCGGCAACCTGGCCACCGAGGACCTGGTCTGGATGCTGGTCGGCCTCGGTATCGAGACCGGCGTGGATCTCACCAAGCTCGCCGAGACCAGCCGCTGGATGGCCGGACAGCTCGGCCGCCCCTCCCCCTCCCGCGTCGTCCAGGCCCTTTCGCCCAAGGAGAAGTGATGATCGACTTCAGGCTCACCGAAGAGCAGGAGGCACTGCGGCAGACCGTCGCGGAGTTCGCCCGCGAGGTGGTCGCCCCGGTGATCGGGGACCTCTACGAGCGGGGCGAGTTCCCATACGAGATCATCGCCCGGATGGGGAAGATGGGGCTGTTCGGGCTGCCGTTCCCTGAGGAGTACGGCGGGATGGGCGGCGACTATTTCACGCTCTGCCTGGCCCTCGAAGAGCTCGCCCGGGTCGACTCCTCGGTGTCGATCACCCTGGAGGCGGGGGTCTCGCTCGGCGCGATGCCCATCTTCCGGTTCGGCTCCGAGGAACAGAAGCGGACCTGGCTGCCGCGGCTGTGCTCAGGTGAGCGCCTGGCCGCGTTCGGGCTGACCGAGGCGGGCGGCGGCTCGGACGTTCCCGGTGGCATGCGTACGACCGCGCGCCTCGAGGACGGTCACTGGATCATCAACGGCTCGAAGTCGTTCATCACCAACTCCGGCACCGACATCACCTCGTTCGTGACGGTCACCGCGCTGACCGGGGAGCGCGAGATCTCGACGATCATCGTGCCGTCCGGCACCCCCGGCTTCACCGTCGGCAGGAAGTACTCCAAGGTGGGCTGGTCGTCGTCGGACACCCGCGAGCTGTCGTTCGACGACGTACGCGTGCCCGAGGAGAACCTGGTCGGCCCGCGGGGCCGAGGCTACGCGCAGTTCCTGCGGATCCTCGACGAGGGCCGGATCGCCATCGCGGCGCTGTCGGTCGGGCTGGCCCAGGGCTGTGTGGACGAGTGCCTGCGGTACGTGAAGGAGCGCGAGGCGTTCGGCCGGACGATCGGCGAGTACCAGGCGATCCAGTTCAAGGTCGCCGACATGGAGGTGCGGACGCACACCGCCCGGGTCGCCTACTACGCCGCGGCCGCCAAGATGCTGGCCGGCGAGCCCTTCAAGAAGGAGGCCGCCATCGCCAAGCTGGTCGCCTCCAACGCGGCGATGGACAACGCCCGGGACGCCACCCAGATCTTCGGCGGCTACGGCTTCATGAACGAGTACCCGGTGGGGCGCTTCTACCGCGACGCCAAGATCCTCGAGATCGGCGAGGGCACCTCCGAGGTCCAGCGGATGATCATCGCCCGCCAGCTCGGCCTTCCCGGCTAAAAGAGCCCCGGCCGACAGAGGCAGGGTTACAGATGGAGCTGGCCGGCCTTCACCGCACGCAGAAATGCGGACAGCTCGTTCCGGCTGAACACCAGCACGGGGCCACTGTCGCGCTGCTTACTGTCCCGGACGCCGATCACGCCGGACACGGCGGCCAGCTCGACGCACTGACCGTAGTTGTCGCTGCTGCGGCTGCTCTTACGCCATGCGGCACTCGAAAAATCGGTCACAGGGACTCCCGGATCTCCTTGACCAAACGCGCCGTCTGCACGGCAGGCAAGGCGGCGCTTCTGATCAGATCGTACGTCTCCATCAGCCCGGCAACCGTGTCGGGCCGATCGATGAACTGCCCGGTGCTATTGGGCCCATCCACAAAGGCCACATCAGGGCCTTCGGTGAACGACATGATCGTGAAGGCTCCCGCGAGGCCAGCGTACGCCGCCGTCGCAGCCGGGACGACCTGGATGGTGATGTTCCGGCGCCGCATCGCTTCTTCAAGACGCGCAAGCTGGGCCTTGAACGCCTCCGGTCCTCCGATGGCTCTTCGAAGAGCGGCCTCATCGGTGACCAGCAGGAGGCGGGGAGGGTTCATTCGCTCCAGGATCTCCTGCCTCCGGAGCCTCTGGGCGACGATCTCATCGACATCGTCTGAGTACGGCCCTGTCTCGACTTTCGCCCGGATGTAAGCCTCGGTCTGGAAGAGCCCAGTGATGAGGTCCGGCTCGTAGACCCGGATCGTACTGGCGGTTGCTTCGCTCTGAGCGAGGCTCCGTGCCGGACCGGGGATGCGCTCCTTGCGGACCAGAGGGGCGAGCTCCGTGAAGTACGTGCCCGTGCCGAAGGTCTCGTCGAGCAGTTCGCCCGTCCGGTTGTCGGGAGCGGACTTTCCGAGCTCCAGCTTGGACACCGCGTCATCCGAAAGTGCGAGTTTCTTCCCCAATTCAGACTGGGTCCAGCCCCTTTCATCTCTCAATGTCCTGATTTTCCACCCATAAAAGGAAGTAAGCGATTCGGTAGGGTCTATGGGCTTTGGGGGGCGTCCCATTGGTCATCCTGGTTTTCGCGAGTTCTGGAGCATCGAAAAAACTCTATGGACCAGCCTAACTCCAGAGAGTCACCGTAGGGAGCACCTCCGAATACGCCGATGGAGCATCCTATGACCTGGTTCCCCATGGACCTTCCTGACGAGTCGCCGCATCAGTCCGCCATTCTCGAGCGCGATGCGGTCGCGCCTCGTACCGCACGAGCCCTCGCCGTCTCCGCCCTTGA
This sequence comes from Actinomycetes bacterium, assembly GCA_025964575.1. Taxonomy (GTDB): domain Bacteria; phylum Actinomycetota; class Actinomycetes; order Streptosporangiales; family Streptosporangiaceae; genus Actinomadura_E. The sequence continues at coordinate 8,609 of JAOPYO010000468.1, forward strand.
AGCGTGTGGTCTGCTCGCCGTTCAGGATGACGTTGAGCTGGTGGTCTCCGAGCTGGTGACCAATTCCCTCGGCCAGGGGACGGTGATCGCCTTCCTCATCGCCTTCCATCCGGACACCGACGAGGTCGAGGTCGCCGTATGGGACGATGGCCCCGGCCTCCCCCAGTCGCAACAGCATGATCTGGAAGCCGAGTCCGGCCGCGGCCTGCTCATCGTGCAGGCGAGCTCCAAACTCCTGGGGATGTCGGTCCGGCAGGGACGGAACCGGCAAGGTCGTCTGGGCCAGGCTCGGCCCGAAGCCGCGCGAGGACCACGATGCGGCATCCTGACCAGGTCGTGGCGTCCCTGGCCGCCAGACACCCGGACTGGACGATCCTCTCCGGCGGCTCGGCCTCCCCGTCCGACCCCGCGCGCTCCCGATAGGCTCATCTCGTGGAGTGCCCGCAGGTGTCTCTGTGATGACGGACCGAATTTCGCTGGAGGTGCGTTGAGCGAGGCATTCGACTGGTCATGGCTCAGGACGAACATCCCCGTCATCGACATGGACATGTACCTGTCGATGCCAGAGGACGTGGCCCGCATGATCGAGGTCAAAGACGGCTTGATCGCCCACTGCGAATCCCCCTCGCCGAACCATGTCGCCATCTCCGACAACTTCACAATGGCGCTGCGCGAAGCCGTCTCCAAACGATCAGGCGAGGAGCCCTGCCTCAAGGCCAGCGGAGAGCTGGACATGCTCGTCTCCGAGGTTCCCTTCCACTACAAGAGGCCGGACGACATCGTCTACCGGTGCATCAAGGAGCCCCGGGGGAAATGGAAGACCAAGCCCATGGCCTCCGACGCCCTCCTCGTCCTCGAAGTGGTGTCCCCAGGCACGATCACCGCTGACCTGATCGAGAAACGCGCCGAGTACGCCAAATTGGGCATTCCGCATTACTGGATCGTGCGCATGGCGCAGAACAATGGTCCCGCCTCGTCGATCGAGATGCTCAGGCTCACCACCGATGGCACATATGCCACCGAGAACGTCTCGTTCCGCGCCCATGGCGACGGAGTGGCGGTCGACGTATCAGACCCCCTGAACGTCGCCATCACCTGGGAGCAACTCGACCTCGGGCTCGACTGAGGGCGACCTGACCATCGACGGAGACCTGACCTGGTACGACTGGGGGACGACTCTCGAAGGAGCTGCCGATGAGCCGCTGGGCCGATCTGACCGGCGGGACCTGCGGGGCCGCGTACGCGGCCCGGTTCGCCGAGCTCGCGGCGAGCGGGGCCGACATGCATGGCGAGGCGCGCCTCTGTGCCTCACTGGTTCCTGCCGGTTCGCGGGTACTCGATGCCGGTTGCGGTACGGGGCGGGTCGCGATCCGGCTGGCCGAACTCGGTTACGACTGCGTCGGGGTGGATCTGGACGCCTCGATGCTCGCCGTGGCCCGCCGGCTGGCCCCCGAGATGACCTGGATCGAGGCCGACCTCGCCACTCTCGAACTTCCGGGTGTTGAAGACTTCGATCTCATCGTGGCGGCGGGGAACGTCATCCCGCTGCTGACGCCGGGCACCGAGCCTGCGGCGATCGAAGCCTTCGCGAAGGTCGTACGTCCGGGTGGGCTGTTTGTCACCGGGTTCGGCCTGGACGCCGCCCACCTTCCGGTACCACCGACCGTGGACCTGACGAGCTACGACATCTGGTGCGATGCCGCCGGGTTGCCCCTCGAGCGGCGCTTCGCCACCTGGGACGCCGACCCCTACCGCGACGACGGGTACGCCGTCAGCGTCCACCGCCGGCGTCCGTGACCAGGGTGAGCGAGTGGGGCGTGAGCAAGCCTCGCGGCTCGCCTCCGGGTGATCGTAAGGACCGTACGCCGCCTCGCCGCGAATCAAGCCTGGACGATCGCCGTACGCTCCCGTACGACCAGGGCGAGCAAGGCCGCGATGACGATACCGGCCACCATCGCCGCGCCGTGGATGTCCTGGGCCAGCGCCAGGCCCGCACCGACCAGGGCCGCGATGACGGCGACCGGCCGCCGCACCGGAAGCCCTCGCTTGATCCCCAGCGTGGCGAGCAGGCCCAGAACCACGCCGACCACCAGTAGCGGCCACCAGGAGCCGAGGAGTGCGGCCGACCAGTACATCAGGACCGTGGGAGCGAACGTCGGCACCCGGGCGTCGCCCTGGAGGGTCGCCACGATCAGTGCGCCGGCCAGCCCGCAGATCGCGACGGAGTTGCCGCCGCCGTGCGGCTGCCAGGCATAGCCGGCCAGCTCACCGGCCAGGCCGGCGCCGAAGTAGCAGACCAGCCAGCGCCCAGGCCGCAGGACCTGGTCGGCCAGCGCGCCGATGACCAGCAGGAAGGCCAGGTTGGACACCGTCCCGAAGACGCCGCCGTCCTGGACGAACAACGAGGTGAACGATCGCCACCAGTCCCCCTCGAGTCCGGCCGGAGTGCGCTGCAGGTGCTCCAGCAGGCCATGGACGGCGAACTGCAGACCGTTCATCACCGCGGTGACCGCGAACACGGCCACCGTGACAACCGGAAGGCGTTCCAGCCCGAACCGCTGCTGGACCTTCATCTCATTCATCGTCACATCGATGATTCTCTCGGACGGCTGGTCGGGGCGTGCAGAGCCATTGATCCGGAGCAGGGCAGGACAAATGTCATGCCCCCGCCACTTAGGCTTGGCTCGATGGGATACAACGATCTTGTGTTGAGCCTGCAGTCACTGATCATGGTCCGGCACGGCGAGAGCACCGGCAACGTCGCCCGTGCCATGGCCGTCGCCACCGGCCTGGAGGATATGGGCATCCCCGAGCGGGACGCCGACGTCCCGCTGTCGGAGAACGGACGAGCCCAGGCCAAGGCGCTGGGCCGATGGCTGGCCACGCTCCCCGAGGAGAAGCGGCCCACGGTGGTGCTGTCCTCCCCGTACGTCCGCGCGCTGGAGACGGCACGGATCGCGCTGGAAGGCATCGACGCCGGCGAGGTTCGTCTCGACGAGCGGCTGAGGGACCGGGAACTGGGCGCCCTGTACGGGCTGACCCCCAAGGGCGTCACCGCGCGCTTCCCGGAGGAGGCGGCCCGCAAGGAGCACACCGGGAAGTTCTACTATCGGCCGCCCGGCGGCGAGGCATGGACCGATGTCGCACTTCGGCTGCGCGTCCTGCTCGCCGATCTCGACCGTGCGCACCCCGGTCAGCGAGTGCTGGTCTTCTCCCACGACGCGGTCATCGTGCTGGCCCGCTACATTCTTGAGAACCTGAGCGAGGCCGAGATCCTGGAGATCGAGAAGACTCCGCTCGCCAACTGCTCGGTGACCTCGTGGATTAACCGGAACGGCACGCCGCACCTGCTCCGCTACAACGATCTCAGTCCGCTGAACGAGCTGGACGGGCGCGGCGTCAATGGTTGCGTCTGAGCTATATTTGCGCGAGTGCAACAAACCCCGGCATCGGTCGACGGGCTCGCAGACGGCCTTTTCGGCCTCTTCACCTATCTGATCAAAACCGCGCAGGGCGAGGTGTTCCAGTCCCTGGCGGAGCTCGATCTGTCGATGTCCCAGGTGCGCATGCTCTTCCTGGTCGAATCCGCGCCGCACGAACCGGCCCTGCACGAGCTCGCGACGCAGCTCATGCTCTCCATGGCGGCCACCGGACGCGCCGCGGACGCGCTGGTCCGGATCGGCCTGGTCGGCCGGCACGAGGACCGGACCGACCGCAGGGTTAAGCGGATCACGCTCACCCAAACCGGCCGGGACATGCTCCTACGCCTGTCGGCCGCCCGCCGGGACGACATGCGACGCTTCGCCGAGCTCCTCGGTGAAGAGGAACGCACCCGCCTCGTCGAGGCACTCGCTCCCATCCTGACCCGCCCGGAGATCCGGGCCCTGACGATCGGACCCGGCTGTTGAAGACCCCCACGTCCCCCGAGGTGGCCCCGGCCGCCGATGACTCCCCCGCCGCGGGCGGCGGCGGCCTGGACCGTGCTCTGCTCACGGTCGCCAGCGTCGTCGTCCTGGGCGCGGTCATGTCGATCCTCGACGTGACCGTCGTCAATGTGGCCATCAACCATCTCTCCGAAGAGCTCAAGTCGCCGCTGTCGACCATCCAGTGGGTGGCCACCGGCTACACGCTCGCGCTGGCCACCGTCATCCCGGTCAGCGGCTGGGCGGCGGACCGGTTCGGCACCAAGCGCCTCTACATGATCTCGATCGCGCTGTTCATCCTCGGCTCGGCGATGGCCGGCCTGGCCTGGTCGGCACCGTCACTGATCGCCTTCCGGGTCCTGCAGGGCCTGGGCGGCGGCATGATCATGCCTTGCGCCATGACGATCCTCACCCAGGCCGCCGGCCCCCAGCGTGTCGGCCAGGTGATGAGCGTGGTCGGCATCCCGATGCTGCTCGGGCCCATCTGCGGCCCGATCCTGGGCGGCTACCTGGTCGACCAGGTCTCCTGGCGGTGGATCTTCTATATCAACATCCCCATCGGGATCGTCACGCTGCTGCTGTCCTGGAGGATCCTGGCCAAGGACAAGCCGGAGCCCACCCAGCGGCTCGACGTCCTGGGACTGCTGCTGCTCTCCCCCGGCCTCGCCTCGCTCATCTACGGTCTGGCGACGGGTGCGGAGAAGGGCGCCTTCGACTCGGCCAAGGTGCTCGTCCCGGCGATCGCCGGGGCGGCACTGGTCATCGCCTTCGTCGCGCGGTCACTGACCGCGGAGTCGCCGCTGATCCAGCTGCGCCTGCTCAAGCGGCGGTCGGTCGCCTCGGCCGCGGGCACCATGATGCTCTTCGGGGTCGCGTTCTTCGGCGCCATGCTGCTACTGCCGCTCTACTACCAGGTCGTACGCCATCAGAGCGCTCTGCATGCCGGCCTGCTGCTGGCACCCCAGGGGTTCGGCGCCATGATCACCATGCCGATCGGTGGCAAGCTCACCGACCGCGTCGGTCCCGGCCGGGTCGTGCTCGCGGGGCTGATCATCATCATCGCCGCGACCTCGGTCTTCACCCAGATCGCGGCCGACACCTCGTTCGTCTTCCTCGGCTTCACGCTGTTCCTGATGGGCCTGGGAATGGGCATGACGATGATGCCCACCATGTCCGCGGCCTTCCAGTCCCTCACCCACGCCGAGGTACCACGGGCCAGCACGATGATGAACATCATCCAGCAGGTCGCCGGCTCCATCGGCGTGGCCACGATGTCGGTGGTCCTGGGCAACGCCCTGGCCGACCGGCTGCCCGGGGGCGGCAGCGCGGGCGGCCTCGGCGCGGCCCAGCACGTCCCACCTGCACTGATGGCCAAGCTGGCCCCCAAGATCGCCGACTCGTTCGCCCACACCTACGTGGTGGCGCTCGGCCTTCTCGTCGTCGCGATCGTGCCGGCTCTGCTGCTGCCCCGGCGCAAGCCGGAGACGGACCCGGCCAAGGCCGCCGCCGAACCGATGCCGATGCACTGATCTCGGGGGCCCATTCGGTAGGGTCATTGCAGTATGTCCTGATCGCGGGAGGTCGTACATGGATGAGGCAGGATCGCTGCCCAAGGGGATCGACCCGGGCACCCCCAACGACACCCGGATGTACGACTACGCGCTCGGCGGCAAGGACAACTTCGCCGCGGACCGCGCCGCCGCCCAGAAGCTCCAGGAGGCCATCCCGGTGGCCAGGCTCTCTGCGGGGGAGAACCGGAGGTTCATGCGGCGGGCGGTCCGGCACCTGCTGAAACAGGGGGTCCGGCAGTTCCTCGACCTGGGTTGCGGGCTGCCCGGACGGGGCAACGTCCACCAAATCGCGGGCACCGCCGACCCGGAGGCGACCGTCGTTTATGTCGACTACGACCCGGTGGCCGTCAGCCACTACCGAGCCCTGCTGTCCGGCTCCGCCACCACCGCGGCCGTCCAGGCGGACGTCCGAAGGCCCGGCGACATCCTGACCCACCCGGACGTGACCAGGCTGATCGATTTCGACCGGCCGGTCGGGCTGCTGATGATCTCACTGCTGCAACTGATCCCCGACGACGCGGATCCCGCCGGGATCGTGGCCGGGTTCCAAGACGCGATGGCACCCGGGAGCCACCTGGCCCTCTCCCACTACACGGGGGACGCGCAATCGCCGGAGACACTGGCCACGTTCGCGAGTGCCGTGGAACAGATGCGCGAACAGGTCACCTTGCGTACCAAAGCGGAGATCACCGAACTCTTCGCCGGATTCGACCTACTCGAACCCGGCGTGGTGCCCGCGCCGGACTGGCGCCCAGACCGGCCCTACGAAACCCCGTCGGGCTGGCTGCTGGCCGGCGTGGGCCGGACCGGCCGCTAAAGCTCGTCGCGGATCTGGCGGAGGAAGCCGACCGTGGCGGAGGCGGGTTCGGCATCGACGCACAGCCGCTCCATGACCGCCAGATAGCGGTCCACGTCCTCGGGCTTGTCGAGGTAGACCGCGCTGGTCAGCTGTTCCATGTAGACCACGTCGGGCAGGTCCGGCTCGGCGAAGCGCAGGATGCTGAAGGGCCCGCCCGCGGCCGCGTGACCTCCGCGCATGAAGGGCACGATCTGCAGGGTCACGTTGGGCGAGGCCGTCATCTCGATGAGGTGGTCGAGCTGGGCGCGCATCACCTGCGCCCCGCCCAGGGGACGCCGTAGCGCCGCCTCGTCCACGACGGCCCACAGGTGTGTGGCGTCCGTCCCGGTGAGGAGTCGCTGGCGGGTCACCCGCAGGTCCACTCGGCGATCGATCTCCTCGTCGGTGGCTTCGGGGTGTCCGAGGAGCGTGACGGCGCGCGCATACTCCTCGGTCTGGAGCAGCCCGGGCACGAACTGCACCTCGTAGGCCCGGATACGAGAGGCCGCCTCTTCCAACCCGACATAGACCTCGAACCAGCTGGCCAGAATGTCGGCGTAGTTCTGCCACCAGCCGGGCACGTTCGCCCGGCTGGCCAGCGACAGCAGCACCTCGCGCTGCTTCTGATCCGTGACGCCGTAGAGGGTGAGTAGGTCGGCGACGTCCCGCTCCTTGAAACCCACCCTGCCCAGCTCGAGACGGCTGATCTTGGAACCGGACGCCCGGATCGCATAGCCGGCGGCGTCGCGGCCGATGTTGCTGGCCTCACGCAGGTGCCGTAGCTGAGCACCCAGCATGATGCGCAGCACCGTTGGCCCGCCGCCGCCCTGCTGGTCGAACAGACTCTGAACCGTGGATTCTCGCTCGGGCTGGGCCATGCTCATCCGCCCCACCTCGCCTCTCGACGCAGGCCGCCGACCACCGGCGCCTGCCGACCAACGCCCTTCCGCCGACCTGGCCCGCCCGGCCGAGTCGGCGGCACAATCGCGATGCCCACCGTGCCTGGGGGCTCGCCGTGACGCCGGACGGGCAAGTATCCCACTCATCCCGGCGACTGTGAAGTCGATCGACCCGAGCGCTCTCAGCCGACCGGTCGGTCCAGGCCTCCAGCCCGGGCCCGACTGATCAGAACCCCGATTTCGGTCCGTGAATAGATCAACGCAGGACCGGCCTGTTGCCGCGAGTCACGGACCGCGATGGCCCCGTCGGCCAACTCCGCGATCTCGACGCAGTTGCCGCTCGGATTGCTCCGGCGACTCTTCTTCCAGGTCACGTCCTGTATCCCGGACGCCGACATGCCGCTCTGGACCCCGATCATCATGCCCCCTTCAACGCTGCGGAAGCGCCCCGATCCCCACTGTAGGCCGAATGCACGTGCATCGGTTCTTGCAGACGCCCTTGCACCTGCACGGGTTGAGGAGCAAGATAACGGACACGCGATCCCACACGACACATCGCAGGGCTGGTCATGATTCTTCAGCGGGCGTGCACCATCACCGACTCCTCCGTCGGTAACCAACGAGATCATTGGTGGCTCTCTGCCATCGATCAGCTCTCCCTGCCCGCCGGACGCTGGCCACGGCGGCTTACGCCGCCCCCCGGCGGTCCCCGGCTGGCCCGCTGTGTCCTGCGGGCCATCCCGACCGCTCCGAAGACCGCTCGGGACTTCACCCGGACGACGTTGGCGGACTGGCGGCTGGACGATCTGTTCGACGACGCGGAGATGACGGTCTCCGAGCTGGTGACCAACGCGCTGCGCCACGGGCTGCGCGGCCTGCGTCAGCCCCGGCGCCCGCACCCTGTGCAGCTGGTGCTGGTCCGTGATGAGCGCAGGCTCCTGTCCGTGGTGACCGATCCCAGTGACCAGACCCCGGCTCGCTCGCAGGCGGACGACTCCGCCGAGACCGGGCGTGGCCTGTGGATCGTCGAGGCGGTCAGCTCCCGCTGGGGGTGGGCTCCGCTCGGCACCGGCGGAAAGGCCGTGTGGGCGGCCTTTGACATTCCCTGAACCCCCGGGTCAGGACCAGAGCAGCACGACCACCCCGGCGAAGGCCAGCAGTGTCACGACCAGCACGTAGATCCGCGGCCATCGGTAGTTGTGGTCGATCATGTCCGGTCTCCCGGGAGGTCGATGCCGTCATGGTTCAGCAGCCAGCGGGTGAGTTCCCCGACGGAGCGGTGCACCGAGCCGTCCACCGCCGTCACCGCCGCCGTACGGAAGAAGCGGATCTCACCGAAGTTGTGCCGCATCGAGCGCAGCAGGTTGCCGAGTCCCAGCTCCTCACGGGCCCAGCTCTCGACGCCCTCAGGGTCGTCCGGCCCGTCGAGGAGGTCCGCCCGGCTGAAGGCGACGGCCAGCCGGGCCCTGGACAACCGCACCCCCATCGCCTCCATCTCCTGATGGGTCTGCTGATAGGCGAGGTCGGGCGAGGGCGCGGCCGACCGGACCCCGGTCAGCCGGTCCTGCTCGTCCTCGGTCAGCCGGTCCCAGAACCCGGGCACCGACAGGGGGTCGATGACGAGGAGGAAGGTGCGCGCCTTGTCCAGATAACGCAGTTCCTGGGTGGTGTCGGTGAGATAGAACCGCTCGCCCGCCGCGTCGAACAGGTGCAGAATCCGGGTGCCGTTACGAGCGGTGATCCTGATGATCTGACCACGCGGCAGATCCACCGTCGTCTTCGGGGTGGCGCGGCCCGGCTCCAGGAACGTCTCGACGCCGTCCAGGCTCCGCTCGGTCTCCCGATCGGCGAACTCGGCGGTCAGCGCGCCCTGCTCCGTCCACGAGCGCAGCAGCCGCACGATGCCGTACAGCAGCCGGGTCTTTCCCGCCCCGGCCGCGCCGAAGAAGGGCAGCACGATCTCCGGCGCCTCACCCGGCCGGTGCTCCAGCGGCCTGCCGCACCCCTGGTGCGGACACCGCGCCTCCAGCCGCGCAGACCCGAACAGCAGCAGCGTCGGCAGCCGGGTGCCGCATCCGTCGCAGATCCGGCGGATGACGCCGTACCGGCCCGGCCTGACGTCCTGGTGCAGATACCCGCAGCCGGCCCCCGCGCAGACGTACGCCGGGTACGGAACACGCTCGAAACAGTGCGGGCACACCATACGGACGTTCTTGAGCCGCAGCAGCCCGGAATCGACGCCGCGCAGGATCAGCCCGGTCAGCGACACCACGCCGACCGAAACGGCCACGACGGCCGCGTGCACGGCAGCGGCGACCACGAACCAGAAGCCGCCGAACACAGTGCCGATCGCGCCACCGACAACGGCGCCGACCACCGGCGGCCCGCTGATGAGGCCCGCTTCGCTGTCGATGGACTCCGACACCGTCTCCCCGACGGCGCTCCACCTGGCCCGGCAGTACCCGAAGGCCACCTCGACGACCCGGAACAGGTCCCCGGCGGCGACTCCGTGGAAGTAGCCCGGCACGGCGGGCTCCCCCTTGACGGGCGGTGCCGGCCAGGACCGGGACGGAGGCAGCGCGGGCGACTGCAGACCCAGGACCTGGACCAGCGCCATGACATAGGTGAGGGGCACGGCGAGCGCGGCGGCCAGAAAGCCGAGCAACACGCAGAGCGGGAAGACGATGACGACGTAGATGATGTAGAGGCCGATGAGGACGGGCATGATCGCGCTCCTGGGTCCCTTGTCCGTGTCCGGCGACGGTCTCTACATGTCCTGCGACCGTTGTCCACGGCGAACGCGGGCCAGTCTCCGGACCACGGCCACCGGCCCGGAGCGGTGGTCTTCCCGCCACTGGTCGAAGAGCCGGGCGAGCTCCTCGTTTCCCTGGAGCCGCTTGGCGACGGATCTGAGGTCACCGCGTTTCCACCCGGCCATCGGAGCGAGGATCGCCTCGAGCCCCTTGATCTGGGCCGCGCTCCCCTCCTCCAGGTAGGCCCAGGCGGCGAATACCCGCGCGGCCAGGGCATGGTCACCGGAGACGAACCTGAGCCGCCTGTGGGCCTCCTCGTAGAACCGCCCGAACACCGGGTCCGGGCAGCCGTACAGCGCCTGGTCCAGTGGTTCTGCCTTGAGCAGGAGAAGGGGGAGCTCCCGGTCGAGCTGCTTGCGGACCTCGATTCCGGCCCGGGCGTACGAACCGTAGAGGCTTCCGAAGATCTTCAGTTCCCCGGCGGCGACCTCCTCCGGGGCCCTGCGCAACAACGGCTGGAGCTGGTTGAGATTCGCGGCGATCCGGCGGACGTCCTCCGGCAGCTCGGTGCGGATCGGATGCCGGGTCACGGTCTGGGCGAGAACCAGCACCGCCTCGCCCTCCTCCCCGCGCAACGCACCGGCGATCGCCTCGGCGAACCAGGAGCGGATCGCGGAAGCGTTGGCAGCCCGATCATGGAGTACGCCCAGCAACTCGGTGAGCTCGGCCGCCGGGCATCCACCGGGCCACAGCCGGCTCAGCAGATCCACGTCGACCAGCGGGGCTCGCCCCGCCGAGGACCGGACCTCGACGATCTCGTCGAAGACGCGGATGGGCGGCAACCGGCCCTGCCGTGCGGCGCCGAGCAGCCACAGCTCGGCGAGCCCGGGATGCGCGGTGAGCTCGGCCCTGCCGATCAGCTCTGCCGCCGGGCCCTGGAACACCGCCTCGGCGGCCGCTTCCGGCCCATCGGCCAGCCGGGCGAGCAGCCCGCGCAGCACGGCCGGGCGGCCGCGCAGCAGCGCCATCAGGAGGTCGCCAGGGGTGGCCGGGCCGAGAGCGTCCCGGCCGTAGGTCTCCAGCGTCTCCTCGGGCAGGCCGGCCCCCGAAGCCTCGGACCATTCCAGCACCGTCAGGGCCCTG
>JAOPYO010000016.1 GCA_025964575.1 Actinomycetes bacterium
GGCGACCGCCTTGTCGCCGTACTTGGCCTTGTAGTCGGCGACCGCCATCTTGACGGCCTCCACGCTGCCCTTGCCGGACAGGTCGGCGTAGATGGCGGACTGGTCATTGAGCACGCCCAGCACGACCTTGCCGTCGCTGATCTTCCCCCCGCCCCCGCCGGGCCCACCCGCACAGGCTGCGAGCAGTGCTCCCGTGACCGCGAGTACGGCCGTACGTCCGAAGGCATTCATGGTCTTCTCCCTAGATTCCGAGGTAGTCGAGGAGTTCGTGTTCGCGGGCCTGCATCTCGTCGTTGTCCAGGGACTCGACGATCCGGCCCTCGGCGAGGAGGTAATGCCGGTCGGCCACGGTCGAGGCGAAGTGCACGTTCTGCTCGATGAGCAGCACCGTCACGCCCTGCCGTTTGACCTCGCGGAGGATGGTTCCGATCTGCTGGACGATCAGCGGGGACAGTCCTTCGGTGGGCTCGTCACAGAGCAGCAGCCGGGCGCCCATCCGCAGCACCCGGGCGAGTGCGAGCATCTGCTGTTCGCCGCCGGAGAGCTTGGTGCCGGGGAATCTCCTGCGCTCGCGCAGCCTCGGGAACGTCTCGTACACCTGCTCCAGCGACCACGGGTCCGGGCCCACGGCCGGTGGGAGGGTGAGGTTCTCCTCGACGGTGAGGGTCGCGTAGATGCCGCGATCGTCAGGGACGTAGCCGAGGCCGCGCCGGACCCTTTTGTGCGTGACCAGCTTGGTGACGTCGTCACCGCGGAAGCCGACGGCCCCCTCGGCCCGGCTGTGCAGGCCCATCACGCTCCGCAGCAACGTGGTTTTACCGGCACCGTTGCGGCCGACCAGCGTGACGATCTCACCCTCGGCGACCTGCAGCGACACATCGCGCAGGACCTGAGCCTCGCCGTACCAGGCGGAGAGGTTCTCAACCGTGAGCATGGGCGTCTCCCAGATAGGCGCTGATGACCCGGGGGTCGTGACGGATCTCGGCGTACGGCCCCTCGACCAGGACGCGGCCGTTCTGCAGGACCGTCACCCGGTCGGCGAGGCTGGAGACGACGCTCATGTTGTGCTCCACCATGACGACCGTCCGGCCTTCCCGGACCTTCCTGACCAGCTCCACCGTGCGGTCGATGTCCTCGACCCCCATGCCCGCCGTCGGCTCGTCCAGCAGCAGCACCTTGGGTTCCAGGGCCAGCGCCAGCGCGAGTTCCAGGGCCCGCTTGCGGCCGTAGGCGAGGGTGCCCGCGGGGATCTCCGCGTGATCGGCCAAACCCACCTCGTCGAGAAGCTCCAACGCCCGGACCGAGAACCGGTCGAGCGCCTTGTCCGAGCTCCAGAACCGCCAGCCGAGGCTGGTGCCACTCTGCAGCGCCAGCTCCACGTGCTCGCGCGGGGTGAGCTGCGCGAACAGGCTGGTGATCTGGAAGGACCTGGCCACGCCCAGCCGGGCGACCTGTTCGGGGCGCCTGCCGGTCAGGTCCCGCCGGCCGAGCATGATGCGCCCGGCCGTAGGGGTGAGGAACCCGGTCAGCAGATTGAACAGGGTGGTCTTACCGGCCCCGTTCGGACCGACCAGCGCGTGCACGCTGCCCTCGGCGATGTCCAGGTCCACACCGTCGACGGCGCGGAAGCCCCTGAACTCCTTGACCAGGCCCTGGGCTCTGAGAACAGGACCGTCCATGCGCCCTCCTGATGTCCGTCCAACATGTCCGTGCCATTGGCCCGGACGAGTCGGGCCATGTGACGCGGAACACTAAGTCGGCTCCGAGGACCGTTCCATGTGCGTCTGGCACACATTCGCAGGGACTCGTACGTGAGTGACCCACATCACTCCCAGCTCAGGGGCCTCCCACACGCGTCAATCGATCGATATGTGGTTCGACCACGTAGGAACTGCGGCATCCGGTTCCGTACGGTCCCGTTCGTCCGTCTTTGTGGACTCATACATGGAGGTGACATATGGACAAGGTGGTGACATCGCCTGCGGCCGCCGTCACCGACGTTCCCGACGGGGCCTCACTGGCCGTCGGGGGCTTCGGCCTGTGCGGCATCCCGATGGAGCTGATCACGGCCCTACGGGAACGCGGGACCAGAGGCCTGCACGTGATCTCGAACAACTGCGGCGTCGATGACTGGGGGCTCGGCGTGCTGCTGGCCGCGGGCCGCATCGCCCGCATGACCAGCTCCTACGTCGGCGAGAACAAGGAGTTCGCGCGGCAGTACCTGAACGGGGAACTGGAGGTCGAACTGGTGCCACAGGGCACGCTCGCCGAACGGCTCCGGGCCGGCGGCTGTGGCATCCCGGCGTTCTACACGCCCGCCGGGGTGGGTACCCAGATCGCCTCCGGTGGCCTGCCGTGGAGGTACGGCCCGGACGGGTCGGTCGCGGTGGCCTCCCCCGCCCGGGAGGTACGGGAGTTCGGGGGCCGGACGTACGTGCTCGAAAAGGCGATCACCACCGACTTCGCCCTCGTGCACGCGGCCCAAGGAGACAGGCACGGCAATCTGGTCTTCCACTCTTCGGCGCGCAACTTCAACCCGCTGGCCGCGATGGCCGGGCAGGTGACGATCGCCCAGGTCGAGTCCCTGGTCGAAGACCTCCACCCCGACCAGATCCACCTGCCCGGGATCTTCGTCGACCGAGTCGTCCCCGTGGGCCCGGTCGCCAAGAGAATCGAGAAGACGACGCTGACGCGGCCCGATGAGGAGGCCTCCTGATGGCGCTCACCCGTGAAGAGATGGCGGCCCGGGCGGCCCAGGAGCTGACCGACGGCTCGTACGTCAACCTCGGCATCGGACTGCCCACCCTGGTGCCCAACTTCCTGCCGGCCGGCGTCGAGGTGACACTGCACAGCGAGAACGGCATCCTGGGCGTCGGCCCCTATCCGTACGACGGGGACGAGGATCCCGACCTGATCAACGCGGGCAAGGAGACCGTCACCACACTGAGCGGTGCGTCGTTCTTCGACTCGGCGCTGTCGTTCGGGCTGATCCGCGGCGGCCGTCTGGACGCGGCGATCCTCGGCGGGATGCAGGTCTCCGTCAACGGCGACCTGGCCAACTGGACGATCCCCGGAAAGATGATCAAGGGGATGGGCGGGGCCATGGATCTCGTGCACGGTGCCAAGCGGGTCATCGTGCTGATGGACCACAGGGCCCGGGACGGGTCGTACAAGATCCTGAGCGAGTGCACACTGCCGCTGACCGGGCGCGGTGTCGTGGACCGGATCATCACCGATCTCGCCGACATCGACGTGACCCCGGATGGCCTCGTGCTGCGCGAGGTCGCCCCCGGCCTCACTTCGGACGACGTCCGCGCCGCCACCGGCGCCCCCCTCCTGGTCCGGTCTCGTTGACTCGTGGCGTGTCCCGCGAACAGAGGCGCTCGGGTGCGGGACACGCCACGACTCGACGGAAGCCATATGGGGATGAGAGACACGGCGGCGACGCGGAAAGTGGGAGCTGCGGACGTGGCCTGGCTCACAGCGAATCGACACCATGACGGCATTCGTGAGCTCTCTCCCACCCTCAGGAGCCCCCTATGCCACGTTTCCGTCAACTGCTGGCCGCCGCGGCCTGTGTCGTGACCGGGACGGCGCTGCTCGGACCAGCGTCCCCCGCCCGCGCCGCCTCGTGCTCGGGCATCGACCGGATCACCGTCCCCGGGGCGGAGAAGCTGATCTCCGCTTGTCTCGACGACCTGACCACCGCGGGCACGGTCGGCTCCGGGCACACGATCGCGGGCGAGTGGGCGGGCCTCCAGCCCAGCGGCGCCCGCAACCCGAGCGGGGTGCCGGGAACCCAGCTCGACGGCTACTTCCCGGACGACTCCACGTTCAACACCGACCACGGCTGGAACCACGACAGCCAGTTCGTGATCCGGCTGCCCGAACACTGGAACGGTGGCCTGGTCGTTGCCGGGACGCCTGGGGTGCGGAGGCAGTACGCCAACGACTTCACGATCTCCGACTGGGTGCTGGCCCGTGGCTACGCATACGCCGCGACCGACAAGGGCAACAGCGGCGCCCAGTTCTACCAGGACGGCAAGAAGCCCGGCGACGCGATCGTCGAGTGGAACCGACGGGTCACCCAGCTCACGCGGGCGGCCAAGGGCGTGCTGGCCCAGCGCTACGGCCGGCCGCCCCAGCACACCTACGCCGCCGGGGTCTCCAACGGCGGATACCTGGTGCGCTGGCAGCTGGAACACCATCCCGAGCTCTACAGCGGAGGCGTCGACTGGGAAGGCACCCTCTGGCGATCCGACGGACCGAACCTGCTCACGTTCCTGCCGCCCGCGCTGCGCGCCTACCCGGCGTACGCGTCGAACGGCGACGCGGCCGCCCATGACGCCATCACGGCGGCGGGTTTCCCGGCCGGGTCCGAGCCGCTGTGGGACTACCACGACAAGGTCTACTGGGACCTCACCCAGCGGATCTACCGCGAGGAACTCGACCCCTCCTACGACGGTGCCACCGAGGCGGGCACCCCGTTCTGCGCCTCCGGAACGCCGGCGTGCGACACCGACTACGACTACGCCGCGCGGCCCCGCGCCGTCCATCGCGCGGTCCAGCGGATCTCCCTCACCGGCCGCATCGGCCGGCCGCTCATCACCCTGCAGGGCACCCTCGACACGCTGCTGCCGATCGGCAAGACCGGGGACGTCTACGCCGGTCTGGTCCGTGATCAGGGTCGCGGCCGGCTGCACCGTTACTACCGCGTCGAGGGCGGCAACCACGTCGACGGTCTCTACGACGCGCATCCCGACCTGCTGCGCCCGATCCTGCCGTGCTTCCGCAGCGCCTTCACCGCCCTGGAGGGCTGGACCACCGCCGGCCAGGCCCCACCCCCGGACGCCACCCTGCCCCGCCCCACCTCGGGCGACCTCGCCAACACCTGCGCGCTGACCGGCTGATCCAGCCGGTTCATTCGGGGGCCCACCCATCGCCCGACGGCGACACCACCCCACCCGGAGGTACCTCCATGAAGATCAAGCGCACGCTGCTGCCACTGCTGGCGGCGGTCGGACTGGCTACAGCGACGGTCACCGCTGCCGTCGCCGCCGTGCCGTCTCCTACCGCGGGCTCGCTGACCCGGTACGGCATCAGCTCCTCGTACGTCTCCGGGGTCTCCTCCGGCGGCTACATGGCCAACCAGCTTCATGTCGCCTACTCCGGCACCTTCGTAGGGGCCGGCATCTTCACCGCCGGCCCCTACGACTGCGCGCAGGGCGACACGACCGCGAGCACCGCGCAGTACGCCTGCATGGCCACGTACCAGACCCGCAAGACCCCCGCGCAACTGGAGCAGGAGACCCGCGACCGTGCCGCGCAGGGGAGACTCGACCCGGTCGCCAACCTGTCGGGAGACCCGGTCTACCTCTACCACGGGACCAGCGACACGACCGTGGCGGCGGCGGTCAACGACGACCTCGCCACCTACTATCGCGACTTCGGTGCGAGCGTGACCTACGACAAGTCGTCCAGCGCCGGGCACGCCTGGGTGAGTCCGCTCGGCCCGGTCTCCTGTTCCACCACCGCCTCGCCGTACCTCAACAACTGCGGTAACGACCCGGAGGGAGCCATGCTCGGTCACCTTTTCGGCAGCGTGACCGCGCCCAGTCAGTCCGCGCTCACCGGGAAGTTGATCCAGTTCGACCAGCGAAGCTACGTCGCCGGTGGCGACGCGAGCGCCATCAGCATGGGCAACGACGGATTCGCCTACGTTCCGCGCAGCTGTGATGCGGGCTCGTCCTGCAAGCTCATGGTCGCCCTGCACGGCTGCAAGCAGAGCTACGGCACGATCGGGAACACCTTCATGGACAAGGCGTACCTCAATGAGTACGCCGACACCAACAACATGATCGTCCTCTACCCGCAGGCCACCACCGCCTCGGGCAATCCCAACGGCTGCTGGAACTGGTGGGGCTACGGCGGCGACACCAACTACGCCACGCACGGCGGCAAGCAGATCGAGGCCATCATGGGCATGGTCCGAGCTCTCGGAGGCGCGACGGCCACGCCCACCACGAGCCCCACTCCGAGCCCCACCGTCAGTCCCACCGTCAGCCCCACCGTCAGCCCGACGGCCACCCCCACCACGCCCCCCGTCTGCGCGACGGCCAGCAACTACGCCCACACCACCGCAGGCCGGGCCCACCAGTCCGGCGGCTACACCTACGCCAACGGATCCAACGACGCCATGGGGCTGTGGAACACCTTCACGACCCACACGCTGAAGCAGACCGGGTCGAACTACTGGGTGCTCGCCGACGGCCAGTGCTGAGCGACCGGTGATCCTCGGCGATCACGGCGAGAACTCCGTCAGCTGACCTCAGCCGACGGTGCTCGCGCTGTGGTTGCCGAGGACTGCCGCGGCGGCCGTCACCAACTGCGCCAGGCGTTCCACCTCGGTCGGGTGGAACGGCGGCGCGGCCACGCGCGCGGCCAGGAGGGTCCGGCTCCCGCCCACGGATACGGCGGCGAAACGCGTGCCGTTCGCCGCGGTGAACGCCTGCGGGAGCGCGCCCTCCAGATGCGGCGGCTCGAAGTGCGCGGGTACCCGGCGGCTCGCCTGCGCGACCGTGCCGATGTCCAGCAGCACCGCCCAGTCCGCGCTGAAGATCCCGGGAACGGCATCGACCAGCGCGGCCAGGCCCGTCACCGGATCAGTGGCCAGCCGCTCGACCAGCGCCACGTCGTCGAAGTCCTCGGGCGCGTCGTCGATATGCCAGACCCCGACGACCTGGGCGCCCTTGAGCCCGGTCAGCTCGTCGCACAGAGAGCTGACCGGTGAGCCCAGTGGCCAGGCGACGATGAAGTCGTCGATCGCCCGTTCATTAGCACGTTCCAGCACGACCATCTGGAGGATGTCGGCACCGGCGAAACCCATCGCCCCGGCCACGCCGCCCAGCGACCCCGGCCGGTCGGGCAGACCGACCCGTACTCGCAGAATCATGGCCACCTCCGGTACTCGCCGGTAACAGAGACAGGTTGCCTCGACCCCGTTTCCACGCTGTTACCTGGGCGTGTCGGCGTCGAGACGACTGGCGGCATCCTCCCACAGAAGCCCCCATGACGGGCAGGCCTGGATCACTCAGCGCTTGGCCCGCGTCCAGGTGAGCAGATCGCCTACGCTGCGCGTATTCACGACTTGCTCCGCCTGCACTCCGCACCGGGCCGCACGCTCGCAGCCGTACGGTTGCCAGTCCAGCTGACCAGGAGCGTGCGCGTCGGAGTCGACGGAGAAGAGGCAACCCGCCTCGACCGCCAGCCGCAGGAGCCGCTTGGGCGGGTCCAGCCGCTCGGGGCGCGAATTGATCTCCACTGCGACCTCATACGCCACGCAGGCGTCGAAGACCAGGGCCGCGTCGAACTCCGACTCCGGTCGCAATCCACCACGCTTCCCACCGGCCTTGACGATGCGCCCCGTACAGTGGCCGAGCACGTTGACATACGGGTTGGCAACGGCGGTGACCATACGTTTGGTCATGTCCACCCGGTCCATCCGCAGCTTCGAATGGACGCTGGCCACCACCACGTCGAGGCGTTCGAGCAGCTCCGGTTCCTGGTCGAGCGAGCCGTCGTCGAGGATGTCGACCTCGATGCCGGTGAGGATCCGGAACGGTGCCAGCTCCTCGTTCAACTCGGCGACCACATCGAGCTGGCGGCGCAGCCGCTCGGCCGAGAGCCCGTTGGCGACGGTCAGCCGCGGCGAGTGATCGGTGAGGGCGAGGTAGTCATGCCCCAGCGAGCGGGCGGTCTCGGCCATCTCCCGGATCGGCGAACCCCCGTCGGACCAGTCACTGTGGGTGTGCAGATCACCTTTCAAGGCCGTACGGAGCGCGGCGGCGGCCGCGTCGACGGGCTCGCCTTCCACAGCCTCCAGCCGACGCAGATAGACCGGCACCTCACCGTGCAGCGCCTCCGAGATCGCCAGGGCGGTGACCTTGCCGATACCCGGCAGCGAGGTAAGAGTGCCTTCTCTGTCGTGCGCGGCCACCTGCCCGGCCGGCAGCGAGGCCACCAGATCGGCGGCGTTGCGGAATGCCCGGACACGATAGGTGGGCTCGTGCGCACGCTCCAGCAGGAACGCGATCCGGCGTAGCGCCTCAACGGGATCCACATTCCGACCGTACCCATCGAAGAACATGACCCCGCAAGAACACGACCCAGCAAAAAACATTACTCATGAAAAACACGACCATTACGGACCGCGTCACCGGAGCATCCAAGACGGGATGGCACTCTTGGTCTCGTGGACACGACGGAGCAAGCGGCGATCCGGCAGCAGACCACCAAGCGTCTCGAGCAGGCCATGGGCTCGTTCGGGACCGCGGTGCTGGCCGAGATGGAGGGCCAGCTGCCGTGGTTCCGCCGGATGCTGCCCGACCATCGGTCCTGGATCGGACTGGTCGCCCAGGCGGGCATCGCCGCGTTCGTCGAGTGGTTCAAGAACGCCGAGACCACGCGCCCGGCGATCGCCGGGGAGGTCTTCGGCACCGCTCCTCGCGATCTCCTGCGAGCTGTACGGCTGCAGCAGACCATCGACCTGGTGCGGGTCATCATCGACGTGGTCGAACTGCGGTTGGAGGAGCTCGCCGCACCTGGCGGGGAGACCCAGCTGCGGGAAGCGATCCTTCGCTACACCCGGGATGTGGCCTTCGGCGCCGCCCAGGTCTACGCCCGGTTCGCCGAGACCCGGGCGGCCTGGGACGCCCGGCTGGAGGCGCTGGTCGTCAACGCTCTGCTGCGTGGCGAGGTCGACGATGGCATGCACTCCTGGGCCGCCGCGCTCGGCTGGTCGTCCAAGCCGGTGGTGGTGATCGCCGGTCACACCCCGCTGGACGAGGAACCCGAGATCACCATCGACCAGATGCAACTGGCCGGTCGGCGGGCCCGGGTGGACGTGCTGGCCGGGGTTCAGGGCCACCGGGTCATCGTGATCGTGGGCGGCGCGGAGGATCCGCTGGAGGCGGCACAGCCGATCGCGGCCAAATGCGGGCCTGGCCCGGTAGTGGTCGGTCCCGCCGTACCGGATCTCTACGGGGCGACGGCGTCGGCCCAGGCGGCACTCGCCGGGCTGAACGCGGCGTCGGGCTGGCCGGACGCGCCCCGGCCGGTGCTCGCCGAGGACCTGCTGCCCGAGCGCGCTCTGGACGGTGACGCCGACGCCCGCCGGTTCCTGGTGGAGGAGGTGTACGGCCCGATGCAGTCCGCCGGGGCGCCGCTGCTCGACACCCTCACCACTTATCTGGAGCAGGGCTCGTCGCTGGAGGCCACGGCCCGCCTGCTGTTCGTTCACCCGAACACGGTCCGATACCGGCTGCGCCGGGTGACGGAGCTGACCGGGCTCGCCCCGACCGACGCCCGCGACGCGTTCGCACTGCGGATCTCTCTCGTCCTGGGCCGTTTCGGCGAAACCCTCCGTCCGCTATGAGACCTGCTATGACATTGGTCGCGTGACCGCGGCGCCATGATGTGCCGTCCACCTGCCTTGTAGGGGCCGTACAAAGCCGGGTGCCGAAACTTCGTCGTCGTCCGCATCGAGGTGTGCACGCCCACAGGGCAAGGTGGTGTACGTGATTCTCATCGCAGCGCCAGGTCAGGGCGCGCAGACGCCTGGATTCCTCCAGCCATGGCTTGAGGTGCCCGCCGTCGCCGACCATCTCATCTGGTGGTCGGCGGTCACCGGGCTCGATCTGGTGCGTTACGGCACCACGGCCGACGCCGACGAGATCCGCGACACCGCGGTGGCACAGCCACTCCTGGTCGCCGCCGCCCTGGCCGCCGCCCAAGCGCTGAACGTCACCCCCGACGCGGTCGCCGGGCACAGTGTGGGAGAGCTGGCCGCAGCCGCCATCGCCGGGGTGCTGACCCCGGAAGCCGCCCTGGTCCTGGTGCGCGAGCGCGGCCGGGCCATGGCCGGAGCCGCGGCGATCACCGAGACCGGGATGACCGCGGTGCTCGGCGGTGACGCCGACGAGGTGCTCGCCGCGATCGACAAGCACGGGCTCACTCCCGCCAACATCAACGGTGCCGGCCAGATCGTGGCCGCCGGGACCATCGGGCAGCTCACCGCGTTCGCCGAGGAGCCGCCGGAGAAAGCGCGGCTGCGCCCGCTCTCCGTGGCAGGGGCCTTCCACACCGAGCACATGGCGCCCGCGGTCCACGCGCTTCGCCTGCTGGCGCCGGGCCTGCCCGTCGCCGACCCGAACATCACACTGCTGTCCAACCGGGACGGCGCCGTGGTCACCGACGGCCGGGAGTACGTCGCCCGCCTGGTCGACCAAGTCAGCTCGCCGGTCCGCTGGGACTCCTGCATGGAGACCATGAAGGAGCTCGGCATCACCGCGATCATCGAACTGCCCCCGGCCGGGACCCTGGTCGGACTGGCGCGCCGTGACCTGAAGGGCGTGGAAACACTGGCTCTCAAGACCCCCGACGACCTGGACAAGGCCCGCGAGCTGATCGCGAACCACGGAGGCGCTCAGTGAGCCTGCGTATCGCGGCCGGCCGGACCGGTGCCAAGATCCTGGCCTTCGGCGACTACCAGCCCGCACGGGTCGTCACCAACGACGAGCTGTCCAAGACCATCGACACCAACGACGAGTGGATCCGCAGCCGGGTCGGCATCGCCGAGCGGCGCATCGCCGGGCCCGACGAGGGCGTCGCCGAGATGGCCGTCCAGGCGGGCGGTAAGGCCCTCGCTGGCAGTGGGCTGTCCGCCGACGACATCGACCTGGTGATCGTGGCGACCTGCTCGGCAGAGACGCTCGTTCCCAACGTGTCGGCGACGGTCGCCCACCGGCTCACCATCCAGGCTCCGGGCGCGTACGACGTGAACGCGGCCTGTGCGGGCTTCTGCTATGCCCTGTCCAGCGCCAGTGACGCCGTTCGCGCCGGTTCGGCCCGCAACGTGCTGGTGATCGGGGCGGAGAAGATGTCCCAGTGGGTCGACCAGACCGACCGGGCCAACTGCATCATCTTCGCCGATGGCGCCGGCGCCGCGGTCGTGACCGGTTCCGACTCCTCGTCCATCGGCCCGGTGGTCTGGGGCAGTTCGGGCGCCGACGCCGACAAGATCGCCGTCAAGGACCGGAACTCGTTCCTCAAGCAGGATGGACAGGGGGTCTTCCGCTGGGCGACAACGGCGCTGCACCCGGTGGCGCTGGCGGCCTGTGAGCGCGCCGGGGTCACGCCTTCCGAGCTGGCGGCCTTCGTCCCGCACCAGGCCAACCTGCGGATCATCCAGTCGATCGCCCGCAAGCTGGGCGCGGACAAGGCGGTCGTCGCCGACGACATCGTGAACTCCGGGAACACCTCGGCCGCATCGATCCCACTCGCCCTGTCCCACATGATCGAGCGCGGCGACGTCCCGTCGGGCGAACCCGCTCTCATTATCGGGTTCGGCGCGGGCCTGACCTACGCTGCCCAAGTCATCCAAATCCCGTAGGCCCCTTCATTCATCATCGGGGCCCGCGATCACTAACAAGAGGAGATACAACACCATGGCAGCAGCCACCGAGCAGGAGATCCTGGCCGGCCTCGGCGAGATCGTCGAGGAGATCGTCGGTATCCCCGCAGCCGAGGTGACCCCTGAGAAGAACTTCATTGACGACCTCGACATCGACTCGCTCTCGATGGTAGAGATCGCGGTGGCGGCTCAGGACAAGTTCGGCGTCGAGATCCCCGATGACGAGCTTCGTAACCTCAAGACCGTCAAGGACGTCATCGGCTTCGTCCAGGGCCTCACGGTCTAGGTGCTGTTGCGGCGCGCCGCCCACGACCCTGGACGGCGCGCCGCTTCATACCCTCCAGTGATCAAGGAGCAAGATTATGTGCACTAACCAGGTCAAAGTGGTTGTTACGGGTCTTGGCGCGACCACGCCCCTCGGTGGTGACGTCGCCTCCACCTGGTCGGCTCTGCTTGCCGGTGCGTCAGGTGTGCGCCCCCTTGTGTGGGAGGGCGTGGAAAACCTTCCTGTCCGCTTCGCCGCGCAGCTCGCGGTGGAGCCCGAGGAGAAGCTGCCCAAGCACCGGCTGCGCCGGATGGACCGCAATGAGGCCATTGCCCTGATCGCAGCGCACGAGGCGTGGAAGCACGCGGGCTACGCGCACGGAGACGAGGACGGCTTCAAGGTCGACGGTGACCGGCTGGGCGTCGTGGTCTCCAGTGGCATCGGCGGTCTGCACACCGCGCTGAACAGCTATAAGACGTACCTGGACAAAGGCTGGTCGAGGGTCTCTCCCTTCACCGTGCCGATGCTCATGCCCAACGGAGCCGCGGGCATGGTCGGCATCGAGTTCGGCGCCCAGGCGGGCGTGCACGCCATGGTCAGCGCCTGCGCCTCCAGTGCCGACGGCATCGGTTACGCCATCGACATGATCCGCACCGGCCGGGCCGACGTGGTCATCGCCGGTGGCACCGAGTCCTGTGTCCACCCGCTGCAGATGGCGTCGTTCGGGGCCATGCGAGCCATGTCCACCCGCAACGAGGAGCCCGAGCGCGCCTCCCGCCCGTACGACAAGAACCGCGACGGGTTCGTGCTCGGTGAGGGTGCCGCAGTGATGATCTTCGAGTCCGAGGAACACGCCCTCGCCCGTGGCGCGACGATCCACGGCGTGGCCGCGGGTGCGGGCTACTCCGGTGACGCCTACGACATCGTGCTTCCCGACCCGAGCGGGGCCGGGCAGTCCAAGGCGATGGTGCGTGCGCTCAAGATCGCCGGTCTACAGCCCGAGGACATCGTTCACATCAACGCGCACGCCACCTCGACCCCCGCGGGTGACATCGCCGAACTCACCTCCATCAAGGCC
Organism: Actinomycetes bacterium; assembly: GCA_025964575.1. Classification (GTDB taxonomy): domain Bacteria; phylum Actinomycetota; class Actinomycetes; order Streptosporangiales; family Streptosporangiaceae; genus Actinomadura_E. The sequence continues at coordinate 12,814 of JAOPYO010000016.1, forward strand.
GCACTCGGTGACCAGGCCAAGAGGGTCTGCATCACCGGGACCAAGTCGATGACCGGGCACGTGCTCGGCGGCGCCGGCGCACTGGAGTCGCTCATCACCGTGCTATCGCTGCGTGAGGGTCTGGTGCCCGCCACCGCCAATCTCGACGACCTCGATGACGCCGTAGACCTGGACATCGTGCGCGGCGAGCCGCGCAAGCTGCCCGACGGCCCCATAGCCGCACTCAACAACTCCTTCGGCTTCGGCGGCCACAACACCGCCGTCGTCTTCCAGCGCGCAGTCTGACGCCGCCATATTCAAGGAGCCAGTCCGCATGACCGTGCTCGACAACCTGGTCGCGACCGCGTCCGTCCCCGCACAGCAGGAGGAAGTGGACCCGCGGAATCCGCAGGTCCGGCTCTCCGCCCTCTTCGACGACGGCTCCTTCCGGGCGCTGACCGCCGATGACGGCAGTGGCGCCCTCGCAGGCATCGGCCGCATCGAGGGCATACCCGTGGTGGCGTTCGCCAGCGACCCGCGCATCATGGGCGGGGCGATGGGCATGGCCGGCTGCGAAGCCATCGTGCTGGCTTACGACCACGCTGTACGGGAACGTCTTCCGATCATCGGACTCTGGCATTCCGGCGGGGCTCGGCTGGCCGAAGGCGTGGAGTCGTTGCACGCCGTCGGGTTGGTGTTCGCCGCCATGACCCATGCCTCCGGCGTGGTGCCGCAGATCTCTGTGGTGCTCGGCCCGGCGGCCGGTGGCGCTGCCTACGGTCCAGCCCTCACCGACATCGTGATCCTGTCGGAGAGCGGCAAGATCTTCGTCACCGGCCCGGATGTCGTGAAGTCGGTCACCGGCGAAGAGATCGACATGGCCGGCCTGGGCGGCGCCGACCCGCACTCCAAGAAGTCGGGTGTGGTGCACGTCGTGGCCAAGGACGACGCCGAGGCGCTGGTGCAGGCTCGCCGGCTCACGGTGCTGCTCGGCCACCAGAGCCGGGTGCGGCCCGATGACGTCAAGGACCTCGACCTCGGCGACGTCCTGCCGGAGAACGTCAGGCGGGCCTACAGCGTGCTGCCGCTTGTCAAGAACATCGTCGACGACCCCGCCGGGATGGTGGAGCTGCACGCCAAGTGGGCGCCGAACATCGTCACCGCGCTCGGCCGGCTCGGCGGCGGAACCGTTGGCATCATCGCCAACAACCCGCTGCGGCTGGGTGGTTGCCTGGACTCCATCTCCGCCGAGAAGTGCGCCCGGTTCGTCCGGATGTGCAACGCGTTCGGGGTTCCGCTGGTGGTGCTGGTGGACGTCCCCGGCTACCTGCCGGGCGTCGGCCAGGAGTGGGACGGCGTCGTACGACGCGGCGCGAAGCTGCTCCATGCGTTCGCCGAGGCGACCGTGCCGCGCGTCACGCTGATCACCCGTAAGGCCTACGGCGGCGCATATATCGCGATGAACAGCAAGTCCCTCGGAGCCACGAGGGTGCTCGCATGGCCGGGCGCCGAGGTCGCGGTCATGGGTTCCGTCGCGGCCATCCGGATCCTGCACCGCCGCCG
>JAOPYO010000243.1 GCA_025964575.1 Actinomycetes bacterium
GGGGGGGGGGGGGGGGGGGGGGGCGCGGCCGGCGGCAGCAGGCCCTTGAAGTCTTTGGGCTGCTGCAACTGCTCGTGCTGAGGCGGAGTTCGCGTGGGACTGGGAGGTGGCGACGTGAACACCTGGATGGGTGCGTCCGCCCTGGTCTGGTCGGTCACCGTGGCGTCGAGATCGATCCGGCGGGCCAGTTGGACCAGCGTGACCGCGGTCGGCCGCTCGACCGGGTGGTGCGCCATCGCGGTCCGGATCAGTGGCAGCATCGCCTCCGGCACGCCGTCAAGATCAGGGGTGCCCTGCATGATCTTGTAGAAGATCGACTCGAACGTGCCGGAGCCGAACGGTGGCCGTCCGGTGGCGGCGTAGACCAGGGTGGCGGCCCAGGAGTGCACATCGGCGGCGGCGCCGGCCTCCTCACCCTCGATGATCTCCGGAGCCAGATAGCCCGGTGTGCCGATGACCATGCCGGTCGCGGTCAGGCGCGTGGCGTCCATGCCCTGGGCGATCCCGAAGTCGATCAGAACCGGCTCGCTGTCGAGGATCATGACATTGCCGGGCTTGAGGTCACGGTGGATGACCCCGGCGCCGTGGATGGCGGCCAGCGCCGAGGCGAGCCCGGTGGCCAGTCGCTGCAGTGGCCGGCCACGCATGGGTCCGCTGTCGAAGACCGCTTCTTCGAGCGTGCGGCCAGGCACGAACTGCGTGACGATGTACGGCCGCTCCGCCGTGACGTCGGCGTCCAGGATCTCGGCGACGTGCGGGCTGTGCACCCGCCGCATCGTGTCGACCTCGCGCGCCAGCCGGCGCAGCGCGGTCACGTCTCCCGCCACCTGCGGCCGCAGGACCTTGATGGCAACCTTGCGGCCCTGCGGATCGACCGCCAGATGCACGACCCCCATGCCACCTTCCCCGAGAATCTCGAGCAGGCGGTAGTGGCCGATGCGGTCCCCAGACGTGTTGACCCCCTTCATCGCACGCAACCCTATCTATGCCCTCGAGGCTTAGCGTGATCTAACCGACATCGAGCCGTCCACCTCATCTGGCCGGAACCGGCACAGGATCTCCGCACCACTGCCGGATGCTGTTCGCGAACCAGCTCGCAGGGGGGCGGGAGGCCTGGTCACGCCGAAGCCCGAGTCGCAGCAGAGAACTGAGCGGCTCGGAGATCCCGTCGAGGTCCGCCGCCCCACGCAGGATACGGAAACAGACGGCGTGCAGCGACCCGGCGCCGAAGGGCGGCCGACCGGTGGCCGCATACGCCACGGTGCCGGCCCAGGAGAACACGTCCGCGGCGGGGCCCACCGGCTCGCCCTCGATCAGCTCGGGGGCCAGATAGGCGGGAGTGCCGATCAGCATCCCCGGCCGGGTGATCTGTGCCGCACCCTCATCATGGGCGATACCGAAGTCGATGATCAGTGGTGTACCGCCGAGCACCATGACGTTGGCGGGGCTCAGGTCGCGGTGCACGACCCCGGCCTCGTGGACGGCCGCCATCCCCTCGGCGAGCTGCAGGGCGAACCGCAGCAACGGCGCGCCGCGCAGCGGCCCGTACGACCTGATGAGATCGCCCAGCGTCGTCCCCGGCGCGTACTGCGTCACCGCGTACGGCCGCTCCCCGCGCACATCACCGTCGATCAGGCGGGCGACGTAGGCGCTGTGGACCTTGCCCTGTGCGACGATCTCCCTGGCCAGCCGACGGCGGGCGTCCGGGTCGGCGGCGAACTCAGGGCGCAGCTCCTTCACCGCGACCGTGCGCCCCTGCCCGTCCACCGCGCAGTAGACCACCGACGTGGCGCCCCCGCCGATCCGCTCCAGCAGGCGGTATTCCCCCAATCGCTCCATGCCCTCTTCGACGGCACGGAGCGATAGAAGGTTCCGACTGTTTTGTCACGAGAGAGCAGGTCATCCCCGGAAAACAGGTCATTCGGGACGAATTACCCTAGGCCTGGCGAGCGGCCTGCCGGGCGCGGCGCGCCTCACGGCGCTCCTCGAACCTCTTGGCGGCGGCGTCCAGCCCGACCATGAACTCGCTGAGCTCCTGACGCGCTTTCTCGCCCTCATCGGTCAGGCCCTCGAGCTCGAAGACGCCCCACTGCCGCAGGATCGGCGCGAGCACATCGTCGTGGTGCAGTCGCAGGTCGTAGATGCCGGCGTTGGCGATGCTGACCGACTTACGCAGGAAGTTGTCGATCGTGTAGCCCGGCATCTGGAAGTTCTTCACGACGTCGGTGCACGCGCGCATGGCCTCATTGGGGCTGATTTCAAAGGCTGCGGCGATCACGTTGCGGTAGAAGAGCATGTGCAGGTTCTCGTCGGCCGCCACCCGCGCCATCATCTGCTCGCACAGCGGGTCGCCAGAGGCCTTGCCTGTGTTGCGGTGCGACACGCGGGTCGCGAGCTCCTGGAACGCCACGTACGAGACGCCGTGCAGCAGGCTGTCCCCGTGGTCGGGCTCGTAGCCCCCCTGCATGTGCTGCATGCGGGCGCGTTCCAGCACGTACGGGTCAAGGGCGCGGGTCACCGTCAGATAGTCACGGATCACGATGCCGTGGCGGTTCTCCTCGGCCGTCCAGCGATTCACCCAGAAGCCCCAGGCGCCGTCCTTGCCCATGATCCAGGCGATGGCCGCGTGATAGCCGGGCAGGTTGTCCTCGGTCAGCAGGTTGACCAGCAGCGCGTCGCGGGACTCGGGTGACACCTTGGAGTCCCCGGGCTCCCAGCCCTCGCCGCCGAGCACACCCGAGTAGGTGCGGCCGTCGCTGTAGGGCACGTACTCGTGCGGGAACCACTCCTTGGCCATCGTCAGATGACGGTTGACCTCTTTTTCTACGACCGGCTCCAGCTCCAGGAGCAGTTCTTTCTGGGTCTTCGGACCGGAGGTGAGAGGCATGCCTGACCCTTCACTGATACTCGTGTCTCATCTGTCACGTACTAACTTACGGGACCGTAGGTACAGGCGGCTATGCGGGGCACGACAAAGATGAACGCCTACTGTTTGTGCACCTGAGTAGCGGTCACCGCCGCCACATCCGCTTGACGGCGGCAAGGGGCAGCGGGCGCGGGACCAGCTTCAACGCCGAAATGACGGCCTTGTACCGCGCCCCCTAAGGGTGCACGTCCGCTCGACGGTTCGGATTCATCTGCCGGTGAACTTCGCCTTGCCGGGGCCCTCCTCCAGGAAGCTCTTCATGCCCAGCTTCTGATCCTCGGTGGCGAAGAGGCCGGCGAACTGCAGGCGCTCGATCTCCAGGCCGGTCTCGAGGTCGGCCTCGAGACCGGTGTCGATGGCCTGCTTGGCCGCGCGCAGCGCCAGGGCAGGGCCGTTGACGAAACTCGCCGCCCACGCCACGGCGACCGTATAGACGTCGGCGTCCGGGACGACCTTGTCGAGCAGGCCGATCTTCTGTGCCTCGGGAGCCGTGATGTGACGACCGGAGAAGATCAGGTCCTTGGCCCTGGCCGGGCCGACCAGCCTGGTCAGCCGCTGGGTCCCGCCCGCGCCCGGGATGACTCCCAGCTGGATCTCCGGCTGACCGACCTTGGCGTTCTCCCCCGCCACCCGGAAATCGGCGGCGAGAGCGACCTCCAGGCCCCCGCCGAGGGCATAGCCGGTGATGGCCGCGATGACCGGCTTGGGGATCGCCGCCAGCGCGGTCGTGAACTCCTGCAACTTGGCCGAGTACACGGACATCTGGGCGTACGACTGGTCCGCCATCTCTTTGATGTCGGCACCGGCCGCGAAGACCCTCTCCCCGCCGTAGATGACGACGGCCCTGACCGCGTCATCCTTGGTCACCTGTCCGGCGGCCTCGATGAGCTCGTCCTGGATCTGTGCGTTGAGTGCTTTCATCTTGGGCCGGTCCAGCCGGATGGTGGCGACACCATCATCGATCTCGACCCGTACGAATTCACCCATGAACGTCTCCTCAGCTGTACGAACCGTCGTCCGCGAGCCTAACGAGTCCCTTCCGCGCCCACCAAGACCCCCA
>JAOPYO010000255.1 GCA_025964575.1 Actinomycetes bacterium
CGGGGGTCGAGCCCGCGCGCGGGTCGGTCGCCAGGCTGGCGAAGCTGTCGGTGCGGAAGTTCGCGCCCGGTATCGGGTCGGCGATGTTACAGACCAGTCGCCATCCGCACAGGTCACAGTCTCCGACTGCGCGCGCGATGCGGGCCCCTGGGCCCGCACTGTCGGTACTCGGCCACCGCAGCCGGTGGCCGCGGTCTGCTGTGGCGAGCCGGTATACGAGTTCGCGGAGCGGCAACGGCGCCAGCACGGGGATGTCCTGCGGTGTGTCGAGCAGCCGAACCGTCCGCAGGACCGCCCGCAGGAGGTCACCGTCGACGCGGTCGAGTTCATCACCGAACACCACCAGCGCGTCCTCGCCGAGATTGCCACCTGGCGCACGCTGTCGGAAAGCACGAGCCACGACGAACCCGCCGCAAAATGACGAGCCGCCACCGCCCTTGCCGGCCGGCGACGGCTCGTCTCCGTTGGAGCTATTGAGCCGGGGCCGGGGCGGAGTTTCGCAGGTAGTCGTAGACCACCTTCGCCACCTTCTGAACCTCCGCGTTCGCCGTGGCGAAGGCGGTGTTCCAGTCAGGAAAGTCCGCTGGGTTGAACGACGTCATCACCGACAGAACCGTTTCGTGACCGGGGACGAGGAGGTATCCCGTGTCGTGGCTGACGTCGGTGTTCTCTCCAGTTTTGTTGGCCAGGTCGTCACGAGGGATCACGGCGCCGAATTTGGTGTTCACCTGTTGCTGGCGCATCCACGAGATGATCTGGGAGCTGGCGGCCTTGCTGATGAAGATGCTGCGGTAGATCATCTTCAACAGCTCTGCGTCTTCGGCAGGTGAGATCCAGTTCTCCTGCTCCGGGGGGTGCGGAAGGATCATCTTCCGTCCGAAGTGGAATCCGGAATCGCTCAATCCCAAGCTCTGAGTGAACCGATTGATCGGGTCGAACCCACCCACGAAGTCGATCAGAACGTTCGTCGCGGTGTTGTCGCTGACCGTGATCATGAGCCGCATGAGCCGGTCCAGGGTGATCGACTGAGGGAAGGCGGACTTCCCCTCCTTCTGCAGGGTCCCAGAACCTCCGACGAGGTCCTCCGGCTTGACCGTGACCTTGGTGTCGAACGTCCACTTGCCGTCGTCGACGCCTTTCATGAGGAGGGACGCCAGGCCGAGCTTGATGGTGCTGGCCGCTTTGTACGGGCCCATGCTCCCCATGTCGAGCGACTGATTCGTATGGGGACCAGCGAGGCTGCGCGCCGAGATCCCAAGAATCACATGGTGGCCGGCGGCATCATCCAGTACCGGCTGGAGCTTCTTCCGCAACACGGTCCACTGCGCGGACGAGTTGCCGGCAGAGGCCGTCGCCGCCAGCGTCCCCGATACATGGGAAATCGTCACCAGTCCGGTCGCTGTCAGGACAACGGTGAGTCCGATCGATGCAGACCGGAGAATTCGTGACAATCGCAAGATTTTCCACTCCTTCGTGAAATCTCGTGGCACAGCGGAGCGCTCGACCGCGGAAGGACAGGCTCCGTACCCGGGTACGCGTGACATGCGCACTCAGTGGCCAGTGGGGGCGATGGGACGGTAGTACGCACATGTTTCGGCCAGTTTGCGTAGATGTAAGTACGGCGTCCGGATCGGTGAGCACTGGCGGGACCACCTCGCCAAGGAGGGCACAGGTTCACCGACGGCAAACGGCTACGCGGCGGTGTAACGGTTTTCGGTGGATCGGCGAAGGAGGGTGTCCATTCAAGGCTGCGGAAGGCAGACGATGACTCGAAGGACGCGGATATGGCCGCTGTGATGCGCGCGCTCTCGGCCGAGAAGGTCAGCGACGCCGCGATCATCGAGCGGTCCGGGCGGGAAGCCGAGTGCTTCGCGGCCGCCGGGATCTATCCCGAATCGGTCACCGCACAGCGGACCGGCCTCGAGGGGCTCTACCTGAACATCACCGGCAGCGACTCCGGCCGCACGACCGACCATGGCACCGACGCCGAGACCAAGGATGGCCGCAATGCGCTCGCTCCGCGCTGACCTGCGTACCCTGCGACGCCCGCTTACCTACTGGTCCATGGCGATCATGGCCCTGTTCGGTGTCCTGCTGATGCTGGCGGGTGTCCAGAACGCTCACGGGGACATCGCCTCGCCCGGGTACCGTGCCGCCGCCCAGGTCACCTGCGCTGATCTGGGATTGCCTCCGGGACCGGCCTGCGACCGCAAGATCAGCGAATTTCGGAGTCTCACCCACGCGGGTGTCATCCAGCAGCAGAACGATTCTCGCGACCGTGCCGTCCGGGCGGCCTCGGCCGACCGAGGCTATCTCCACCCCGTTCAGGCAGGCGCGATGGCAGCCGGGCTCATGGCCTCCTTGCCCGGTGCCTTCATCATCGCGTTGTTGGCCGCCGGGCACATCGGCGGCAAATGGACTCGGCGTACCATCAAGACCCAGCTGCTCGTCGATGCGCGCCGTACCCGGCTACTGGTCTGCGCCTGGGCCAGCACCTGGCTCGCCTCCCTCGCGGTATTCGCGGTGACGTGGATCGCGCTGGCGGCCTGCGGGCCGATGCTGCAGTCGGCTTATCATCTGCCGGGGCACGCGCCGAGCCTGGGCCAGGCTTGGGCCGCCACCTGGCCGATCGCCGCGCGCGCAGTCCTCACGATGGCCGTGTTCGCCGCGCTCGGGACCGCCGCCGCGGTCGTGACCCGTTCCACCGTCGGAACGCTGAGCCTCACTCTCGGAGTGATCATGGTCAGCCTCATCGGCGGGAGCCTGACGACGTTGAGTCACGCCACACCCGCGTACTGGGTCGCGACCTGGACGCGCTTCCCCGCGAAGACCTATGTCGTTACCAGCTACTGGAACACATTCCTCGCTCAGGGCGGCGCGGCGCCGTCCTGGTGGGTCGGGCTCACCGGACTGCTGGCACTGCTGGTGTCCTGCATCGCCGGGGCCGGTGTGCTGTTCCGCAGGCAGAACGTGACGGTCTGATCACAGGTGGACCCTATGCCTGCCAGCTGACCACGCCGTTCTTGATCGTGAGTGGTTGAGGATCACCATCTTCGTAAGCTCTGAGGAACCCCACAGAGACCGATCCGTCAGGGTTCACGTGCTTGTCGTCGCTTTTTACGGCCAGCCAGCGCAGCAGTACGCCGACCTCATCGAAGCCGTCCGGGTGTAGCTCCTGCCGGGCGGTCACGGTCCAGCCGCTGGATGCCTGACCTTCGCGTCTGACCAGCTCGGAAGAGAGTTCTCCGCCCACCTTCCAGGCCGGACCACGCTCGCCCAGTACCGGATGAGGATGGTCTTCTACCGTCAGTTCGCCGAGCTCGTTCTCCACCACGATCGGGAATTCGGGCACGATGCGCAACGTGTCCGGCTGCGGGCGGAGACCCAGGTGCCACCGGAGCTCGGCGACCTCCCCATCAGACAGGTCATCGCGCAGATCCATTGCCATGGTGAACTCATATATGTCACTCACGGGGCGCACGCTACCAAGTTGCGGGCCGGTGCTCCGGCCTTCAGGCCGGGGGCAGGCCCGCGCGGGAGCCGTTCCAGTTGAGAGAACCAGGCGGGCCCGAAGGCCCGCCTGGGAACTCAAGGCGTGATGACGCTGACGAAGGTGTCGCTGTTACCGAACTGCGCGCCGCAGTCGGCCGGCACCACCGGCTTGGAAATCACCGCCCCGCCACTTGAGGCGTCCGTGCCGGCGTTCTGGTCGTC
>JAOPYO010000285.1 GCA_025964575.1 Actinomycetes bacterium
TCCCAGCCGGCACGCACGGCAGGGTCAGCGGTCCGGCCCGCCCCGACCACGGCGGTCAGGCGCCGCAGGTCACGCTGGAACGCATCGTGCGCCGCGTACATCATCGTGAAATCGACCTTGCCCCGCACAGAACGTCGGCGCTGTGCATCATCAGTGGTCATCGGAACTCCTTGTGATCTCTTGAACGGTCATCACTTCGCCCGGCTAAACGACGAATTAATTCAATATGAGTATCATATCATATGGAATTCATATTATGGCCGGTGAGCGATCGTCCTCAGTAGGAGCGGGAGAATGGGAACACCACGATCAGCACGACCGGGGATGATGCGGACAGCCGACTGCTGTATGTCGCGTGTGATGGTCGTGCCAACGCCGAGCCGGGCATCGCGCCCTCGATGGTGTGGACCGCTGTCGTGGCCTTCTCAACGGTGCGCATCGCGGCCTTGCCGTCCCGGGTTGTCCGTCAGCTGGCCAGGTCCAACGCCAGGGTGGCGACGGCCATTGGGAGGAAGAAGCAGCTCCTTAGGAAGAACGTTTGTCCGTAGTCGCTCACCCGAACGTGGGTGTACGCCGCGCAGACGAAGAACAGGATGAGACCGATCGCGGCCGCCGTCCCCACCAGTGGCACGCTGATGAGTCCGAGCAGCAATCCGGCCGCGCCAGGCCAGCCAGGTGTCCTGGAGGACGTCCTCGGTGTCGGCGACGCTGCCGAGCAGGTTGTAGACCATCGAGAAGAGCAGCTCGCCGTAGTCGGAGAACACCCCGAAGGCGGTGCCGTCCGCGCTGTCGGCAGTGGCACCGTCAGGGCTGTTGATCATCGATGGATCTCCTCCTGTGGGTGCTAACTCCCCTAAGATGATTTGCGGTTCAAGAATGTGACATCGGAGCACCGGATGTGATCTGCGCCTCAATCGCGCTCTCTGCCCCGACACACCTACCTCACCGCTACCTTGCCCCTCGCCGGAGCTTCGGGAGTCCTGGGCCGTGAAAGCCCAGAGTTCGCGCGTTTCCGGGGTTGTGATCTTCAATCTCGGCATCTGTGCAGGTAATTCGTTTGCGGTCGCGTCTGTAAGAGAGGGGCTGCCTATCGCTGGTGGGCGGCTTGCCAGGCGTCCCAGGCCTCGGGGCGGAGTTTGCCCCGGTCTGGAACGGCGATGCTTTGGCCTCGGGCCCGGGCCCGGACCTCGGCGGTGGAAGGTTCGGGCGCGACCGGAGCGTCAGCGAGGTCGGTCGTGTCGGTGATGGTTGTCTCGATCAGGCGCAGGCTGCACAGCAGCTGGAAATCCAGGTGCGGTGGGTGGCCGCGTGAGGCAAGGATGAAGCGATGGAAACACATGAGGTCGCACCAGAGATCATCGATTTCTACGCCTCGGCCTACGACGAGGAGGCTCGCCTGTCGTCCGTGGCGCACGGGGAGCTAGAGTTCCTCCGCACCCAGGAGCTCCTTCGACGCCATCTGCCCGCCGCGCCGGCCGCCGTGCTCGACGTGGGCGGTGGTCCTGGAGTCCATGCGCGGTGGCTCGTGTCCGACGGTTATACGGTCCACCTGGTCGATCCGGTCGAACGACACCTGCAGCAAGCGCGGGCCTCCACCGCGTGCACCGCCGAGCTCGGCGACGCCCGAGCCCTCACAGCCACGGACAGGTCGTACGACACCGTCCTCTTGCTCGGACCCCTTTATCACCTGACCGAGCGGACCGACCGCATCCAGGCGCTCCGCGAAGCGCGGCGGGTGCTTCGGCCCGCCAGGTTGATGGCGGCCGCAGCGATCAGCAGGCACGCCGGGCTGCTCGAGTTTGCGGCGACCGCTCGTCTGGAAGCAGCCTCCGCTGACAGCCTGCTGCCTGTGCTCGCATCTGGACGCCATGACGGCCAGTTCGGATTCACGACCGCGTACTTCCACACCGCCGACGAGCTCAGGTCGGAGGTGATCGACGCCGGGTTCACCGACGTCCAGCTCTACGGAGTGGAAGGTCCGGCGTGGCCTACCCTCAAGGGCATCGAGACGCATACCGGCCAGTCGCTGGCCGGATCTCCGTTGCTCGAATCCGCCCTCACCGCCGCCCGTATCGCCGAGTCCGATCCCGCTCTCATGGCCTCCAGCTCCCACATCCTGGCCATCGGCCGCACACCCGCCGACTCCGGTTCGTGAACCGAAGCACCTGAACCAGCTCATTGGCCAGCGCCCACCCGTCGGTTCAAGCGGACAGGCACTTCGGAAATCACGAACCCACGGGGAGACTCGGGGTCGCTTGAGGAGCAACCGAACCGTGGTTGGCGATAGCGAGCCTTCGGGTCGGCACGGGACGCGGCGACCAGTCCCCACAGCTGGTGACCTGGGAAGTTCCGGTCGGCCAGCAGCAGCATCCCCGGGGTGAGCGCGTGGAGCAGTCGACGGGCGAGCTTGTGCTCGCTGGCTTTGGTGACGCCGTCGAAGACCGCGTCGATGAGGGCATGGGTGCCGCATTCGACCAGCGCGAGCAACCGCAGCTGCGGGTTCCTGCCCTGGGTCACACCGAACTCCCGCGCGTTGGCCGGGGTGTCCGCAGCGTCCAGGCCGGTCCCGTCACATGCCTGCAGACGCAGCCCGATCGCGAACGCACCCGGTGTCCCCGACCCGGCCAAGGCCCCTCGTCGCAGATCGAACAGCAGCTCAAGAGGCTTGGACCCCAGACGCTGCCTGGCCTTGGTCAGCGCCGAGCTGGTCGGGAGCGCCAAGCCGTGCAGGTGCCGCAGCCCGTTCGTAAGCCACCGCATCACCGATCGGTATCCAGGCGGGCTCGCGCTGTCCGCCCCGCTGAACAGGCATAACCCCAGTACAGCTACCTCGGCCACGAACCGCATCCCCATACAAGCCGGCACATCAGCCCTTTCCAGCAAGATCCAGCAGCGACTCGGCCAGGTCTTTGCCCCGAGTCTGTCCGAGTCTGTCCGGATCCGTACGGCCCCTTGTCCTCGAATGAGTCGCTCTGGTTGAATTTGGACAGGAAAAATCGTCCTGACCGAGCCTATTGCATCAGGCCCTTCTTCGGCTCATTACGAAAGGAGCCACTCCGGTGAACCGTTTGGCATTGGCTGCGGCAATCAGGGCCGCCTTCTGCGCCAGAACGGGAATCCTGTGACGGGTCGGGCAAGCGACCAGCCTTGGCCGGTACCGGCCCGGTTTGTCACTCGCATCGGCCGCGACGTGCCAAACTACGTGAGCATCAACACTGGTTCACGAATAAAGTTTCGCGCTTATACCGAATGCAAGAATTACCGTGGGGATCCCTTGATCTCGGTTTCCGTCACGACGCCCAAGGGCGGGCACAGCAGAGCGTGCATGGGTGCCAGATGGTGCGACGCCGTCAAGTACGTGAACAACCGCAAAGGCGTCCAGACCTGGTGTGGCTCTGCCACCAGCGCAGTTAACGGACAAGCATCACCCGACAGAGGCCTTGGTGTCGCGTCACGAATGAGGAATGGCATCGAGTCCATCCGCTCCCCCAGTTCCATGGCCAGATTCCGGGCCTGCTGCGTTACCCACGTACTGTGAAGAAGTCACACGCGATCATCGCGTCGCAAAAATTGACATGGTCAAATCTAGCGCGGGTACGTACCGTGAGGAGTGACGGCCGTGAGGTGACCCCCGGCCGTAGGCACCCTACGCCGCGAACTCCTCGACCGAATGCTGCTCTACACCAGGCCCACGCCGTGAAGGTGCTGACCGAGTACATCCAGCACTGCAACAGTCCCGGCGGCAACTGACGACAACCCATCCTCAGAGCTCTGATCAACGAGTATCACCGTGCCGCCTGACGGAGCGACATCACCGCAGTTCACAGCATCGAATCGTATTTTCGAGCGGGACAAGCCACGGGCGCCCCTTCGGCATTACCGTGTGCTCGCCATAAGGCACGTAATGCCGATGTCGGCATTAGACGCCCTTTTTCAGATCCCCCGGTCTCATCGACCACGAGGACCGCCCGCTCGTCCCGCAGGTGTTCGACCACGTAGGCACGCAGGTCGTCATGAAAGGCGTTGGCGTCCCACCTGGCGTGCCCCGGGCCGCTTCATCGAACGCTGAGTCATGCCCCGGTCGGCCGTCGGTCGGTGGCCGCGGCCGCCGTGATGCCATCGAGCCGCCAAGCGAGGGGTTGACAGGCGGGTCCTTCTGCGACGAGCATGTGGCTAGGCCAATTAGCCAATTGAGCGTGAGCGGAGGCTGGATGGACACCCAAGCGAGAGTGTCGGATCCTGGGGCCACCTGGGTGGTCGAGGATGTCGCGAGGCTGGCGACCGGAATCCGGCTGCGCGCCGTCGAGATGGTCGCCCCGCACGGATTCGGGTACCTGGGACAGGCGTTGTCCGCTGCCGAGCAGGTGGCCGCGTTCTTCGGGCACGCCCGCCCGGGTCTGGACCGGCTGGTCTGCTCGCCGGGGCACTACGTCATCGGCCCGTTCGCCGCCGCGGTGGAACTGGGCCTGCTGGACGAATCCGCCATCGGCCGGTACGGCCAGGACGGCTCTCCCATCGAGGCGATCGGCACCGAGAACTCACCGGTTTTCGACTACACCTGCGGCTCGCTCGGGCAGGGCCTGT